>JASEHE010000100.1 GCA_030018915.1 Verrucomicrobiota bacterium
TGCTTTTCAGGAGGTTACACCTTCTCCACTTTTACAGGAAGTATCGGACATCACCACCGCCCGGAATAGGGCCCGCCACTCGGCGGGAAGAGAAGGTGGCCCCGATGCCGGCGAGGGCTTCCGGCTTCGCCCGCAATCCGTATTGCCGGGACAGCCGTGAGGAACGAATGGGGTAGACGCTGAACAGCCTTGTCTTCCCTCCGGTCCCGGGACTATCATGGCCGCGTTAGTGGGTGGAGGGGAACCAGGAAGGAAAAGCGCCAATGTTGCTTTTCAAGCGGGGTTCGGAACAAGACGCCATCAGCGCCGCGGAGTTGAAGAAGGCGGTATTTCAAACGCTGAAAAAGCTGGGCCCGCGGAAGCGAGTTCTGGTCGTTCCTCCAGATTTCACGCGGTTCCATTCGCGCGCCGGCGAACTCGCCCGCTATGCCTGGCAGTTCTACGGCAAGGCGTTGACCGATGTCCTGCCCGCGCTCGGCACGCACTCGCCCATGACCCCGGAGCAGATTCGCGAGATGTTCGGCAACGTGCCGCTCGATCTGTTTCGCGTTCACGACTGGCGCAAGGGCGTGGCGACCCTGGGCACGGTCCCGGCCGCGTTCATCAAGAAGGCGTCCTGCGGCGCCGTGAGCTATTGCTGGCCGGTCCAGGTGGGCCGTCTCCTCGTCGAGGGTGGGCATGACCTGATTCTCTCCATCGGGCAGGTGGTCCCTCATGAAGTCGTCGGAATGGCCAATCAGAACAAGAACATCTTCATCGGAACGGGCGGGCCGGAAGGGATCAATAAGAGCCATTTTCTCGGCGCCGTGTTCGGAATGGAGCGCATGATGGGCCGGGCCGACACGCCGGTGCGCCGGGTTCTCGACTATGCCTCCGAGCGATTCGCCAAGCGCTTGCCGATCGTCTACATCCAGACGGTTGTCGGATGGGACCACAAGGGCAAGCTCGTGGTTCGTGGGCTGTTCATTGGCGACGACGCCGAGTGTTTCCGCCTGGCGGCCGCGCTCTCACTCCGGGTGAATTTCCGAATGCTCGACAAACCGCTCCGAAAGGTCGTAGTTTGGCTCGATCCCGGCGAGTTCAAGAGCACATGGCTCGGGAACAAGAGCATCTACCGCGCGCGCATGGCCATGGCCGACGGCGGCGAACTGATCGTGCTGGCGCCGGGGCTGAAGGAGTTCGGCGAAGACATGGAAATTGATCGCCTGATCCGCAAATACGGCTACGTGGGCGCGCCGGCGGTGCTCCGGGCGGTCAGGAAGAACCGGGACCTGCGCAACAACCTGAGCGCGGCCGCGCACCTGATCCACGGCTCCTCGGAAGGCCGCTTCACCATCACCTACTGCCCGGGACACCTCAGCCGCCGGGAAATCGAGGCGGTCGGTTTCCGGCACGCGAATCTGAGGACCATGCTGAGGCGCTACAATCCGCGGAGGCTCCGTGACGGGTTCAACACGATGCCGGATGGGGAGACGATCTACTACATCTCGAACCCGGCCATCGGTCTCTGGGCCTACCGCAGGCGGTTCCACTGCTCATGGAAACGGCCCGGCGCGCCATGGAGGAAGGCCGGGCCGTGCTGGAAATCATCCTGAAAGCGAGCGAAGACGCGGCGGATTGGCGGAAGCGCGCCATGCTGAAAGTCAACAAGGCGAAAAGCAAATAACGATGAACACAACAAGAACCGGCGGTTTCCCGATCGGGTTTCGGCGCATGGAGCGCTGGCCCTGGCACAAGGACCTGGAGGGCATGGTTCGCTGGGCCAAGGGCGCAGGGTTCGATGCAATTGACCTCGGCCGGGACGGCGACACGACGGCCAAGGCCGTGGCGGCGGCTGGGCTAAAGGTCGGCTCGGTGGACCTGCCGGTCTGGGACGGCATGCTGTCGCCCGACGCGGCCAAGCGGAAGGACGCGGTGGCGAGGAACAGCGCGTACGTCAACGCCTGCGCGGCGTTCGGACCCATGAATCACTTTCTCGCCATGTTGCCCGAGAAGCCGGACCTGCCACGGCGGGAGAACTTCCGGCACATGGTCGAGAGTTTCGCGGAGCTGGCGCCGGCGCTGGAGCGGAACAGGGCCCGGCTAGTCATCGAGGGCTGGCCCGGCCCCGGGGGCCTGTGCTGCACGCCCGAGGGCTACCGCGCTTTCTTCAAGGAATGCCCGTCCAAGCGCATGGGCGTGAACTACGACCCCTCGCACCTGGTCCGCATGGGCATTGACCCGCTTCGGTTCCTCCGCGAGTTCGCCGACCGCGTGTACCACATGCACGCCAAGGACGCGGAGATCTCCACGGAGAACCTTTACGAGTACGGAAACGTTCTGCCGCCCATCTTCAAGGAGAAGAGGAACTGGGGCTCGATGCACTGGCGCTACACGCTGCCCGGGTTCGGTTCCGTGCGCTGGGTGGATACGTTCCAGATTCTCGCCGAGCGGAATTACGCCGGCATCGTCTCCATCGAGCACGAGGACGTCCGCTTCTGGGAGGGCGAAGACAATCAGAAGACCGGCCTCCTGACCGGCCTGACCTTCTTGAAGAGGTGCTGAACCAGCAATGCGGTAACCGAAGGATTTCGGACGATTTCCGGAGGGTTCATGACATGGCGCGGCGAATAGGCGCAATCGCCGTCCTGGCGGCGCGATCGGCCGTCCGATCGCATCTCGTCGGAATTCTGCTGATCCTCGTCCCAGTGGTCGTCTTCGGACTGCCGTTGACGATCAAGGGGGACGGCACGCTGGCCGGGACCGCGCGCATCACGCTGCGTTACAGTTTGGCGGCCGTCGCCGCCCTGCTGGGAGCGGCAACGCTCTGGGCCTCGTGTCTCTCGATAGCCGGCGAGATCGAGGGCCGGCAAATTCAGCTTGTGGCGGTCAAGCCGGTCCGCCGTTTCGAGATATGGCTCGGCAAGTGGGTGGGCCTGCTCGCGATGAACGCGGCGCTCCTGGCCGTGGCCGGCGTGTTGACCTGGCTCATGGCGCTCTGGACTGTGAACCGGTCGGCGGTGAGCGAGGCTGAGCGCCGCGATGTTCGGGAGGAGATTCTGACGGCACGGCGGCCCTGTCTGCCGCGTTCGGACGTGACGGCCGAAGACGTGGAGCGCGAAGCGCAACGGCTGATCGCGGCCGGCCGGCTCTCCACGAACATGCCGCGCGCAACTCTCCTGGCCTACGCGGGGCGGCAAGCGCAAGTGACCCGCGCCACCGTGGCGCCCGGCCAATCCAAGACCTGGCTCTTCGATCTCCCGCAGGCGCTGGCCGGCGTGGAGGCGGACGGCAATGTCTTTTCGGTCCGGTTCGATCTGGCAATGTACGCAGGGGACCGCCGGCCGGTGACCGGAACGTTCACGGTGGGCGAACCGCACTGGCCGGCGTTCTTCAGTTATTCGATCCGCCGGCATATCAAAGGGTCGCATCGGTTCAGCGCGCCCGTGCCGGCCGAGGCGTCCGGCGCCCGGCAGATCGAAGTAACCTTCGCGAATGCCGACCGGGCCGTGTCGCATACGGCGATCTTCCGGATTGGCCGCAACCTGGAACTGCGTGTGCGCGAGGCATCGTTCGAATCGAACCTGCTTCGGGCGCTGATTCTCTTGTTCGGCTATCTGGGTTTGCTTGCGGCCCTGGGGCTCACCGCCGGCGCGTTCCTGTCGTTCCCGGTGGCGGCGTTCTCCGTGTGCTGCGCGCTGCTGATGGCGGGCCTGACACGCGAGTTGGGCGCCGATTCCGAGCCGGCTCACTCATGCGGACATCACGGGCATGCGACGACCGGAATGATGACGGAGTTCGGCGAGTCGCTGGCCGGCGCATTGAAGCTGGTGGTGGACCCAGCCCTGCGATTCGAGGCGCTCGAGCCACTCTCCGACGGCGTGGCGATCCCGTGGACGGCGGTCGGCCAGGCCGTTGGACTGCTGCTGGGCATCTATCCGGGCGTCATGGGGGCGCTCGGCGCGTGGGTGTTCAGCCGGCGGGAACTGGCGTTGCCGATGTAGATAGGGCTCAGCATGAAAACGGCGGCGTCATGGATGCTGGTGGCGGCGGCCCTGGCCTGCCTGTGGCTGGCAGGCCGGCAGAACACGGCGCTCGCGCGCGAACGCGCGCGCGGCCGCGCCGTCGCCGGCGAGGAACTGGAAAACGCCCCGCCAGTCATTGTGTTCACCACCGTGGCGCTTGGCGGGTTCCGTGGCCTCATCGCCGACCTGCTCTGGCTGCGCGCGACCGATTTGCAGGACGAGGGGCGCTACGTCGAACTCGTGCAACTGGCCGACTGGATAACCAAGCTGGAGCCGCATTCCGCCGAAATCTGGGCATTCCATGCTTGGAACCTCGCCTACAACGTCAGCGTAATGATGCCGGACGACGAGGACCGGTGGCGCTGGGTCAAGAACGGCATTCGACTGCTCCGCAACGAAGGCGTGGCGCACAATCCGGGCGAGCCGGAGCTTTACGCGGAGCTGGCCTGGCTGTTCATGCACAAGATCGGGAAAAGCGCCGACCAGGCGCACGCGTTCTACAAGCAAAAATGGGCCGAGGAGATGACCGGGCTATTGGGCGGGCCGCGGCCGGATTATGACCGGCTCGCCTCGGAGTCGGACACGCTCCTGCGGATGCGCAAGGAGTACGCGCTGATCCCAGGGATTATGAAGGAGATCGAGGCGGCCCACGGCCCGCTGGACTGGACGCGGCCGGAGACCCATGCCCTCTATTGGGCGCACTGCGGCCGGCGGCATGCGGGCAACAAGCCGGCCAGGCTGTGCGACATGATCGCGCGGCAGAGCCTCCAAATGCTCGCCAAGCCGCCGGACATGGGACCGCCGCCGCTTGAGCCGGGGGCCGAGATACCGCGCTGATTCCGGAAATCGGAGGGAAACGCCTTGCGGCCCATTCTTGCGTTTTGGACGGGAAGCGTCCAATATGCGCGCCGATGAAACATTCGACACGACATGGAATTCGCGGCCGAATCGGCGCAGTGGCGTGTGTTTGCCTCGCGCTTCTAACTGTCGGCGGCTGCCGGGAAAAGGAACTGGCTCGGAGCGCCTGGGAGACGATGGGCACGTTCGCCGGCATTACGGCGCCGGCTGACGAGGCGGCGCGGCTCGCCGAATACACTGCCGCGGCGCGCGCGGCCTGCGGCGAGATCGAGGAACAAATGAGTCTGTTCAAGCCGGACGGCGACATCGCGCGGCTGAACCGGTCGGCGGGCGCGGGCGTGGTGACGATGGCCACGCGGACGCTCGCCGTGCTGCGCGAGGCGCTGCGCTACTCGGAAGCCAGCGACGGCGCGTTTGACCCGACCATCGCGCCCGTTGTCCGGCTCTGGGGATTCAACAATAGCCGGGCGCCCGAGCAACTGCCAGACCGGGCTGCGATCTCAAACGCGCTCACGCTGGTCGGTTGGCGGCGCCTGGCGCTCGGCAACGACACGGCCGCGCTGGCCCTGCCGGGCATGAGCGTGGACCTGGGCGGCATTGCCAAGGGCTATGCCGTGGACGCGTGCTACGATCGGCTTCGCGCCATGGGCGCCACGAACTTCATGGTCAACCTGGGCGGCAACATCCGCGTCGGCGGCAGTCCGTGGCGAGGCGAGCCGTGGACGATCGGTGTGCGCAATCCGTTCAAGACCGACGAAGTCCTCGGAACGATTCGGCTCACGAACGGCATGGCGGTGGGGACTTCGGGGAACTACGAGCGGTTCGTGACCGTTGCCGGCAGGAAGTACGCGCACATCATGGACCCCAGGACCGGCTGCCCGGTCGAAGGCATGGCGGGCGTGACGCTTGTGGCAACCAACGGGATACAGTCCGACGGTCTGTCCAAGCCGCTGTTCATTCTGGGGCCGGACGACTCGAAGCATGTTCTAAAACGGTTCCCAAGTCTGGAAGCGCTGTTCGTGCCGGACCGGCAGCCGGTCCGTCTCCGTATGACGCCGGGCTTTCGGGCGATCTTCACGCCAGCGCCGGAATGGGCGGATCGAGAGGAGCCGATTGCGGCGTGGAAGCAGTGATTATTAAGATCAATGTCGCGAGGGGAAGTGACGGAGCGCGCATGCGCAATTGTCGCGCCTGGATATCCTGGGCGGGACCGACTCTGGCCGGACTGGGCGCTTCGGCGGCGGGCGGCGAACCGCCGGCAGCGGACCATGCCGCCACCCTGAGAGCCATCCTGACGCAGCACACCAACTACATCCGGATTCTGGACAACAATCCTATTTACCTTCCTGTCACGGGCCGTGTGGACGCGGCTTTCGACATGGTTCGGGAGATTGCTCCGGACGTGGAACTGGTTGCTCGCCTAGCCCGGGCGGCGGTGGATTCGTCATTCCGTCTGCGTCGCGATCCCAACGCCACCAACGCTTTCACCTTCACCAACGTCAACAAGGAAGACTGCGATCTGCTCGCGCTTCAGAACAGCGCGGCCGCCGACACGTTCTCTAGCACGACCGTCGCTGAGGGAGAGCGATTCTTCGGACGTTTTATCGCGATCATCCGTCTGGAAAGCGAACGCGCGCCGGATGGCAAGGCGGCCTTTGTCGTCCACCTCTATGCCTACCCCGAAAACGCCGTTTGGCGTTTCATCGCGCGCAATGTCCGGACGGTTTCGGAGTACTTCCGCGACCGCGTCATGGCGATCATGGGCATCAGCGCGCGCGCCTACGAGGCCATGCAGCACGAGCCCGGGAAGATTCTGGATGCCATGGAGCGAAATCGCAACCCGACCAACGACCTGAGCTTCACGCAGGCGGAGATGGACCACGTCCGATCGCTTCTCGAGCGGTTTGCGGGGCGCTCTCCCGGGGCCACGAACGCGCGGGGATGGGATAAGCCGCCGCCGCCGCCGGATGCCGGCCGAGACAAGGCTGGGATTGCCCCGGGCGTGTGGCGGGATTGAGCCTGCGTACTAGACGAGATGGCCGGCGTCTACCCGGGCCGATCGGCGCGACTCTTCACCGCCATACCCGACTTGCGTCTTTCGGGCATCCATCGTCCCACCCGAAGGAGCGCGGGCGTTGAGCTTCGCTCCCGCGCCTTGTTGATCCGCCGCAGCGGCGAGTTCGCGGCGCGCCGCCTAACCGGCGCCGCGCCGCCCAAGCCGCTGGAGCCTCACGGCCTCGCCTGCTCCCGCAAGAGCGAAGAACGGAGGCAGGCAATCGGCCGCTCGGCTCAACTCGCCGTTGGGTGAAAAAGGATTGTCCACAAGCCAAAAGGATGGCATTCCCTTATGACAACAGCACTACAGGAACTTGAGACATTGTCCGTCCCGGAGCGCGCGCAAATCGTGGAGAATCTGTGGGACAGCATTGCGCGAAGCAACGCGAATCTGCCCGTCCCGCAGTGGCAGAAGGATGAACTGGCCCGACGGTTCACGAGCGCCACCGCGGATCGCTTGTCCGTCAATTTCACTTTGTCATCTTCTTCGAGTTTGCGCCGGATCAGAATTCGGCGTGTTGTCTATTCGGTCTTCCATTGTAACTACTCAGCAGGCATCCCGCCGCGGGATGCCTGCTGAGGTAAAAGGGGCAAGCCCGCGCTGGAGTCATGGGTAAAG
>JASEHE010000101.1 GCA_030018915.1 Verrucomicrobiota bacterium
AGCCTCTACGTGCGCCCCTCTCCGCACGCTATCCCGCCAGCTTTAGGAACTGCTGCCCATGGCTGTCACTTCGGATGAGGCGCCAACCCGCATATTTCGCGCGGGAATGTGAAATATGCGCCCTTCGGGCCGTGATGCGCCCGCCCGGCGGGCTCAAACGGGGCTAACGCGCCATTCTTTCGATTCCCAACAGGCTCACAACGTTCCGGATGAGATCGCGGGCCTGGAATGGCTTGTTCAGGTGAGCGTCGGCCTTGCGGGTCTTGGCGAGCGCTTCCGCGTCGCCGGAAATCATAAGCACCTTGCCGGCGTGGGTCTCGGTCGTCTCTTTGAGGGACGCCAAAACCTGTTGTCCATCCACGTCGCCAATGTGGACGTCGAGAATCACAAGATGCGGGTGGAATTCGCCCGCCGTGATCAAGGCCTCCATGCCGCCGTGGGCGGAGCGGACCTCCAGATTCAGGCCCGAGTGCGCCAGCATGCGGGCGATGATCTTGAGCGCAGCGTCGTCGTCGTCAATCACGAGGATTCTGTGGACCGGCGCCTCCGTGTAGATGGGTAGGGCGACGGAGAACCGGCTACCCTTGCCGGGCGCTCTCTCCAGTGAGACATAGCCGCCGTTGATCTGGGCCAGATTCTTCACGATTGCCAGGCCCAGACCGGTCCCCTTGGCGCCGGGACCGTCCTGGCGGTTGACCTGGTAGAACGGCTCGAAAACGCGTTCCTGTTCCTCGGGAGGAATGCCTGGGCCATTGTCCTCGACGACGACGCTCACATACCGCCCCTCGACGGCGCAGCCGAGCCGAATGGCACCACCCTCCGGGGTGAACTTGTGCGCGTTGCCGAGCAGGTTGACGAGAATGTTGTGGATGCTGGGCAGGTCAACATGCGCGGCGGGCATCTTGTCCGGGAGGGTCAGAAGCAGGCTCTGTTTCTTGGCGTCGCACTTCGGACGGAAGTCCCCGTGGCATTCGATCAGCAGGGGCCGCAGGTCGGCCTTGACCCTGCGCAATTCCTGTTTACCGCTTTCGATTCGGGCCAGATCCAGCATGTTGTCGATCAGGGCTGTGATGCGATCGCAGTTCCGGATCGCCGATTGCAGGCATTCCTGCTGCCGTGGAGTGACTGGCCCGACGATGCCGTCGTGGACGAGGGCGATAAACTCGCGGATAACGGCCAGGGGCGTTCGCAGCTCGTGCGATGCCTCGGCGACGAAGCGGGACCTGGTCTCGCTCAACTCGCGGAGGACCCGCTCGATTTCCTCGTGGCTTCCGCGGCGCTCCGCTTCGGGCTGCGGTGGATCCGCAGCCTCCCGCCGTTTCTTTGTGACCGACGCGCGAATCAGACGACTCCTGTGTTGCCCGGCGGCGGAGACGCGATCCGGCGCGCCCAGACCCGCGCGATTCCAGACAAGAGGCCCTGCTCGGCGACTGGTTTGCCGATGACCAGCGAGACGCCGGCAGGGCATTCCCCGTCATCAAGCATGACCTCCCCGAAACCGGTCAGCATGATCACCGGCATACCGGGCCGAATCTCCGCCACGACGCCGGCCACCTGGTCGCCGCTCATGTCGGGCATGGCCCGGTCCACGATGACGAGGTCATAGGCGCCGGAGCGGAACTTCTCGACGCCGCGCGCGCCGGTCTCCGTGGTCTCGGCGGTGTGGCCCCGGTTCTTCAGATAGGCCTGAGTGACGCTGCGCGACCATGGATCGTCGTCAACGATGAGAACCCGAAGAGACGGGATCGCGACTTCGGGCGTCGGCTCGACCCGCTCGGGGACCTTCTGGGCCTGCGGGAGGCGGATCGCCACGCGCGTGCCTTGGCCGGGGACGCTTTTGATGTCGACGGTGCCGCCGTGCCGCCGCAAGGTCCCGTAGACGAGCGAGAGGCCCATCCCGGTGCCGCTCGGCCCTTTTGTGGTGAAGAACGGCTCGAAGCAGCGCCGGCGGACTTCTTCGGTCATGCCGGCGCCCGTGTCCTGCACCTCGATCCGGATCCAGTCGCCCCCCGGACGGGACCGGAACGTGATCGTGCCGCCCTGGGGCATGGCGTCGATCGCGTTGAGAAGCAGGTGCATCAGCGCGTCCCGGAGATGGGATTCCGAGCCGTTCACCGGCGGGAGCGGCTCGAATTCCTTCCGGACCTGGATCCGGCGCCCTTTCGCTTCCAGTTCCTTCCACCGTGGCTCGACGAGTTGCAGCGTGTTCTCGATGATCTTGTTCATGTCTAAAATCGAGTAGCGCTCCGTGTCGTCCGAGGCGCGGTAGAACTCGCGGAGCCGCCGGATGATATCAGTGGCCCGCAGGGCGGCTGCGTTGATGTCCGCGAAGATTTCCTGGGCATCCTGGCGGTTGTCCAGGAGTTCGGGGTTGTGGATGAGCAGGTCGCTGAAGCCGAGGATGGGCATGAGAGCATTGTTCATTTCATGGGAAATGCCGCGCGCCATCTGGCACAGGGCGATGAGCCGTTCGTACTGGATCATCTGCTGCTGGGACTTCTTGATCTGGACGAGAGCATTCGAAAGTCGCGTGTTCGCGTCGAGCAGTTTCTGCTCGGTCCCGCGCAGCGACTCCTGGGTGGCGTGGCGGCTCTTCGCCTCCTTCTCCAACTCAGCCACGCGTTTTCGCAGTTGAGCGATTTCCTTTTGCACGCTTATGGACTCCTTGTTGTTACTCTTTCACGCCCCCCCAGTTTGCCAAGCACATTCCGGCGCCCCGGGCGCATCATAGGCCGAGGGCGCCGCGGATCGCGGCCAGGAGCTCGAGAAGGACATAGGGCTTGGTGATGGCCGCCCGAAAGCCGTGCTCCCGGTGCCGCGCGACGCGGCTAATCAATGAAATCACGCGACTATCCCAGAAAGGCGTTTCGCGCGCAAGAGCTGTGTGGCGCATGCCGCCTTGAAATATTCCGCGGGTTGGCATAGGCTGCGTGCGATTGGCGTCCCGAGACTTGGCCGCAAGAAGGAAGACGACATGCCGGATCGCCGGATCGCCGGAAATGCGCTCAGCCCCGATGCCGCGCGGGCCCTGACGGAAGGGCCGGCGCACCACTTCGTGGGCGCCGGAGACCGCCAGCCCTGGTCGCCGTCGGGCCGGTACCTGCTGGGCATCGAGATCCCGCCCGAGCTCCGCTCGCCGCCGGGCGCGGCTGTCGTTGGGGTAGTGGATCTGAAGAACGGTTCCGCGTGGCGCCCGCTGGCCGCTACCATCGCCTGGAATTGGCGCGACGGCGCCATGGCTCAGTGGATACCCGGTAACGAGGACGTCATGGTCGGCAACACGAATCGAAAGGGAAAGCCTGGTTCGTTCGTCTTCGATGTCGGGCGCGGAGCGCGGCGATTCCTGCCGCATCCGGTCTACTGTGTCAGTCCCATCGGCGCAAAAGCCTTTTCCGTGGACTTCGGCCGTCTGGGGTTCTACCGGCGCGGGCACGGATACGAGAGAATTCCCGCCCCGGGCCCGTTCCCGCCCGCGCCGGCCAATGACGGGGTCTGGTCCGTGAACTTGGCGCGGGGAGACCGGCGCCTGACGATCTCCTACGCGGACCTGCGCAAGTGGACCGCGACCGGCGAGGCGGACATCCTGGGAACTTGGGCGGATCGGCTGCAGGTCAATCGGGAAGGGACGCGGCTTGGCTTCCTGCACCACACCCTGTTCGAGAAAGGCGGCGCGCACACGCACCTGATCACCTGCTCGATGAGCGGCGGCGGGCTCTACTGCGTGACTAAAGGTTTCGTGGGCGATTTTGCGTGGGGCCCCGGCGGGAAGATCGTGGCCTGGTGCGGGCCCAGGGCGGGGAGTGCCGCCACGCGAAGAAGCGCGGGCGGGCGGCTCGAACTCGTGCTCGGGATCAGCCGCATTCTGGGTGAGCCGGACTGGTTCCAGCAGCAGGTCGTTCATCCGTTCTGCCGCAACGCGCTCGGGCGCCGGTACCGCGTGTTCCGCGACGAAGAGGGCGAGATTCCGACGCCTCTGGAAGACGACGCCCTGTCGGCCGGGCGTCCCGCGTTTTCGCCCGACGGGCGCCTGGTTCTGACGGAAACCGGGCCGGACGCGCGCCACCTGAAGACCGTGTGTCTTCTGTATCCGCCGAGCGGACGCGTCACCAGACTCGCGCGGTTTGGCTCGCCGCAGTCGTTGAACGACGAGGCGCGCTGCCACCTCTATCCTCGGTGGCGGCCGGACATGAAGGCTCTGGCCCTGGATTCCTGCCACGATGGCCGGCGGCAGATATGCGAAGTTGCCATCCCTGATTCGGCGCTCGATCCCGCGCGGCCGCGTCAGGACCCGCTGGAGTCGGTGCTGGCGAGGTAAACGGTGGTCGGCAGTCGGTGATCGGTGGTTGGCGGGATGTCCGGCCTATTCCATTTCCAAGCGGCGATTCGACCGGCAGGACAGGTCGGCCTTCCGCACCATCGAATCAAGCGTCTTCCCGATCCTTGAAACTCTTTGCCCGAGCCATACGCAGCCTCCTGCCTTCTTCACGCCGACCACCGACTACCGACTGCCGACCACCGACTACCGACTGCCGTTGCAGCTCGTTCAGGAAATCAATGATCGAAAGCCCGGTGTGATAGCCGGGATCGAGATCGGGCGTGCCGGGAATGGTCCTGACGGGTTTGCCCCCGGCGTCGAGCGTCTGGTAGGCCATGAGGTGGACCTTGGGATTAACGAAGCGGCCGAGAAAGGCGTTGCTGCACCGGCGCGCCACGTCAAGGCAGGCGGCGCGGACCCTGGCGTCGGGCGTCGCGCCGGCCGCGAACATGGCCGCGCGCATGGTTTCCGGCAGGTTCCACCACGGCATGTCGGAGTCGCGCGGAACGCGGCGGTTCAGCGACACCGTCTTGCATATCCCGCCGACGCGCTTGTTGACCCCGAGTTCAAAGGCGTGAAGCAGGATGCGCGGCAGAATCTCGTCGTAGCGGGCGATGGCCGAGCGCTGCTTTGCGGTCAGGGTCTTGCGGCCGCGCGCCTGAGCGAGGAACTTGAACGCAAGCCCCACGAACTCCATGGCGTGGCCGGGGTCGCAGAGTATGTCGCCGTCCGCGCGACAGGGGTTCCCATTGAGGTCAATATACTCGACGAAGTCCAGTTCCTTGAGCCCCGGAAAGCGGCCGCCGATGTTGACGTGGCAATCGAGGATGTGAGCGATGAACTCGATCCCGTCGCGCGTGTAGGCGGCGTCCTTGAAAAGCCGGGCATAGACGGCGAGGCCGCCGAGCGTGATCATGCGGGCGCCGTGAGACTTGCGATTCGGCGCGTGGCCCACGGGATTCTTGGGGTCAAATGGCTGCTGGTCGGAGCGGACTCGATCGGCCTTGACGCAGCGAATCCAGCGCGCGAAGTAGCGGCGGGCCTCCTTCATGAGGCTGCGGTCCTTGATCAACTCCGCGGCGGCGGCGAGCGCCTTCACGTGGAACGAGTCGCTCAAGGTGGCGACGGCCGGATCGAGTTTGACTGGAATCTTGCGGGCCAGCGAGTCGAAACCGAATGGGTGGCCATGCTTGTCCATCCAGAAGTAGAGGCCGCCGCCGTTGCGCCGGCGGATGGCTTCCATCTTGCGTGTGACGCTTTCGAGGATGCGGTGAAGTTCGGCGAGGCAGCGCTTCTTCCGCGCGGCCGGGAGTGGAATGGTCCGAATCCAGGCCGCGTGGCCGGCGAGCGCCTCCATGCCGCGGCTCTGAATCCAGGAATAGACCGTGTCGCGGCCGAAGATGTCCACGCCGCCGACAATCCGGGACAGGTCCCGACCCGTGAAGATATCGATTTTCGTGTCAATGAAGGGGTAGTCGCCATTGCGAAGGAAGCGGGCAATAATGCAATCCACGCCGGCAAGGAGAACCCGCCGATAGACGGGCGCGAGCCGGCGGAGTTGTGGGAGGGCGGCGGATTTCAGGATCAGCGGCTTGAACGGCTTCATGCGGGGGTTCCTTTCCAGGCGGAGGAGTGTACCAGACGTCTGCCTGGAATAAAATGGAAAGCGCGGAAGACACGAACCGGACGCCAGTCTTCGTCCATTGCCGGCACGGCGCTGACCGGCGCGGCAAAACGCGAACTCAACTTCCCGTCTATCCGCCCAGGTACGCTTCAATCACCTGCGGGTTGCGGAGGAGTTCGTTCGCGGCGCCTTCGAGTGTGATCGTCCCGTTCTCCAGCACGTAGCCCCGGTCGGCGCGCGCGAGCGCCTCGTTGGCGTTCTGCTCGACCAGGAAGACCGTCGCGCGATTCTCGCGGTTGATCCGGCGGATGATGTCGAAGATCTGATCGAGGATCATTGGCGCGAGGCCAAGGCTGGGCTCGTCGAGCATGAGGAGGGCGGGAGAGGCCATGAGGCAGCGCGCCACGGCCAGCATCTGCTGTTCGCCCCCGGAAAGAGTGCCCGCCTTCCGGCGCCGGCGCTCGGCGAGGATGGGGAAGTAGTGACAGGCGCGTTCCAGGTTGGCGGCGTCGGCCATGCCGACCAGTTCCAGGAACTGCATGGACTTCCCGGCGATGTCCTTCTCGACCGCGAAGAACCGGGGCAGGCGCAGCGCGGCGCGCAGAAAGTTGTAGGCGATCTGGCCGTGGTGGGCGATCTTGACGTTGTCGAGCGCCGAGAGGCGCCCAAGCAGCCGAATGTTCTGGAACGTGCGGGAGATGCCGAGGTTGACGATCCGATGGGCCGGCAGGCGGGTGATGTGCTGGCGCCGGAAATAGACCTCCCCGGCGTCCGGCCGGTCCAGCCCGGTGACCAAGTTAAAGATCGTCGTTTTGCCCGCCCCGTTCGGGCCGATGAGCCCGACGGTCTCCCGGGCGTTCAACTCCTATGGAGAAGTTGTCCACGGCTTTCACGCCGCCGAAGCTCTTCGAGAGCCCCTCGGCGAAGAAGAAGTCGAACTCTTTGCGGATGCTTTTCTCAACCACGGGAGTTCCTCTGGCGCCGCCGCAACCATGCTGGCAGCTCGTTCATGCCGAGCATGCCGCCCGGCGCGAGGCGAATCAGCGCGATCAGCAGCAGCGCGTAGAGAATCATGTTGTGCTCGCTGAGCGGCTTACGCAGAGCCATGGGGAGCCATGCCGCGGCGCTGAGGTCCGCGTGGCGGAGGAAATATGGCAGGAAACCCAGCGCGAAGGCCGCGCCGATCGCCTTGGCCTGCTTGATGATGAATTGAAGATCGGGCGGATAGCCGGGCGCGAAGATCGTCTCGGCGCCGCTGTCCTTGACCTGAATCCGTGATGGAATTTCCAGTCACCCAGTTTCTGTCCGATCTACCCGTTTCGACCTGCCCGGCGTCG
>JASEHE010000102.1 GCA_030018915.1 Verrucomicrobiota bacterium
CTACGACGCGTTCATTCGGCCGTGGGGTCGTCCGGGCGGCGCAAGATTCAGGTATAAAGCTATGAGCCATAAGAAGCACACCGCATGAATATGTCTCATCATATCCTCATGCCGAACAGTTGTTCGGTCCGCGCTCAGTCAGGCTTCCGAATCTGGTCTCTCAACTCGGCCGGCAAGTCTGCCCAGAGGCGCGGGTGGGTTTCCACAAGCCGGGCAATGTCGGCCAGATCCTTGATCTTCTTGCTCTGCCGCCGTTCGGGCTCCGACCACGCCTTGATCTTCCCTCTGATCGTGTCCTCAAGGGATGCCACGCGCATCAGGATGCCGTGAACGTCCGCCGCGACTGCGCGCGTTGGATAGTCACGGTAGAAGTCCTCAGTGCTGAGTTGGATGTTGACAGCCGACCGTCCTTTGAAGTTGATCGACCAGGCGAATCGCTCGGCGCGAAATCCGGCCCCTTCCAGTAACGACACGGCGCGTTCGACGGCATCCACGGCAACGACAATGTCAACGTCTTGGGTGACCATCGGCTGCTCCGCCCAGTGGTTGACGGCTATGCCACCGATCACACACCACGCCACGTCGACACGTTCGAGAACACCAACGAGTCTCATGACATCGTCGGTCCCACCGGATGTTTGCCAATCGTAGAATTGCTTAGCGGTCATGGGTCACAGTATCGGCGAAAACGCCGCCATCGTCAATCTCTCGCGTTTTCAATTGCAGTTCGCGCTGACGCGTCCTATCATGGATGGCGATGGGACCCGGAATGGTCGAACGAGGAGATTGAACCATGGCCGAGCGAGTCTGGTGGGTGGCGTCGGATACGCTGGAACGATTCATGGCGGACGTCTTTAAGGGCCTGGGCGTGCCGGCCCGCGACGCCCGCGTCTGCGCCGACGTCCTCATCACCGCCGACAAACGCGGCATTGATTCCCACGGCGTCAGCCGCCTCAAGACCATTTACTACGACCGCATCCGCCGGGATGGGATCCAGAGCCCCGTGACGCGCTTCGAGGTGGCGCGCGACCACCGCGCCACCGCAGTGGTGGACGGCCACCACGGCATGGGCATGGTGGTCGGCAAACGCTGCATGGAGATGGCTATTCGGAAGGCGCGCCGCTATGGGCTGGGCATGGTGGTCGCCCGCAACTCCACTCACTACGGCATCGCCGCGTACTATTCGCTGCTGGCCGCGCGGGCGGGAATGATCGGCCTGAGCGGCACCAACGCCCGCCCCTCCATCGCCCCGACCTTCGGCGTCGAGAACATGCTCGGCACCAACCCGCTTGTGTTCGCGATGCCCACCGATGAGGCGTTCCCGTTCACCAACGACTACGCCACCTCGATCACTCAACGCGGCAAGATCGAGCGCTATGCTCGCGAGGGCAAGGTCATGCCAGCCGGCTGGGTGATCGACCGCAGCGGCCGAACCCGGACCGATCCCCGCCGGGCGCGCGCCGATCTCGTGGCCGACCGCGTCGCGCTCACCCCGCTCGGCGGAATCGGCGAGGACACCGGCGGCTACAAGGGCTACGGTTACGCCACCGTTGTCGAAATTCTTTCCGCCGCCCTTCAACATGGCGCGTTTCTCAAGCAGCTCGACGGGCTCGACGCGCGGGGCCGCAAAGTTCCCTATCGGCTCGGCCATTTCTTCATGGCCGTCAACATTCGCTTTTTCACGAATCCGGCTGCGTTCAAGAAAACCACGGGCGACATTCTCCGCAGGCTCCGCGCGTCTCGGCGCGCGCCCGGCCGGAAACGCATTTACACCTGCGGCGAAAAGGAGTATCTCGCCTCGCTGGAACGAAGAAACACTGGCATCCCGATCGCCTATGAGACCGCCCGCGAAATCTTGACCATGCGCGACGAGCTGGGGCTGAAGCAGTACCGGTTCCCATTCGATACCAAGGCGCGCGCATATGTTCCATAGGCTGGTGTGCCCGTCCGGCATCGGTGGCGCGCGCGTTTGTCTTCACCCATGCGGGAAACCCCAAAAGACATACGCCGCGTTGCAGGAAGCGCCCAATGAACAATCGGCAATCTTCCTATGTCCGTTGTCCATGACAGGCTGAAGAAGAGCGCGGAACAGGGCCATACCTGGCATGTCCGGCTCGCGGACCACACCGTCTACGGGCCCATGGACCTCTCGACCCTTTGCGAGTGGGCGGCCCAGAACCGGATCGCTCCAGGCAGCGATGTTTCCCGCGACCAGCGCCAGTGGCAGGCCGCGGAGACGATTCCCCAGCTCAAGATGGAGATGCAACCGGTTCTCGACCAGGGCTTCACGGGATCCGGCATCCCGGCCGAACCACCCGCCACGCCGCCCGCCTCCGCGCCGGAAGCGCCGGCTGCGCTCGTCGCCGAAATTGCGCCGCCACCGGCCGCGTTTGAGCAAGACGTCCCGACGCTCGCGGTCAGGCTCCGCGCGACGCCGAACGGCAATTGGAAGAGAAACAGCGCGATGTGGAGAAGACGCGCCTGGACCGCGCTACGCGCAAGCAGGAATTGCAGGCGCAACTCGATCGCCTGACGACTGAGGCGGAATCCGCCCGGGAAAGCGCCTCAGCCGATCTAAAGGCCTTACGCGACCGCCTTGCCGAACGCGAGGGCGCCCTGGAAACCATGCGGAAAGAGGAGGCCAAGACCCGCGCCCATTTCCAGAACACCAAAGCGCTGCTCAAAGGCCTGCTTGATCGTCACCGCGCGCTCAGAGAGCAGGCGGAGCGGCGGAAAACCGACCCTGAGGCGCAGACCAAACAGCTCCAGGCGCTTCCTTCCACCACCGTGCCGCCGATGCGTCCGTCGCTGCCCATTGGAGACGGCAGCAGCCGAGCCACAAAGATCGCGGCAGCGGCCGTCATTCTGGCCGTCTGCATGCTGGGCGCGTTCTACCTGGGCTACACGCGACCGGGCGCCCGCGAGAGCGCGCCCGGCCCGGCGTCCCGAACGGCGGCCGTCCCCACGCCAACCCCGCCCCCGTCAGCCGTCCACTCCCCGGCCGCTCGCCCGCCCACGCCGTGCCCGACGGCATCGCTCGATCTCCCGCCAATGGGCCACTCGGCTCCCGCAACGGCCGTGTCCGCGCGGACGCTGCCGACCATCAACATTCCGCGCGCCAGGAGCGCGGTGGACGGCGAGTCGGTCAAGATCGTCTTTGAGTCGGGCCTTTTCAGCTCGATGACAAACTGGGCTGCCGGTTCGGTCGAACTCCTGCGGACCGCGGCCCGGCAGGTTGCCCCGCACCTGAATTCATACGACTTGATTGTCGAAGGGCACACCGACAACACCACGTTCAACCGCGGATCGCCTTTCGAGGACAACGAAGCGCTGGCCCTGATGCGAGCCGAAACAGTCCTCGCTTTCTTGATTTCAGCGGGCGGACTTCCGGCAGAGTCGCTCCGCGCTGTCGCCGAGGCAGAGGAGGATGCTCCATACCCCAACGACACCGCGACCAACCGAGAGAGAAACCGGACAGTCGTGCTGTGGCTGTCACCGAAGCGGTAGCCCAACGCGGCGAAGCCGCAACCCGACAAAGAAAGATGAACCAGTAGAGTAGTATCCGAGAAGGTCCAGCCTTTGCCCGGCTTCCACTACCGGCGCCCTCAGCCACTATATTGATAAGGCCAGCACTATATCGCGCTTGCAACGCGAGACAATTTTGGATATAAGAAGGAATCGAAAATCCGCAAATCGCGGGTTACGGGTAGAGCTTGTGCGATTGCCCACAGGCTTCGGATAACGGCTGCGGACGCAGCCGGCTGTAAGGAGGACCGAACGATGAAACGGCGCCTGGCGATGATGGCGGTCGGCATGGGATCAGTCTGCCTGCTGTTGTGCGGGTGCGCGATGTTTCGCGCGAGCACCAGCGATGTGGACCCCAACCAACCCAAGCACATGACGGCAAAGTACGATTACACGGACCTCCGCCAGTTGACGGAGACCGTGGCCAACGAATTCCTGGTCAGCCCACTCATGACCAAACAGACCCAGCCACCCTTGATGCGGTTGGGCAACATCCAGAATCGGACCGAGCAGCACGTGGATACAAAGGCGCTCGGCGATCGCATTCGGACGCTGCTGGTCCAGGCCAACAAGGTCCAGTTCGTCACCGAGGCTCAGCGGGATGAAGTGCTCAAGGAACAGGAGCACCAGGCCAAGCACGGGGAAAAGGGCGCGCAGGTTGTCCAGGGCCAACAGGCCAACCCGCGATATATGCTGACCGGCTCACTCGTGGAGATCAAGACCGGCGAGCCGCGACAGGTCCGCATTTCGAGGAAGGAAGTGCGGTACTACAACATGACAATCGAGGTGACGGACCTGCAGAGCGGCAAGCTCGAGTGGACCACGCAGAAGGAAATCACTCGGCAGGCCAGCCAGCCGCTGGTCGGGTGGTAATATGCTCCCGGCCGGGGCGGGTCCCTCCACACTGGTCCAACGCTTGACCGGCGGCCTTCTGCTGCCGGGCCTGCTGCTCTTGTGCGGCTGCGCCGCGCCGGCCTTCGACGCCGCGCGCGAGAATTTCTACCAGGGCCGATTCAAAGCGGCCGACTTCGACCTGGCCGACGCGGCGATACTGGAGAAGGACCGCGTCCTCTGCCTGATGGAGCGCGGCACGATCCGCCAGGCGCTCGGTTCATACGCGGAGAGCTCCCGCGACTACCTCGCCGCCGCGCAACGGCTGCAAGATCTGTGGACAATCAGCCTTTCCAAGGGCGCCGCCAGCATAGTGGCGAACGACAACGCGCTGGACTTCGATGGCGCCCCGTACGAGCGCACCCTGCTGCACGCCTTTACCGCCAAGAACTACCTGATCCAGGGCAATTGGGAGGACGCCGCCGTCGAGGCGCGCCTGATCATCCGCTCGCTCGCGCCGGAATCGCGGGGCGAATATCCCGAAGACGCCTACTCGCGGTACATAGCCGGTTTTTGCCTGGAGATGCTGGACGACCCGGCCAATGCCGCCATCCAGTACCGAAGAGCCGCGGAACTGGCGCGCGGGGTCGCCATCGGGGAACGGGGGCGCATCGTGCCGGCTCTGTCCGCCGACGGCGCGCCGGCCGTTGCCGCGCCGCTGGGTTCCGCCGAACTCGTTTGCTTTGTCCTGATCGGGCGGTCGCCTCATCTCCACCCCGAACGCAGGCGCCGCCGGCATCTGGGCCTGCCAGGTTACGCCGAGATTTCCGCAGGCGGACGGGTGTTGGGGCGAAGTTATCCGTTGACCGACGTTGCCGAACTGGCCTTCACAAGCAGCCAGATTGCCGCCGCCGGGAAAGCGGCAAAAACGATCGCCAGGGTAGTGCTCAAAGAGGCCATCTCCGACGCGGTCGCCTCGAAAAACAACGAGGCGCTGGGCGAACTGGTCAGGTTCATCCTGATCGGCCTGCTGGAGGAGCCGGATGTCCGCCGCTGGGAAACGCTGCCGCGATCGCTGCAGGTGGCGCGGGTCCCCTGCCCGTCGTCGTTTCAAGGCTACACCGTGACCTTCAAGGACTGGGCCGGCAACGCCCTGACGACCCTCGACGTCAAGCAGCCCCTTGTGCGGCGAGGCAATGTGTTCGTTTCGTTCTGCCGCGACTATCCGCGCATACCGCCGTCGTAGACTATCCCGGCTCCAGCGAATCCGTAGCCGGTCGTTCGCTCCGCGGGGCGGCGTTCGGCGAACCTTCGGGCCCGTAGCTCAGTTGGTCAGAGCAGGAGACTCATAATCTCTTGGTCGCTGGTTCGAATCCAGCCGGGCCCACCACTTTCCGCCCGCCGCTTCGGCGGGCGGAAAGCGCCACACCGTAGCCGTTCGAGCTTGGGCGAGAACGCGAAGGCGGGCCATCCCCCACCCCATTCCCCACCACCACCCCGCTGCCACAGCGTCCCGAGACCGCTTCGATGTTACGCGATCTTCACCTCGCGGCCGCCCTTTGCCGCAGACGCGTAGATGCCGTCAATCATCTTCCGCTCCTCACGTCTCTTGAATCCGCGCCTTCTTTTTCAATTCTTCCACATAGGCGGCAATTGCTTCGCCGCGCCGAACATGCCGCAGAAACTCCGGGATTCGGTTCCTCACCTCCTCGAATTCCGCCGGGCGACTCGCTTCCTCGCCGCTCTTCTTCAGCAGGTGAAAGCCCAGCTTCGTCTCCACCGGATCGCTTCTGTCAGACCGTCTATGATTTTCGCTGGCGGTTTCGGACGACCTGTGCTAGTGCCAGTGTTCAGGCGTTCTGAACTGACGGCATTGGGTGCTCGCAAGATGGTGGAACTGGAGACCATGCAAGAACAGGTACGATGGCTGTCGGTAGAGGAGATCGCGGTGCACTTGGGCATCAATCGCGATACGATCTACAAGTGGATTGAGCGGAAGCAAATGCCAGCACACAAGGTGGGGCGGCTTTGGAAGTTCAAGATGGAGGACGTTGACGCATGGGTAAAGGGGGGCCATGCAGCAAACCACGAAGGCGAACATGGCGCCCCCGCAGTAGCAGAGACAGCGCAACGCCCGGAGAGTCTATGATGAGCAGGGCCTCGAGAGTTCAAGAGACCGCGATCGACACGCAGCGGCTCCCTGCCGCCGACCTCCGCGTTGGCCAGTTCGATCTGGATCATGTCATGCAAGAGGATTGCGTCCAGGCAATGTCCCGTCTGCCAAACGCGTCTTTCGACATCGCGATAGCAGACCCCCCGTACAACCTCAGCCAGGGCGAGCATTGGCAGTGGGACAGTAGCGCCAAGCTGCCAGGCTTTGGTGGTGACTGGAACAAGGTCATGGAGAGTTGGGATAGCATGTCGCTGCGGGACTACTTCCTGTTCACACTGCGATGGCTGGGCGAACTCAAACGCGGGGGGCGCGCCCCCGGTGCTGCGGTCGATCAGGGACTCTGTAAGGAACGCGTCTTCACAGTACAAGTGGATGGATTGAGACCGAGACGGGCGAGCGCACCCAAGGGACGACTTCGCCAGTCACCCCGACCGCCTGACGAGGCGTTCGGCTTCCAGGAAAACCGGCTCGACGGGGCCAAGGAACGGACCGGCGAACGGGGCGAGGGCCGGTTTGAAGTCCCCGTGGAGGTGCCCCGACCATACTTCGCTCGGAGCGCAGCGACGAGCGAAGTATGCCCTACGTAGCACGGCGCCGCGCCGGGCGAAGTAGGGCTGTCTGATGAATCGCGCGGCGATGTCCGATACTTCCTGTAAAAGTGGAGAAGGTGTAACCTCCTGAAAAACAACA
>JASEHE010000103.1 GCA_030018915.1 Verrucomicrobiota bacterium
GGGGACAACCTGGAGATCAACGCCGATAACGGCGTCGTCCACCTGCGGAACAACTGGCTCAAGAGCGGCTGGGTCAACAGCTTCAGCACGGGCGCCGTGGTCAACCTCGGCGGCAACATCAGCGGGATCTTCCCGGGTTTTGTTGACGCGGCCGGGCAGAACTACGAATTGGCCGACGCCTCCGCGTGCGTGAACGCGGCCACTTCGCTCCCACCGGCCGCCCTGCCTGAGCGCGCCCTCACCAACGAGTACGTCAAGCACCTGGGCTCGCGGGCCCGCCACGACGACGGCGCCCTCGACCTCGGCGCCTATGAGTTCAACCCGGACAGCGACTCCGACGGCATGCCCGATGCCCGGGAGATCCTCTACTTCGCCAGCCTGACGAACATGAGCGCCTCCTCAGACAGCGACAGCGACCGGTTCCTGGACTGGCAGGAATACCGGGCGGGCACGAATCCGACGAACCCGGCCTCGCTCCTGCGGATCACCGGGCTTGCCGCGTCCGACAGCGCCAACCTGGCCGTCTGGTGGCCAAGCGCCTCGAACAGGCCCTATGCCATTCTGCGGGGACCAACCTGATGTCCGACGTCTGGGTCCCGCTGCACACCAACATCGGCGCGTCCCCTCCCATCAACGTCCGGACCGTCTCCGTGGATTCCGCAGGCAACGCGTTCTACCGCATCCGGGTTGACTGACCGCCCCACAGGATTGATCCCGACCCCGGCGTTATCCGAGGACGGCGTCAAGGGCCCGCTCGACGTCCGCGTGGGCGCACATGGCGTTGAGGCCGGCTCGAATCGCGCCGGCGCCCGGAAAGCCGGCAAGGTACTTCAGCAGGTGGGCGCGGAAGAGCATGACGGCGGCGACTTCGGGCGAGAGCCTGGGCTGCCGGCTGGTCGCGTAGCGGGGATCGCGGGTTTTGAGCCGGCACAGGCGCGCGAGGTGTTCCAGGATAACGGCTCGCCGTTCCGCCAAGGAGGGGGGCGCCCAGGCCTGTCCGGCAAAGTAGGCGCGGACTTCCTGGAAAACCCACGGGTTGCCTAAAGCGCCCCGGCCCACCATGATGCCGTCGGCCCCAGTCTGCGCGCGCATGTGGACTGCGTCCCGGACGTTCATCACTCCGCCGTTTCCGATGATCGGGATTCCGCGCTCGGACTTGACCCGCGCGATCGCTTCCCAGTCCGGCGGGCCCTTGTGTTTGTCCGCGGCAAAGCGGGCGTGAATGGCGACGGCGGCGGCGCCAGCCTCCTCGGCGGCCTGAGCCACTTCCGAGGCGGTCGGGCGGCTGGGTGAACGGCCGAGTCGGATTTTGGCCGTTACGGGCAGCGACACGGTCTGGCGGATCGCGCGGATGATCGCGTGGACCTTCTCGGGGTGATCCATGAGCCCTGCGCCCGCGCCGCGGCGCGCCACTTTGCGCATGGGGCACCCGCAGTTCAGATCAATCAGGTCAAAGCGGTTCAATTTCTCGACCAGCACGGCGGCGCGCGCCAGGATCGAAGGGTCGGATCCGTAAATATGGGCGCCCAACGGTCGTTCGCCGGGATCGGCCTCCAGCCCGGATACTTCACACGCCCTCCCGGGCGTGTGAAATATCCGGGCCAGGAGGAAGAACGCGGCTTTCGAGCCGAAAACGAGGGCCTGTGCGTTGACGAGTTCCGTGTAGGCCAGGCCGCAGTGATAGCGCCGGCAGATGCTCCGGAACGCGGAATCGGTGTAGCCCGCCATGGGCGCGAGCAGCACGGGGAAATCCACGGTCAGGTTGGCGATCCGAAGCGGTGGAAGGTTGAGTAGCATGAGTCAGTTGGTATGGGCGCGGCGTGAAACCGGAAACTGGAAACCTCCCGCTACAGCAGCCCCTGTTCCCACAGCCATTGCCCGACCAACTCGGCGGGCAGCCCCATGATATTGGTCCGGGAACCCGAAAATGAACGGATGAGCAGTTCCCCGTGCTGGTCAATGTCGTAGGCGCCCGCTTTGTCCAATGGGTTGACCTTGGAGAAGTAGTCCTGAATGACGCAGTCGGTCAACGTAAGAAACGTGACGACGGACTCGACGAGGCGCATCTCGGTGGGCAAAGCGGGGGCGCCCAGCCCGACAGCCGTCACGACCGTGTGGAGCTTGCCGGAGAACCCGCGAAGGAAATCGAGTGCCTCGTCCATGGATCGAGGCTTTTCGACGCAGCGGCCGTCGAAACTGATCGTGGTGTCGGCGGTGACAATGAACCGGCCGGGATGCTCGCGGCGGCACCACAGGTTTTTGCGGAGCGCGTTTTCCGCAGCCGCGCGGCGCGGGTCGTCGGCGCAAGAGACTTCCTCGATCTGGGGGATGACGATATCGAATTCGACGCCCAGGTCCGCGAGGATGTTGCGGCGGCGTTGGGAGGCCGAGCCGAGGATCAGTCGGGTGTTCATGGCGTGGCCGGATAGTCACAATAAACGAGGAAAAACGCAAGAGCGGAAGCGGAGCTGGCCGCAGGCGGCGTTGATGGCGCAGCCTTTGGACTCGCGAAGCGTGGCGTTCAGGCGCCGGCCGGCGAGCGTGGCCGTGAACATGGCGGCCGCGCGCCGGAGCGGAGGCCGGCCGTCGAACTCCGCGATGGGGCTGAGCAGGAGCAGATTCACCCGGCATGGCAGGTCCTTCAACAAGGCGGCAAGATTAGCCGCGTCCTGGCGCGAATCGTTCACGCCCCGGATCAGTGTGTACTCGAATGTGATGATTCGGCCGGTCGTTTTCGAATACCGGCGACAAGCCTCAATCAAGCTCGGGAGGGGATACAGGCGGTTCACCGGCATCAGTTCGGCCCTCAGGTCGCTTCGCGCGGCGTGCAGCGAGACGGAAAGCTCGACCTGCAGATTCTCTCCGGCCAGCCGCTCGATCCCTGGAATCACGCCAGAGGTGCTGATCGTGATCCGACGCGCCCCAACGGCCAGCCCGTCCGGATCGTTGACGATGCGGACGGACTTGATGACCTCGTCGTAATTATCGAACGGCTCACCGACGCCCATGTATACGACGTGGGTAGGCCGGCTGCCCGATTCGCGGGCCGCGAGGAGAACCTGGCCGACGATTTCGCCGGCCTCCAGGTTGCGCAGGAACCCCGCCTGACCGCTGGCGCAGAAGGCGCAACGGAACCGGCAGCCGACCTGCGTCGAGACGCAGACCGTCCGGCGCCGGCCGGCCGGAATGAGGACCGATTCCACTCGATGGCCGTCGCGCAGCCCGATAAGGAATTTTCGGGTCGAGCTCCGGGCGCCTTCCATCCGCGGAACGGCGGCAGGATTCAGCGTGAAAGTCCGCGCGAGCCGGTCACGGAGCATGGCGGGGAGGTTCTTCATGGATTGCCAGTCGCCGGCTCGGCGGGCGTAGAGCCAGCGCCATATCTGCCGTGCGCGGAAGGGGGGGTAGCCGTGTTCGACGCAGAACCGCGCAAGGTCATCCTTGCCGAGCGACAGGACGCACCCCGACATCGGTTCTTCAGAGGCGTTGGCGGGCGTAGATGTCATTGCGCTATCGCGTGGTCGTGAAGCAGGCCCCGCGAGAAAGGAGAAAGGCAGGCTACGGCGATTCGATGCGGCTCTGCCGGTTGGTGTGCCTGTAGACGACTTCGTTGGGCTTTACCCGCCCGTTCTCGCGGGCGGCGCCTTCCACAAAGGCCGGATCGGTGAGGAACTTGTCCTGGTTGACACACAGTTCGGCAATCCGGAACTCGATCCGCCGGTTCTCCGCCTTGTCCTCCGTCTGCTGCTTGCGCATCTTGCGGAACGCGCCGTACCTGGGCAGAAAAACGCACAACAAGCCCACGATGGCCAGAAGCGCCAGCAGAATCCAAGCGCATTTATGGACCGCGCCCCAGTGACGCATAGGACGCAAACCTATCACCGAACCGGCCGGCGGGCAACCCGGAAAACCGCAATCCGGAAAACCGTTGACATCAATGAGTTGAAATGTATCATGCCGGCTCCCTGTCCAAGGATAAGGATTGTTTTCCAGGGACGCGCAAACCCGAAGATTTCACACGCCCGCTAGGGCGTGAAATGTTTGGGACCGGGCAACCCGGCAAGCGGGCGGGTGTTCTTGCCAGGAGGATATAGGCAAATGAAGAAGATGGAAGATCACGCAGTCAATCACATGGACAAACCGGGCGCGAACGTTGACGGCGCGTCCGACAACCTGCCGTCACCACGCAAATCCGGATCGAGGGCGCGGGCAGCCGGCGCTTACCTGGAACGAGGCTGGGTAATCGCCAACCACAAGTTGGTCTCGTTCCATGCCGCCTTCATTTCGTCGGTGTTGAGCATTCCAGCGGCCGAGTTGATGAAAAAAGTCGTTGAGCAAAACGCCGACGTGAAAGCATCCGTGTTGGCTTTCATGTTTCTCAGCCCCGAGACTTTCGTTTCGCTCGCCATCTTGTATCTCTCCTGGCACATCGGCATCGCCATTCACGAAATGGGCCACTATCTGACGGCCGCCAGGCTGACGGCATTGAACAAAAGCTCGCAAAAGCGCGCCGACGCGATGCGCGGGCAGAGCGCCGGCGCCAAGCTGGGCTGGCGCTTCAAAATGTTTCTGTTGATTCCGTGGGGCAAGTTCGAAGGAGTGCGGAAAGAGGAAGGCAATTTCACTCCGGATGCGCCTTATAACCTGGCCGTGGCCGCATGGGGGCCGGTCTGGAGCGGCAGGCTGGCGGCGATTTTTCTCCCCATGGCGGTTGTGTGCCTGACCCTGGGCCTTGTGGCCGATCCTGACAGCGATATTCTGATCGTTGCGGGCCGTTTCTTCCTGGCGCCCGGCCTGGTCGGCCTGCTCGACCGGTTCCTGGCCGATCGCGGGAAGTATAAGGAATTCATGCTGCGCGAGCAGAAGGCCGCCGAAGAGGCCGCGCGCGCCGCGCAGGCCATTTCAGGCGCGAGCTGGATGGCCGGCGTCAAGGAAGTCAAGGAGCGCATGACAGCCACCCGCATGCAGGCGATTACACTGGCGGACGGCAACCGGATCGCGGCGCCGTGGCAGTGGCGCAACTGCGCCATGGGCGGTCGCCACACCGAGAAGGAATACCCAGAGAGCAACATCAGCATGCAGGAGAGCATGTTCGTGCCGCTCTCGCCCAAGACGTTCGAGGAAGCCCAGGAAATGACCGTTCACCTCCAATACCGGCTCAAGGAGGTCATCGAATCCGCGCCCGGCGCCAAGGTCATGGGCATCGGCCTCGAAGGCGGTCTTTCGCCCTACGTCGAGAAGGAGCCTCAGGACCGCGTGCCAGAACAGCGCCTGTGGCGCATGATGAAGCAGACCATTCTGGACTGCGGCTATGTGCCGGGCGTGGACGCGGCCATCGCCCTGGACCCCGCCTGCTCGGAGCTGGAAAACGCCTACCGCGACGAGCGGGGCGAGAAAGACTCGGTGGGCATGTATCGCTTCTGGCGCGATGCCAACAAGGCGGAAATGAGCCGCGACGAAATTCTCGATCTCTACCGCCAGGCCATGGAGCAAGACGGCATTCCGATCGTCTCCATTGAAGACGGCTTCGGCGAGAAAGATCATGCCGGCTGGAAACTGCTCATGGAAAAGATGGGCGACCGCATCTTCAGCATCGGCGACGACCTGGTGACCACCAAAGACAGCAACATCGAGGAATGCGCGCGCAACGGCGAGATCAACGCGACGCTGATCAAGGCCAACCAGATCGGCACGCTGTCCGAGACCGTGCTGGCCATGCTGACGTCGCTGGCCTACGGCTCGGAACTGATCGTCTCGCACCGCTCCAAGTCGCCCAACGATCCGTTCGAGGCCGACATCGCCGCGGCCATGGGCGCGGTGGGCATGAAGTGCGGCGGAGGCGCCAACACCGAGCGCCTCCAAAAGTACGGCCGCGTCATGGAGATCATCACGATGGCCAAGGCCGCCAGGCGACCGGTCGCCGCCCGGGAGCGCCAGGAAACCGAAGCCCTGATCAAAGAATTGATCGCTACCCTCACTGGGAGGAAAGACGCGGAACTGGCTCCGAACGTTACCGACATTGACCTCGCCAAGCTGATGCTGCGCATTCTGGCGATTGAGGCCATCTCCGGCAACGAGGAAGCCACCAACGCCGGCATTCCCTCGGCCGCGGCCACGGTCTACTTGGGCAAGACCGGAACGATCCGCTTCAAGGGTTCGACGCCGCTCGGCACGTCGGCCGGCGTGGACGAAGCCATCCATTACGTTGACAGCATCGTTCTGCCATCCGCGACCACGCGAAAATATCCGGAGCTCTTCAAGAAGACCGAGGACGGCACCCTGCGCTTCGCCAAGGGGCCCAAGGTCGCCGACATCGAGGCAAAGAACGACCGGGAATTGATGGAACTCTGGAAAAAGGTCCAGCGCTACGACGGCAAAGGCTGCATGGACGCCGTGGCGCATATCGAGGAAGTCCTCGGCAAGGCTTTCCTGGGTCGCAAGCTTGCCACCCTGGGCTCGCTGCTGGACACGGATCGCGAGCTGCTCTCCCTGGAAAAAGCGGAAGCGGTCAAGCTGGGCCGGCTGGCCGCCGACGCTCCGGCCGACGAGCAAATCCAAGTCATGCAGCGCAAAGGCGTGCTGGGAATGAACGCCATCCTTTCCATGTCGGTCGCGCTTGGCCGGGCCGTGGCGGCTGGCCAAGGGAAAGAACTCTGGCAGCTCGTTCGCGAGATGGCCACGGACACCATGGCCAAGTTCATTGCCGCCCATTCGACGGACAACGGCGCGAAGAGCGTCGAAAGCCTCAAAACCCTGGCTTTCGACGAACTCGGAAAACGATTCCGGCAGACCGCCGAGAAGGTCATCGAACAGCGCAAGACCATCTACGAACTGCTCCGAGGCGAGTTGCCGGTCTATCCGGTGTCATACTGACAACAGACTCCTCGCTGAGATTGTCGGATCGCCTTGAGCGACTGAAAACGAACGTGATGAGGCGGAAAGGTTCTTTTCCGCAGATTATCGAACAAGCAAATGCGGAGCGCTTGCGCGTAGCCGCGCAAAACTCTGATTTGAAACGTTCTCTTTGCTCCCTTGGTGTTCAAATCTTCTTGTTTTTCGTGGCGGTTCCATTCGTCTGAGGCGCTAAGTAGTACCTGAATCTTGCACGGACTTCCCCTTTTGAGGGACTTTTCACGTAACTACTCAG
>JASEHE010000104.1 GCA_030018915.1 Verrucomicrobiota bacterium
GGGCCAATTCCTTCAGGTGCGCGCCCGCTGCGGGCGGGCACCTGAGTAGTTACCTTTCGGCCGGCTTTCCCCAGTCAGAGAGCGGAGGGCGGTTCTCATAGGACCATTCGTTTTTTCGTTTTTGATGCCCTGTGGTGAGTTTCGCCGGTCGTTTCCGTCACCTCGCAACCTTATAGTATCCACTGGAGTCAATCAGCCACCTACGTGAGCTTATCCCCTGGGGCGCGCCGGTTTTCGCTCGGCAACGATCCTACCGATCCCGGATTTGTTCGAACTCCCGCGAAAAAGCCCTGGCGACATCGGCGGAAACGATCCGGACCACATTCTCGTAGTTCTCCTTGGCCGCCGTGAACGTGTAATTCCATGAGCCCGTGACCACCGTCCTGCCGTCTACGACGGCGAACTTGTGGTGCATCTTGCCGTACTCTCTTCTCATCGTGACTCCCGCGCAAGTAACGCCCCGATTCCGCAGGTAGCCGATCGTCTGTGTCATGCCCGGCAATTCCTTCATGGAGCGGGCATCGTACTTGACGATCACCTTGACCTTCCGGGCGGCGGCCTCCACCAACGCCTGGCTCACGTTTCGCTGGGTGAAGTTGTAGACCGCCACCAATATCTCGCTCTTGGCGGTCTTCAGCGCCTCGATCACCAGCTTCTCGCAGTCTGCCCCGAACGCGGATGTTACGGCAACCGGGGTTTCGACGGGCTTCTCGCCGGCCCAGGCCTGACCGCGCGGCCTCGCGGTCGCGAAGAGCGCGCATGCCATAGCCAGGACACAACGGTGCCAGAATGCCGACGGCCTGCCGGCCAACACGACGGATGCGCTCACACTCCCAGTTTGCGATTGTTTCGTCATCGTCTTTCCGATACATTACGGCCTTCCGATGAAGAAGTCACTCCGATATCGCGAATGTATAGCCGACGCGCGCCGGGTGGTCGTCAAGATCGGGACCGGCGTCCTGGTCCGAGAGTCCGGCCGGCCCGACGCGCGCGGCATGCAGCGGCTCATCGGCGACCTGGCCGCCATCCATCGCGCCGGCCGGGACGTCCTGGTGGTCACTTCCGGCGCTGTGGGCGCAGGCATGGAAGAACTGGGCATGAAGCGCCGTCCCACTGCGCTGCCCGATCTCCAGATGGCTGCCGCCGTGGGCCAGGGCCGGCTCATCTCGCGCTACCATGATTTTTTCTCCCGTGCCGGTTGTCGGGTGGGGCAGGTCCTGCTCACGCACGCGGACTTTCACCACAAGATCGGCTACGCCAACGCGCGGCGCACCATCGATAACCTCCTGCGCAACAAGGTGATCCCAGTCATCAACGAAAACGACGTGGTTGCCGACGAGGAACTTCGCGCCGACCTCGCGTTCGGCGACAATGACCTCTTAGCCTCCCTGGTCGTCAAAATGGCGCGGGCCGACCTGCTCATCATTCTCAGCACCGTGGACGGACTCCTGGAACGCGACCGCGCCGGGTGCCTGCGCCGGGTCCGCTATCTGGAATCCATTACCCCGGCGACGTTCAAGCTGGTGTCGAGCGGCAAATCCTTGCTCTCAAAAGGAGGCATGTTTTCCAAACTGAAAGCCGCCCGGTCCGTGGCGCGGGCCGGATGCTGCGCCGTGATCGCCAACGGCCGCAAGCCCGGCGCCCTGCGCCGGATCATAAGTGGGGCGGACGAAGGCACATTTGTTCTTGCCGCCACAATCTAAGGGAACCCGGCATGACGCTTCATGAAGAGATGCTTGCTGTCGGCGACGGGGCGGTAGCCGCTTCGCGCGAGCTGGCGCTGCTCAGCGAACGGCGCAAGAACGCCATTCTCGAGGCCATGGCGGCCGAAGTCGAGACGCGCAAGAACGCCATCCTCGACGCGAACAAGAAGGACATCGAGGCAGGCCGGAACGCCGGGCTGTCCACGGCCCTGCTCGACCGCCTGCTGCTCACCGAGACGCGCCTCGTCGGCGTGGTCAAGGGAATCCGCATGGTGGGAGCCCTGCGGGACCCTGTCGGCGCGCGCATCAGCCGCTGGATTCGGCCGAACGGTCTGGTGATCGTCAAGCAGCGCGTCCCGATCGGGGTCATTGCGATTCTCTACGAGTCGCGGCCCAACGTCACCGCCGACACATCCGCCCTCTGCATAAAGACCTCGAACGCCGTCATTCTCCGGGGCGGCAAGGAGGCGTTGAACAGCAACGCGGCCTTGGCCGAGGCCCTAACGGCCGGCGGCCGGAAAAAGGGTCTGCCGGAGCGCGCCATCCAGCTCATTCGCTGCGCGGACCATGACGTCGCGCGGGAACTCGTCCAGATGGAAGGCCGCGTGGACCTCGTCATTCTACGCGGCGGCGAAGCGCTCATTCGCGCGGTAACCGATCAGGCCCGCGTGCCCGTGATCAAGCACTACAAAGGCGTGTGCCACACGTACGTGGACGAATCGGCCAAGATCGAGATGGCCCTGGCGATCTGCGAGAACGCGAAATGCCAGCGGCCCGGCGTCTGCAACGCCATGGAGAAGCTGCTCGTGCACGAGAAGATCGCCCCCGCGTTCCTGCCCCCCATGGCGGCGCGATTCGCCGAGCGAGGAGTGGAACTCCGCGGCGACGCCGCAGCCAGGGCCATCGCGCCCGGCATGAAGGAAGCCACCGAGCAGGACTGGTTTGAGGAATACCTCGACCTGATCCTCACGGTAAAGATCGTCCCCTCCATCGAGGCCGCCATCGCCCACATCAACCGCCACGGCTCCAGGCACTCCGATGCCATCGTGACTGAGTCGGAGGCCGCCGAGCGGATGTTCACGCGCGACGTGGACTCCGCCGCCGTCTACGTCAACGCCTCGACGCGCTTCACGGACGGCGGCGAGTTCGGCATGGGCGCGGAAATCGGCATCAGCACCGACAAACTGCACGCCCGCGGTCCCATGGCCCTCGAGGAACTGACCACCTACAAGTACGTCATCCACGGCAACGGCCAGATTCGGGAGTAGCCAGGGGCTCTGGTTGTTCCACTGTGACCGGCCAGGCAGATCCATCATTCAGAGAAGGAGACGGTTGCCGGCCCGATCAACGTCTTCCCAAAGGCTCTCGAACCGCTTCATGCAGTTCTCGTCCAACGTCTCGCCTCTCTCCGCGATCCGGCCGGCAATTTCGGTCAAGGGCTTGATTTGGTAGACGGCGGCCGTTCAAGTCATGCGCCGCGAATGATTTCGATGTCATACGCCTCGAATTGCCGATCCACAGTCATCAGTGGGATGCCCTCAACCTGCGCCTGGGCAACGAGAAGCCTGTCGAACGGATCCCGGTGGTGATCCGGCAGTGACGCCACTCGGAGCGCATGAACATGCTCAATCGGCAGCGCGGAGATGGCATCCCGGCTCATTCGTTTTGGGACAAACTCCTCCGGCGGTTCAAGCAGGGGAAGCTTGCCGAGCGCGTACTTTATGGCGATCTCCCATGAACTTGCTGACGACAGCAGAATCGCATTCCGGCCGTCTTGTATCTGCTTCCGGGCCGTTTCCCTGAGCCTCTCTGGTTCCGTGATCCACCAGAGCCAGCACTGTGTGTCCAGGAGGATTCTCATTTCTCGAAGCCTCGCAAAACATCAGGAGGCAACGGGGCATCGAAATTCTCCGGAACGGTGAATAGCCCGCGATCCTGTCCCGGCGTACGGTTCTGGTTCCCCGCGCGCCACGGGACGATGCGGGCGACGGGCTTTCCGGCCTTCCCGATCCGCACCTCCTCGCCTGCGGCGACACGTTGCAGCAGCCGCGACAGGTGTGTCTTCGCCTCGTGTATGTTGACATCAATCATGGGCATTCCTCCATTTCGATCCTTCATCACGATAGACTTAGTCCATAACTTAGTCAATCACAATCCGGCGATCCTGCTGAGAGGGTTTCCAGCGGGTGCTCGGTCAGGCAGCGTCCGGGAAGATTCCTGGGATTCGCGTGGAACACTGGGGACATTTGCCGTTCCGAAGCCGATTGGCGATGACCAAGAAGCCGGCGGCGCGCTCGATGAGCAGTTTGCTGCAACGCGGACAAGTCGTGTTGGCCGCCTCGTGTCCGGACAAATCCAGGTACACGTAGTTCAACCCCGCCTTCACGGCGATGACCCGCGCGCGTTCCAAAGTGGCCAGCGGCGTGCGCTGCAGATGCTTGAGCTTGAACTGCGGCTCGAATCGCAGGAAATGCAGGGGAATGTCGCGGTTCAGTTTGGCCAGCGCGCCGGCAATCCATTGGATGCCTTTGTCCTCGTCGTTCATTCCGGGCACGATGAGCGTTACCACCTCCATCCACTTTCCGGATGCGGCGATGGTCGCGATAGACTTCATAACATCATCGAGATTGCACCCGCACACATCCCGGTAGAACTCCTGGGAGTATCCCTTCAGAGTCACGCTGAACGCGTTGACGTGCCGGATGAGTTCCTTGAGCGGCGCATCGCAAATGAATCCGGCCGTGGCGGCCGCTGTGCGGATTCCGGCTTTTGCGGCGGCTCTGGCCACGTCCACCAGGTATTCCAGATAGGCCACGGGCTCGGTGTACGAGAAGGTGATCCACTTGACGTTGCGCTCGACCGCCTTCCGCGCGACCTGCTCGGGCGTCAAGTCGAAATTCCGCGTCATATCGGGTCCCACTTGGGAGATGGCCCAGTTCTGGCAGTATTTGCAAATGAGATTGCAGCCCGCCGTTGCCACGCCGATGGCTTCAGCGCCCGGATCAACGTGGTAGAGCGGATTCTTGGCCAGCGGATCCAAAGTGATCTCGCAGGGCTTCCCATAGGTCAGTGTGTAGAGCTTGCCGCCGCGGTTGATCCGCGTGCGGCAGGCGGTGATCCCCCCCTCACCACGCTCGCAATGGTTGGGACAGGTGAGGCACCGCGTTCTGCCGCCTGGAAGCGCTTCCCAAAAGAGCGCCTCCCGTTGAGTCGTTCCAGGCGCCGACGCGGCGGATGGCGGCGCGCCACGGCCGGGTTGCGGTGGCCGTTCCGCTGCCAACAGTCCGCTCGACGCGCAGAGCCCGGCGGCCAGGCATCCGCGGAGGAAATCCCTTCGGTTGCAGGTCGTCACGCGCATCGCGCTTGAGAATCCGGATTCCGGCATGAGGTCATCCGCCAGCGGCTCGTCCGCTTCCTCGCCATGCTTGCCTTGCGTTGCCATGCGCTGATTTCCTCGAGCGGCCGATTCGGTCCTATTTCTTGGCCAATCCTTCCAGAATGTCGCAGGCCGCCTGCGAGAAGAGCAAATTCGTCGTTTCGTTCAGCACGGGCATGGGCTTGCCTTTGACGTAGCGGGCGCCATAGGTCGGGTCCCGGGGCTTGCTGTACCTCGGGCAAAGCTCCGCTGCCAGGTCGTCCTGCTTCTGGCTGAATTCCGTCGAATCCATCTTGCGGGCGCGATCGAGGACCTCGCCGGCGCGCTGGGTTTCCGCCAGCTCATCCACATTTTTCGCGTCCACGCCTTCGTGGGCCACGCATGCGTCGAGGAAATTCTTGCAAAGCGCTTCCTTGTCCCTGGCGAAGTTCAGGGCCGGCGCGCGCCGCGCCTCGGAGCGCGCGCGCTTGGCCCGGTTCATGATGCTGTCCATCTCGTCGGCGTCCCACGGCTTGCGGGCGCCAGGCCCATGCTCCTCGCGAGCCAGGCGGTCAACCTGCTTGGCCGTGAGCAGTTTGTCCACCTCCGCCTGGCGCTTCAGAAGTTCCTCGACGCGTTTGTCCTTGCTGAGCATCTTGTCCCGGTGGTGGAAACGGCCCGCCTCCTGCTCGGCCTTTTGGGTCGGCTGCCCCGCCGCCAGCTCGCTTCGGAGCCGGCCATACGGCTCGAATGCCTTCCGCATGTTCTCGGTTATCTCAATCTGGAGCTTCCGGTCAACGGCCAGCGCGCCGCGGACGATCTCCAGGAGCTTCCCGCACTGCTCGGCAGTGAGGTCAAGGTCTCGAACGAGCCGCGCGGCGCGCAGCGCCTTCTTGGCGTCTGCCGCCGCTCCATCAAAAGACGTCTTGCCGGCCTGAACCGTGGCGCCTGTCTTCTCCACGTCGCCAGCTCGGGCCCGAACCACGTCCCGAACGCCCGTGTTGAGGAGATACGCGCCGACCTTCCAGCGCAGCGCTCCGGGATCGTTCGCGTTTTCGGGCGGGAACACCTTATTGGCCAGGTTCGCCTTGTCGAGTTCGAAGTCCGCGTCGCTCATGGCGCGGATTTTCGGCGTCAAGGAACTCAGGCGCTCTGCCAGCTCATTGCGCGCGCTCTGTTCGGCCTCTTCGCTGTACTTAATGTTGCGCTTGTTCATGGCATAGGGAACCAGCGCATCAAGCGCTCGGTCCATTGCCTCCGAGGTTCTCTCCTCCGGCGCGTTCCTCAGGCGGGCCATTCCCTTCTCGATGAACGACGTGTCGTTGGCGGCCTGGCCCACCCGTTCCGGGTTGCGGAAATCGGCGCTTGGGATAAAACAAGGCGCGAACCCTTCAACCGTTTTCCGCTGGCTGGGCGTGAGGAGGGCATACGCCTGGTCGGCCAGCGCATCCTGTTCGCGCTGTTTCAGGACACGCATGTCCAGGATTTCTTTGCGGGCATCCAGCAGGCGCCTGCCATGGAGACCGCGCTTGCCGTCTCTATCGGAAAGCCGACCGGTCGCGGCGGGCCGCGCAGTTTCGTCCGACTCCTTGCGGAGGTCCCCGCTCCGTTTCTCGATGATCTTGTCGAATTCCTTTCGGAACCTGATTTCCGACTCATAGTTCTTGTTCAGAAGCGACGCCAGCTTCGCGGCCTGCTCCTGGGTGAGGTAGAGGCCGTTCAGCAGGTAGAGCGAAGGAATGTCCCGTTCGAACTGGCGGAAACGGAAGGCCGTATCCGATGAACTGGTCTCGGCTGCCGGTCCCGTGAGGCCGCCGACTATCAAGGTTCCGATCGCCACCGCCAAGCAACGCGTCCGCATCGTCTTCATAGCGCTTGTCCTCCCGCATGATCAACGCACAGCCCGCGCCGGTTATTGTGGCGCAGCGGCCGGTCCGCCGTATAGCCGGCGCAAGATTCATGCGCCGTAACTACTCAGCAGGCATCCCGCGGCGGGATGCCTGCTGAGGTAAAAGGGGCA
>JASEHE010000105.1 GCA_030018915.1 Verrucomicrobiota bacterium
GATCGCGGTGCTGCCGCCGTCGGAGGACGCCGACTCGTTCATTCGCAAGCAGGGCGCCGAAGCGTTCGGCGCGGCGCCGAAGAACGCCGAGTCGGCCGTGGCGTTTCAGGTCCGCGCGCTGTCGGCCCGCGAGAATTGCGAGACCGAAGTGGGCGCCATGCGCATTGCCCGCGCCGTGCTCGAGACCGTTGCCGCAAGCCCGAACGCCGTGCAGCGGGCCCGACTGATCCAGGAAGCCGCCAAGGCGCTGGACATTCCCGCCACGGCTTTGCAGGAGGAGTATCGCAGAATGACGGCCCGGCAGCAGACGCGGGCGGCGTTCCGAGCGACGGACGCCAGGTCGGCTCCGGCCGGCGGCGCATATCCTGAGCACCCGCGTGAGGAAGTCGAGTTCTGCGAGCACATCGTCCACGCCGCGGACTTTCCGGAGATGCGAGTCGCGGTGGAGCGCTATCTGCCGATCGAAATGATCGAGGATCCGGTGTGCCGGACGGTGGTCCGCTGCGCGTTACAGGCGCTGGTCGACGGCGTTGACGTCCAGGAAATGCTGAACCGCGAGGAGGACCGGACGGGCGAGCTGCAGCGGTTTGCCGCGCAGATTCTCATGGCGCCGAGCAAGACGATCGGGGCGGAGAGCTCGAGAGTGGACGCGGTGAAAGACCTGATCCTGTTCCTCTGGCGGCGCCGGCTGCAGAAGGAGCGGGACAGCCTGAAGTCGGACGACCCAGTCAGCCTGGCGCGGCGCAGCCAGCTCACCTACGACCTCAAGGGCCTGAGGAACTGGGCCGACGGCTCGGCGATCATCCGGGTCAAGTTCGGCTCGTGAACGCCGTCAGAGAAGCCGGGAGGTCAGGCCGGGAACCAGGCGACGCCAGGAAATCGCCGCGGCTGCGGTTCGGTCCTGGTCTTCGTCGCCGCCATGGACGAGGAGAGATTCGCCAGGCGCCGCTGGTCACTGCCGATGGCGCCATTCGCGCCTCCGCGTTGGTGGAAACCATCTGGCAGCGCCGCGTTCCCGGCGCATTGACACCCGCGCCGTCGGTCGGGTATGATTATCCCCGTGAAGAGTATTCACGCGCCGCGCGCCACTAGCGGCCGACTTCTTGTTTTTGCGCGAAGTTCTTTATGCCAATGTTCATGAGCTTCTTCGCGGCCAGAGAAGATTTGACCACGGGTGATTTTTTCTCTTGGGTTGCGGTTTCGCCGCGTTGCGCGGTTTTGGCCGTCGCCTTCGTTATCCTCGGGTGTCAGAGCCCGCCGGTGGTGGTGGAGATGCGGCGGGGCGAGAAGATCCGGCTCCAGCGCGAGGAGTTTCCCGAGTACGGCCTGGCCGCCATGCTGCCCGCGACCGCCCCGGATCGCAACCCCGGCCCGGCGTCTGGCGCCAAGCCGGATGGGGCCTTGTACCGCAACGCGCTCATCGAGCGGCGCGTGGGCGGCCTGTTCGGCGGCAACATCGCCGTGAGCGGGATCACGGTCGAGCCCTATTCCGCGGCGACGCTGCGGGCGGAGCGCCTCCCAGTCCCCGCGCCCGGCGCCGTTGTGGTCGAGACCCGGATCGTCCTGGACCGGCAAAGCGACTACTTGATTGTTCGGAGCATCGTCTCCGCTGAGCAGGAGAATCGGGCGGCCCTCATGCGCTTTTCGACCGACTTGACGCGCGACTATTTCCCCACGATCCGCGACCGCGATTTGCTGGTTTGGCAGGACGAGGAGTTGTTCAAGAAGATTCTTCGGTCCGTGCGGGTGCGGGCAGCGGGCGGGAGCGCGTGGAAGCAGCCCCGGTTCATCACACGGCCGATCCAGCACGTGGAAATTGTGGCCGGCGGAAGCGCAGAAAACGTCCGGGAATACGATCCGCTCGACTACAACGTCCTGCAGGTGCTGCAACTGCACAACCTCATCTACGACAAGTCGCCGATGGAGGTTCGGAAGCCGATCGGGGTGCTTCCGTAGGGGCCGCGCGAGAAGACTCGATTCCGCCGAAAGCGGTCGTCGGCGTTCATCCGGCCAATCCATTCCTCGTCGCCGGAGCGCTTCGCAAGGCGAGTCGCCGCGAGCGGCCTCAGGGCTGCGACATCCCGCTTGAAACCCCGCGCGTTTTCTGTATGCTCGGCTCGTTCGATGGCGGGGAGTCGGGCGCCAATTCGACCCGGTAAGGCAACGGACAGGCAGGCGGGGTGCACGGATGAGAATTCTCGTCACGGGCGGAGCCGGATTCATCGGCAGCAACTTTGTCCGGTACATGCTGAAAATGCGCCCGGACGTGGAAGTGGCCAACTTCGATGCCCTGACCTACGCGGGCAACCTCGAGAACCTGAATGGGCTGGAGAACGAGCCGCGCTATTGCTTCGTGAAAGGCAGCGTGGCGTCCGACGAAGACGTCGAGAAAGCCTTGGCGGGGAAGGCGTTCAACGCGATCGTGAACTTCGCGGCCGAGACGCACGTGGACCGCAGCCTCACGGACGTCCGGCCGTTCATCCGAACGAACGTGGTGGGCGCGCAGGTCCTTCTGGACGCCTGCCGAAAGCACGGAGTGAAGCGGTTCCTCCAGGTGTCCACCGACGAGGTCTACGGCAGCCTGGGCCCGACCGGCGAGTTCACGGAGTCCTCGCCGATTCAGCCGAACAACCCGTACGCGGCGACCAAGGCGTCCGCCGACTTCCTCGCGCGCGCGGCGCACAAGTCCCACGGGCTGGACGTGGCGATCACGCGGTGTTCAAACAATTTCGGGCCCTATCAGTTCCCCGAGAAGCTGATTCCGCTCATGATCGCCAACGCCCTGGAGGATAAGCCGCTGCCGGTCTATGGCGACGGGCTGCACACGCGGGACTGGCTCTACGCATGGGATCATTGCTCGGCGATTGACCTTGTGCTGCGCCTGGCAGCGCCTGGCAGCGTGTACAACATCGGCGGGCACAAAGACGTGCCGAACATCGAGGTCGTGAAGTTGCTGCTCAAGTTGGTGGGCAAGCCCGAGTCGCTGATCAGGTTTGTCCAGGACCGGCCGGGCCATGACCGGCGCTACGCCATGAACTGCGACCGAATCCGGCGGGACCTGGGGTGGCTGCCGGCGCATTCCTTTGAAGACGCGCTGCGCGCCACGGTGAAGTGGTATCTCGACAACCCGGCCTGGCGCGCGCGCGCGCGCAGCGGCGAGTACCAGCGCTACTACGAGAAAATGTACGGGCGTCGGCCGCCGGCGAAGAATGGCTGAGAAGAGCGGGAAAAGAGCCGCGGATTACACGGAACCGCAAGGCGATCGAACGGGAACTGATCGAGGCGCCTGCCGGCGCGCCGTTGACACGTTTCGTGGGCGGTGTAGCCCCGGTCATCGGCCGAGGGCCGGAACAATAGCCGGAAGCAGGAGAGGGACATGGACATCAAAAACATCGGCGCGAAGCTGGTTCGCGCGCGGCGGTTCGTGGTCAGCGACGTATGGGATGTTGATCTGAGCCTGCTTCCTCTTTGGCGCCGGCTGGGCGCCAAAACGGTGAGGATCATCCATCTGACGTTGTGCGGGTTTTGGGACGACGACTGTTCCTTGCACGCGGCTTCCCTGACCTTCAACACCCTCATGGCGATCGTGCCGATCATGGCGTTGTCGCTGGCGTTGATTCGCGGGATAGGGACCGAGGATGCGGTCAAGAACAAAGTCCGGGCGTCCGTGGAGAAAGGCGCGCGGAGCCTGGTTGCCGGCGCGGTCGTCAAGTTGGAGCCCCGTCCGGCCGCCGGCAAGAACGGCCAGGCGGCCGTTCCGCAAGAGCCGCCCATGACTCCCGAGATTTTCGCCGGGCAGATAGTTCAGCTCGTTGACCAGGGCTTCTCCAAGATGGATCGCGTGAACTTCGCCGCCCTGGGCGGGTTGGGGTTGGCGCTGCTCATCTATACGGCGCTGGCGGTGTTCAGCAGCGTCGAGTTGTCGTTCAATCGGGTCTGGGGAGTCACCGTCGGCCGCTCGTGGTGGCGGAAATTCACGGACTACCTGAGCCTGCTGTTTGTCCTTCCGATCCTGATAGTCGGGACCACGTCAATTCCCGTGATGGACATGGCGGCCAAGATTCTGAACAAGGCGGCCACCGAGGCCATTCGTTCTTCTCTGGCCACAGGGATGGTTAAGAGCCTGATGGTCTATGCGATGACCTCGATGACCTGCGCGTTCCTTATCATGTTCATGCCTAACACGCGCGTCGGCCTGCGATCGGGCATTGCCGGCGGCATGGTTGCCGGCGTACTGTTCATCTGGTGGCTGAAAATCTGCGCCGCTATCCAGTACGGCGTGGCCGGGTACGGCGCGGTGTACGGTGGATTCGCGGCGGTGCCGATCCTGCTGGCGTGGGTTTTTGTGAGCTGGCATGTGATCCTGTTCGGCGCCGAGCTGGCGTACGCCGCGCAGAACTGCGAAACGCACCGAATGGAGCAGGGCACCGGCAAGGCGAGCATGCAGTCCCGAATCCGCCTGGCGCTGGCCGTGGTTCTCGATGCTGCCCGCGCCATGGCGGGCCAGTCACAGGTGTTCGAAACGAGCCGATTCGCGGCCAAGAAGGTGGTTCCCGCGCGGTTCCTCAACGACGTGGTGGAAGAATTGGTCAGGGACGGCCTCCTTGCCCGGATATCGGAGGAGAAAGGGAGCCAGTATGTGTTGCTGAAGGCCCCGGAGACCCTTCTAGTGAGCGAGGTTATCGAGTCGTGCCTGCGCTCGGGGGTCAGGCCGGAAGTGTTCGGGCTGGGCAAGCTGGGCGCGGAAGTCGAGAAAGCGGTCACGGACGCGACGGGAGGCGTGCGCGCGTCGCTGAAAGACCTGACAGTGAAGGACCTGCTGGCGGAAGGGCAGGGCGCCGCTCCAAATCGCCACTAGCCCGGATATTTACTACCGAGAGGCCCCCACTTTTTCCAAAAGTCCAGAAATAGCCCCGAATTCGGCATTTGGTTGCGGTTTCGCCGCGCTGTGGCTCCTTCAGCACACCAATTCGCGAAACTCCGGGACAACGTGAAGGCTGATGCGGTCGGTGTAGGCGCTGGCGCCGAGTCTAGCCCGCCCCGCGCAGCACATGACGTAGAGATCGCCACCGGCAAGCGATAGGCTGGGCGAGTGCCGCAGTTCGCCGGCGGGACCGCCGGCGTCAAGAATCCCGGCGAAATGCCAGTCCACCAGGTTGCGGGAAAACCATAGGCTGAGCGCCTGGCGGCCGTCCTCGGGCGCGGAGCGCCGGTCGTCCGACCGCGCTTCGCGGCGGATCAGGCTGTCCATCAGTCCGTTGCTGACGAGCCAGAACGCGCGGCTGTCGTCGTCGTAGGCAAGATCGAACTTCAATCCGCCGCCGGGCATGGGGATAAAGGCCCACTTCGCTCCCGCCGCAGTGGTCTCAAGCCCGATCGTCACCCGGCCTTCGGCGTTCTCGTTGACGCGGGCGAGCAGGGCGAGATTGGATCGGCGCGCCTCGGAGCAGCCCAGCAGATGGAAGGATTTCCCCGAGGGGTCCTGCCAGGGATGGTCCCCGTCCTTGATCAAGACCGCGTGCGCGGCGTCCCAGCGCGGCGGATGGCCGGGCCGCGAGAGCGGCGCGAGGAATGGGGCCTCGAACACACCCAGTTCCTCGGCGCGAACCAGCTCGTGCAGGGGCCTGGCCGGTTCGGAACATGTCCAGCTCTTGTGATAAGTGAGGTCCGTTCCCTCTCCGGCGCGGAGCACCACGGGCAGCCAGGGACCTGGCTCGCCCCTGGGCCCCTCCTTGAGGCTGCGGCGCATTGCCGCCAGGTAGATGTGGCCCCGCGCGCGCAGCGCGTTGCCCGGAGTCTGGGCATACTCGGCATCGTCCCACGCAAGGTCCGACGGCTTGCTCCAGGTTTCGCCGCCGTCCGCCGATTTCAGGATGCGGAACCCCGTGCCCAGGCCGAGCAGGTAAAGCGAGGAGCCCACGCGGAAGAGGCGGCCGCAGTGAAACGGGTAGTCCGTCTTGACTGTCCAGGTTTTGCCTTTGTCGCTGGAGACGAGCACCCGGCCAAGCTGCCAGTGACCGGAAACGGGATGGCGGCCCTTGGCGCCGGGCAGGTGCTTGACGCCGGGCCCGGACAGGTCCAGGCATGCCACGAGGCGGCCGCCGGGCAAGGCGACCAGCGACGGCTCGCCGAGCGACACCTGCTTGGGATCGGGCGAGCGGTGCGCCTCGGTCCCCGGGGCGAGAGAGACGATCTTCCATTCCGCTGGCGCTCCGCCGGTTCGCATGTTCGTTCCTGCCGATACAGATCGCCCAGGTGGCGCCATTTAACGTCGCGAAGGCCCACGACGTCGAATGTCATGACGCCAACCTATCACCAGAACACGCTTTGTCAAATCAGGACTTGACCGACATGAACGGATGGGACTCGGGTGAGCGGCTCGCGTCGGTTCAACAAACACGGGGTTTCTTGAAACTCCTTCATAATGCGTTTGATTGCGCCGCTCAGATTGTAGTAGTGTTCTTGTCGTCCTCTTATTATGCGTCCGCCTGGGGGCTTCTGAGGAACACGTCAACCGACGCAACCATGAGATCACAAGAGCGAAGCCCTTGGGCGACACAAAGCCCAAGGGCTTTTTGTTAATCCTGGATCCGTGATGGGAGAGCAGGAAAAGAAGGAAGATGTATTGACAACTTGCTGGAACGAAACCAGTTAGGGAGTAGGCGGCGATGAATGGTGGATGAACCCAACAGGTGAAGGTGAAACGGATGAGATTCGTGATCGAAATCGCGCGGGGATCGTTGGCGAGTAACAGCGGTTTGGTGCTCGCGGGAAGGATTCTGGCGGGCTTGGACCTGGATGCGCAGGTGAACGGAATCGCGATACCGGGGTGTGTGTCGGAGCCGAAGATCACGAATGGGGATGTGATTCGGGCGTATATCGGGCTGTTGGTGTTGGGGCGAACGGCGTATGAGGACATCGAGATCTATCGGGAGCATGGCTTCTTCCGGCGGGCGTTGGGGATTCTGTAAGCGCGCATGCATCCCCCTGAAGATGGGCGGGGGGTTGTGCAGATTGGATC
>JASEHE010000106.1 GCA_030018915.1 Verrucomicrobiota bacterium
ACCATTCGTGGAGATTATGCCCTATCAGCTTTTACAGGAAAATCCGGACTTGACCAATCGCGCTCCGAGCTACGTATGGCAAGCCAGCCATGGGCGATTTCTACTACGTGTACATCCTGAAAACCACGAACGAATCGCCGCACTTCTATACCGGCTTCACGGAAGAGAAGCCTTTCGGCTCCCGGTCCATGGTGACCACCGTCTCCCTTACAGCCCTTCGATCTTGGCCTTCCCTTTGAGTTCCTCCACGTAGGCGGCGATCGCCTCGCCCCGCCGCGCGTGGCGCAGGAATTCGCGGATCCGGTCCCGCACCTCGTCCAGCTCGGCGGGCCGGCTCGGCTCCTCCGCGGATTTCCTCAGCAGGTGAAAGCCCATCTTGGTCTCGACCGGATCGCTCAATTCCCCCACCCTCATCGCGAACGCCGCCTCGTCAATCGCCGGCACCATGGCGCCCCGGATCAGCCATCCGAGGCTCCCGCCCGCCTTCCGGCCGCTCGGGCACTGCGAATGCGCGGCCGCCTCGTCCGCGAAATCGGCCCCAGCCTCGATCCGTCGCTTGATTTCCAGCAACTTGGACTTCGCCGCCTCGCGGTCCTCCGCGCGGCCCGAGTCCGGCTTGATGAGAATATGCTGCGCCTGCGCCCGCTCCGGCGCCCGATACTCCGCGGCGTGCGCCTCGAAATGCGCCCGCACCTCCTCCTCGCTGGGGTTCGCTATGCCGGCCACGATCCGTTCGACCAGCTTGTCCACTCCTCGACCGATTCGAATATTTTCGCGGACCAGCTCGCGCGTCAGCCCCTGTTTCCTCATCATCTCCTCGAACCTGGCCGCCCCGCCGGCGTTCGACTCCACCTTCCGATATCGTTCGTCGAGGTCTTCCTCGCTTACCGGGAGGTCGAGCCGGTTCGCTTCCGCGATCAGCAGTTTCATCCCTACCGCCTGATCCCTGGCATTTTGCCGCAGCGCGTCCGTCTGCCGGCGCAATTCCTCCGGGTTCAGATGTCCCGAGTAGAACCGCGCGAGCCGCTGGAATTCGTAATCAATCGCCTGTTGCGGAATCGTTTCCCCGTTCACCCGAATCGTCATGCCTTGATCCTCCCGGACCGATCCTGCGACTGCAGACGCTCGCGGAATTTGCGTCAATTCGCGTGATTCGCGGGCAACCTTCTTCTCTAGGAAAACAAGAAGTTGGTGGTTAGTGGCACAAGTGGCGCAAAACCAAACTGCGCGCCGGCCTATCGCACCCAGACCTGGCGGGTACGTGGCCCGTCGAACTCGCAGAAGTAGATGCCCTGCCAGGTTCCCAGACAAAGGCGCCAGTCTTCCACGATCACCCGGACCGACGACCCCATCAGGCTGGCCTTGATGTGGGCCGCCGAGTTGCCCTCGGAGTGCCGGTATCCCGCGTTCCGGGGCGCCATGCGGTCCAGCGCGGCAGTCAGATCGGCCACGACGCTGGAATCCGCATTCTCGTTGATCGTGATGCCCGCAGTCGTGTGCGGAACGAAAACCGTCACGACGCCGCCCTCGATGCCGATCTTGCGAACCGCCGCAGCCACGAAGTCAGTGATATCGAGCATCTGCGTTCGATCGCGCGTACTGACCGTGAACGTCTGCATTGCCCTTTGTCTCAACCCAGCGCTGTTTTCATCCAACCATGGCGGCAAGACTGTACAGGCCGGCGTCGCCGGCTGGCAAGGCGAAACCGACGCCATGATTGACGCGGGGCGGCATCGCGGATAGTCTACCCGGCATTCCGTTCGGGGGCGCATGATGAAAGCATTGGTCCAAAGAGTCCAGCGGAGCAGCGTGATGATGGACGGCCAGGTCGCGGGACGAATCGGTCGGGGGTTCGTCGTGCTGCTCGGCGTCAAGGGCGACGACACCGAGAAAGATGCGCGCTACCTGGCCCAAAAGACCGCCAATCTCCGCGTCTTCCCAGACGCCGACGGCAAGATGAACATCTCGCTCCAGGACATTCGTGGAGAAGTCCTTGTCGTGTCGCAGTTCACGCTCTATGCCGACACACGGAAAGGCAACCGGCCCAGCTTTGTCCAGGCCGCGCCACCCGAGAAAGCCGAAGCGCTCTACAAGGTCTATGTGGACTCCCTGCGCAAGATTCTCGACGAATCGCGGGTAGCCACCGGCATGTTCCGGGCCATGATGCTTGTGGAAATCGTCAACGACGGCCCGGTAACGATCGAGCTCCGATCCGAAGGCAATCTCGGCGACGACTCCGCCCACGCCTGAGACACCGGTCAAGGCGCCGTTCGGCGGCGGATCGAAGCCGCGGAATTTTCCCGTGATTCGGCGCGCTGGTTATGGTACGGGTGAATGGATATGAAGAAACCCGATCAATTCGATTTCTGGTATGCCGTGAATCACACGGAGGTCGTGCTCATGCCATCGTGTCAACTCGAGACGTTCGGCTCGACCATCCTGCACTACCACCTCCTGAGCGAACTGATGGACCAGATTGACCAAGTCCGCGTCCGGGAGGGCCGGATGCTGGCGACCAAGCCTGAGATCATCACCCCGGCCGCCTACTCCCAGGTGCTTCTGGAGGGCTTCGGCGAACAAGCCGGCCGGTACGCTGAGTGGCTCAGGGAACACGAAACCGAGATTCGCATTCTCCAGTACGGCTATCGTCTGAAACAGGAATCGTTCAGCGAGCACGTCATTTCCGACAAAATGAAGGCTGTCGTGGACCGGGTCAAGAAGAGCGTGAAGGAGCGGGCGGACCCTTCCGGCGCCGTGGTCATCGGCGTGGACGAACCGTGGGACGTATGCCTCATCAAGCTGTTCCGCGAAGTAATAGTCCGATCGGCGCACAGGAATATCATGGAGCTGGCGAGCCGCAAGATGTTCGAGGATGCCGGAGGCGTTCCGCGCGGGGTGCGCGATGAGATCGAGGAAACCTTTCAGGCGGCCGTCCAGGACCCGGCTCGGATTCCCGCGCTGGCCAAGAAACTCGAGCACTACCAGTTGTTCGCCGAATACCAGGATCGGTTCTTTTCCCTGGTGAAAACGAAAAAGACTTAACTTAATCCGGTTCCATGTCGCCGATGACCATCACCGAAAAGATACTGGCCCGCGCCGCCGGGCTCGAGCGCATCGCGCCGGGCGACAATATCTGGGTGAACGCGGACGTTCTGCTCACGCACGACATCTGCGGGCCCGGCACGATCGGCGTCTTCCAGCGTGAGTTCGGCGAGCATGCCCCAGTCTGGGACTCGGGAAAGATCGTGATTATCCCGGACCACTACATTTTTACGGCGGACGAAAAGTCCCGCCGCAACGTGGACATCCTGCGCGCGTTCGTCAGAGAGCAGAAGATTCCCCACTACTATGATGCCGGCACGCCCGCCTACCGCGGCGTGTGCCACGTTGCCCTGCCCGACGAAGGCCACGTCCGCCCTGGCGAAGTCATTTTCGGGACCGATTCGCACACCTGCACCCACGGCGCGTTCGGCGCCTTTGCCACTGGCATAGGCAACACCGACGCCGGCTTCGTCATGGGCGCCGGCAAACTGCTTCTGAAAGTCCCGCCCACCCACCGGTTCACCCTGAACGGGGTCAAACCGCCCTATGTCGCCGCCAAGGACATAATTCTCCGCATCATTGGGGACATCGGCGTGGATGGGGCAAACTACGCGGCCATGGAATTTCGCGGCGCGGCGATTGACGGGCTCAATATGGACGAGCGCATGACGATCTGCAACATGGCCGTTGAGGCCGGCGCCAAGAACGGCATCATCGAGCCGGACGACCGGACCATCGCGCACGTGTCTGCCCGAACCAGCGCGCCGTTCGAGCCGATCCGCGGCGATCCTGATACGCCGATCGCCAGCCAATGGACCGCCGATGCGGCCACGCTCGAACCCTGTGTGGCCGAACCGCACCTACCGTCGAACTATGCGCCGGCCCGCGCGCGCGCGCATATCCGGCTGGACCGCGCCTATATCGGGTCCTGCACCGGCGGCAAACTCACGGACTTTATCATGGCTGCCTCCATCTTGAACGGCCGGCGGGTAGCGATCGACACGTTCCTGGTCCCCGCCACCACTCGCGTGGCGCGCGCCCTGCTGACCGAAACGCTGGAGGGCCGCCCGCTCCTGGAGATATTCATGGCCGCCGGATGCCGAAAAGTGGCGCCTCCGTCCTGCGCCGCCTGCCTCGGCGGCCCGGAAGACACCTTCGGCCGAACCGTGGGGCGGGAAGTCGTGATCAGCACTACCAACCGCAACTTTATCGGACGGATGGGGTCCAAAGACGCGTCCATCTATCTGGCTTCGCCACTCACGGCGGCCGCCTCTGCCATAACCGGACGGATCACGGATCCCAGGGAGTTCATGTGATTGCGGATTGTGGATTGCGGATTGCGGATTGCAGACCACGCCGCGGCAGCGTGGCGAACCTGCCGGACGCGGGCCATGGTTATAGGCTTATCCCGTTCCGCGGGATTGCCGAATCGGAGAAAGTCTGATGTGCCGGAAAGACGCGATTATCCGCGGCAAGGTCTACGTCCTCGGCGACAACGTCAACACTGACCTCATCATTCCGGCCAAGTATCTGAACCTTGTGCCAACCATCTCCGAGGAATACGCTAAGCTGGGCTCGCTCGCCCTGGCTGGGCTCCCGGACAGTTGCCCGCGTTTCGTGGCGAAAGGCCTGGAGAAGACGGACTATCCCGTCATTGTGGCCGGCCGCAATTTCGGCTGCGGCTCTTCGCGCGAGCATGCGCCCATTGCCCTCGGCGCGGCCGGCGCGCGAGCCGTGGTGGCACAAAGCTACGCCCGCATCTTCTTCCGGAACGCCATAACCACGGGAGAACTCTTCCCGCTGGAGAGCGCCGAGCGCCTCTGCGACGCGCTGCGCACCGGCGATGAAGTCGAGATCAACATGGAAGCGTCCACCCTCGTTCATCCCGCCTCCAGGCGGGTGTTCGCGCTCAAACCACTGGGCGCGGCCGCTCCCGTGATCCGGGCTGGCGGGCTGTTCGCCTACGCGCGAGCCGCCGGCATGATCCACGCCGCGCCGGCCGCCGAACCGTCCGGCAAAGCCGAGGCCGCCGTCCCGGGCGACTCCCCCGCCTCCGATGCCGCCATCGCGGCATCCGGCGACCGGGCAACCCGGATCATCGCCGTCGCCAATCAGAAGGGCGGCGTGGGCAAGACCACCACGGTTATCAATCTCGCGGCCTGCCTCGCCCGAATGGGCAGCAAGTGTCTTGTCGTGGACATTGACCCGCAGGCCAACGCCACGAGCGGGATCGGGTTGCGCATCCAGCAAGGCGCGAGCCTCTACACCGCGCTACTCGGCTCCGGTTCCATCGAACCACTGATCAAAAAGACCGCATGGGCGAACATGGACGTCATTCCCTCCGAGCTGGACCTGGCCGGATCCGAAGTGGAACTGGCCCGTCTGGACGGCTATCTGCACAAGTTCCGCGCCGTGCTCCATCCGCTTGCCAGGCGCGGCATCTACGACTTCATCTTCGTTGACTGCCCACCCTCCCTCGGCATCCTCACCATGAACGGGCTCACCGCCGCCGACTCGCTGATTATTCCCATACAATGCGAATACTATGCGCTGGAGGGCCTGAGCGTTATTTCCCGGCTGATGGAACAGCTCCGCGACAGCGGGGCAAATCCGGCGATCGAGATCGAAGGCGTGCTGATGACCATGTACGACGGCCGAACCAAGCTGGCGGATCAGGTGGTCGAGGAAGTCCGCCGCCATTTCGGCGATCGCGTCTACTCCACGCTGATCCCGCGCAACGTGCGGCTGAGCGAGGCGCCAAGCCACGGGCTGCCAGGCATTGACTACGACGCGCGCTCCTCCGGTGCCGTCGCCTACATGCGGCTGGCCAAAGAGGTGCTGGACCGCGCGCGCCGACGGCAGGAGTAAAGGAAGCTGCGGGTCAGCCGACCGATTGTTTCTTCAGCCGCCGGAGCTGCCCGGCCAGAGCCACCTTCTGCGCTGGCGACATCCGGTCCACAAGCAAGATGCCGTTCAGGTGATCCACCTCATGCTGGATCACCCTGGCCAGCAGCCCCTTCACGCGAAGGGTTCGCGACTGTCCCTCCAGGTCCATGAACGACACGACCACCTCGGCCGCCCGCGCGATCTCCACGCATATCTCCGGAAAGCTCAGGCATCCCTCGCGCCCCCGCTCCTTGCCGGCCATCTCGACGATCGCCGGATTGATCAGCGTCAGCGGCATGCTTGCGGGCGGCTCGTTCAGGCCGGCGGGTGGATTCTCCTCGGCCCCCTCGTTCGGCCGCCGGGACACATCCACTACGCAAATCGCCTCCACGATCCCTACCTGCTCCGCGGCCAATCCGACGCCGTCGGACTCGTACATGCGGACGAGCAACGTCTTGGCGATCTGCCGAACGCGCTCGTCCACTTTCGCGATTGGCGCGGCCTTCTCGCGAAGGACTGCCGCCCCATAGGTATAGACTTGGTCAAGTTTCAACGCCAAGTTCCCACATTCAGTTGCCGCCGCACTTCCGCCAGCGCTCCGAACGGGAGGCCGCATCGAGTTCGCTTATTCGCTACAACTCGCGCTTTCGGCGTTCGGGGCTTCGGTTCGGGGATTGCTCCCCTGTTCCGCCAGTTCGCCTACCTGTGTTTCGATCACCGGTGAATGACCACCAAGGCAGTGGTCTGCCGCCTTCCATGAAATGGACAACCGACATGAACACATCAATCACACAGGGATCATGCCTTTTCCCTGATATTGCGCAAAGCTTGTCGTATAGCTCAAATGGCCTTTTTCCAATCAGTTTTCTTGGATGGTCAATGCCTACTAATCGAAGATTATCCGCCATAGCCTTTCCGACATTAGGAAGCTCTTCAAGTCGCGATACGGTCTCTCTGGTAACTACTCAGGTGCCCGCCCGCAGCGGGCGCGCACCTGAAGGAATTGGCCC
>JASEHE010000107.1 GCA_030018915.1 Verrucomicrobiota bacterium
CGTACAATGTGGTCTTCGAGAAATATACGATCCCGCGTCCGCCTCCCAAGGGCACCGTAATATGGTTTCTCTAACCCGGACGTGAGTCTCCCGTTGGGAGACAACGTTCCACCTCACGGGGACGCAGTGTCGAGAGACACCGCGAACGTCAGTGCTGAGGATCGGCGAGCTTGTGAGCCGTATCCTTTGGCGCTTGGTTTTCGGGGCATCCTTCAGGTTGTGCGCGCGCATTGATCCCATCCTCCCAGCCTGCGGCCAAATCCGGTTCTACTCTTTTCCTAACCACCATGCGCGGCAGGTCTCCGCCCGAACCCGCCTGCCTCCAACGACAACGCGCCAACCGACTCCAACTGATCGAGCGTTCTCCCATGCCCTGATCGCCTGCTATCGCGCTCCTCCTTGCCCGTATCAGCCGCATACCCCCTGGGTTGGAACCGTGTGGCGCCTGAATCGCTATTGACAGACCATGTTGGGTTTCCCTATGCTTACGACGAAGTGAGAAAGTGAGAGTGAGCAATAGCATCGGGCAGGAAGGCATGCGTGACGGATCATGAACTACGGCGTGATCGTTGCGGCCGGTAAGAGCGAGCGGATGGGGCCGGAAGTGGACAAGGCCTTCATCAATCTGGGAACCAAGCCGGTGCTCTGTTACTCGCTGCAGGCGTACGAACGGTGCCCCGATATTGACGGCGTCATTCTGGTGGTGCGCAAGGACCGCCTGGAAGCGGCGTGGAACATGGCGCAGATGTTCGGTTGCGCAAAGGTCAAGAAAGTGATTGTCGGCGGCGCGAGACGGCAGGACTCGGTGGCGAACGGCCTGGCGCAGCTCAGCGACGAGGTCATGGTTGTGTCCGTCCACGACGGGGCTCGAGCGTGCGTGACTCCGTGGTTGATCTCGGAGACGATCAAGGCGGCTAAGCGCTACGGATCGGGAGTGGCCGGCGTGAAGATCACTGACACGGTGAAATCCGTCGAAAAGGGCCTGATCATTTCCAAAACATTGGACCGGACCACGTTGTGGGCCGTGCAGACGCCTCAGAGCTTCGAGCTGTCGCTGTTGAAGAAGGCATTTCAGCACGCGCGCAAGAAACGCCTGACGGTCACCGATGAGGCCGTTGCGGTGGAAATGGTTTCCAAAGAGGTCCGCATTGTTCCGTCCGCGCTGTCGAACGTCAAGATCACGACGCCCGACGACCTCGCGTTGGCGGCCGCGCTGCTGAAGATTTGAGCCGGACCGGCGATGAAGAGAAAACGGTACGCAATTCTAGGAGACATTCACAGCAACCAGGAAGCTCTGACGGTTGTGATTGAAGACGCCCAAAAGAGCGGGGTGGACACCTACGTCTGCGTGGGCGACATTGTCGGTTACAACGCGAATCCAGCCGAGTGCTTGGCCAGAATCCAGGAACTGCAATGCGCGGTCGTTCGAGGGAACCATGACCACTACTGTTCGCGCGACGAATGCCTGGAGGATTTCCATCCGTTGGCGGCCAACGTGATTGATTGGACCCGGCGGCAGTTAAGCCGGGACCAGGTGGCGTTCCTGAGGAATCTCAAGCTGTCCCTTCGCGTCGAGGGGTTCACGATCGTTCACAGCACCCTGGACATGCCGGAAAAGTGGGGCTACGTGTTCGATGCGCTGGAGGCTGGCGCTCATTTCAACTACCAGACCACCTCGCTGTGCTTTCACGGCCACACGCACGTGCCGACGATTTTTGAAAAGGTGGGCCGCGTGACGCGCAACGACACCAAGAAACTCAGGCTCGCCCTGGGCCGGAAGTATTTCGTCAACGTGGGGAGCGTGGGGCAGCCGCGCGACGGCAATCCGCGGGCGTCCTATGTCATCTACGACGTGGAGCAGAAGGAGATCGAGTTTCGCCGGCTCGACTACGACTTCAAGCTCACTCAGGAGAAAATAAGGAAAGTAGGCCTGCCGGAACGGTTGGCTAGGCGGCTTGAGATCGGGAAGTAGCCCACTGGTCGCTACGGGCCTGACTGATTCGGAGCTTTCCATCCGAGTTTCCCCGGGAATCCGCGAGACAGGAGCCGTGTCGAAAAATGTTGGCTTTTTTCAAGACAATCATCGGCACCAAGGCGCGTCGCGACGTGAAACGGATGCGGCCATTGATCCGGCGAATCAACGAGATCGAGCAACGGTATCAGTCGCTTTCCGAGGCGGAGGCGCGCGGGAAGACGGCGGAGTTCAAGGAGCGCCTCGCGCGCGGGCAGACGCCGGACGACATCGCGTGCGAAGCCTTTGCCGCCGTCAAGAACGCCTGCCGGCGGCTCCTCGGCGCGAAGCACGAAGTCTGCGGCAATGTGGAAACCTGGGACATGGTTCCGTTCGACGTGCAGCTCATGGGCGGGCTTAGCCTGCACCAGGGCAAGATCGCCGAGATGGCCACGGGCGAGGGCAAAACGCTGGTGGCGACGATGCCGCTGTACCTCAACGCCCTGAGCGGCGACAACGCGCACCTGGTGACGGTGAACGACTACCTTGCCCGTCGCGACGCGCAATGGATGGGGATCGTGTACGAATTCCTGGGGGTTTCCGTCGGCTGTATCCAGAACACCATGAATTCCGAGGAGCGGCGCCGTGAGTACGGCAAGGACATCACCTACGGCACGAACAGCGAGTTCGGATTCGACTACCTGCGCGACAACGGCATGGCCTATGCCCCCGAGCACCTTGTCCAGCGAGGTTATCACTATGCGATTGTTGACGAGGTGGACAGCATCCTGATTGACGAAGCGCGGACGCCGCTGATCATTTCCGGGCCGTCTCCGGTTTCGGCCTCGCACCAGTACTTCGACCTCAAGCCCAAGGTTGAACGGCTGGTTCGCCTGCAGCGGGATTTGTGCGCCCGTTTCGTTCAGGAAGCCAAGGACGCGATCGAGAAGGGCGAGGAATGGGCGGCGCAGACGCGGCTCTACCAGGTGTGCCACGGCATGCCGAAGCACAAGCAGTTCCTGCACCTGCTGGAGGAACCGACCGTGCGCAAGCTCTCCGAGCAGGTCGACGACATGATGCTCACGGACATGCGCAAGGAACAGGCCCGCGCGTTGAGGGAAGAACTGTACTTCACCATTGACGAACGCGGGCACGACGCCTCTCTGACGGAACAGGGCTGCGAGGCGCTGAACCCGTCGGACCCCAATTCCTTCGTGCTGCCGGACATTATGTCCGGCATGTCGCAACTGGACGGCGATCACAGCCTGTCGGATTCCGAGAAGAACAGGAAGCGACAGCACATTCAGAAGCTCTTTGCCGAGAAGAGCGAGCGGATTCATGCGGTTGACCAGTTGATCCGCGCGTATTGCCTCTACGAGAAGGACGTCGAGTACGTGGTCCAGGCCAACCAGGTGCTGATCGTGGACGAGTTCACCGGCAGGGTTCTGCCGGGCCGTCGATGGAGCGACGGGCTGCACCAGGCCATTGAGGCGAAGGAAGGGGCGCAGATCGAGCGGGAAACGCAGACGCTGGCCACGATTACGATCCAGAACTACTTCCGTATGTATAAGAAGCTGGCCGGCATGACCGGCACGGCGGAAACCGAAGCGTCCGAGTTCCGCGACATCTACGGGTTGGATGTCGCGGTGATCCCCACGAACCGCCCGGTCCGCCGGGTGGACCACAACGACGCGATCTACAAAACCCAGCGGGAAAAGTACAAGGCGATCATTGACGAAATCACCGACTGCCACGAGCGGGGGCAGCCGACGCTGGTTGGCACGGTTGCGGTGGACACCTCGGAGATCATCAGCCGGCTGCTCCGGCGGGCGAACATCCCGCACAACGTGCTGAACGCGAAGAACCACGAGCAGGAGGCGGAAATCGTCCGGCGCGCCGGGCAGGCGGGCGCGGTCACGATCGCCACGAACATGGCCGGCCGTGGCACGGACATCAAGCTGGGCCAGGGCGTCGTCGCCATCGAGCGCAAGGTCGTCGAGTCGTCCGCGCGGTTGACGGACCGGGACGAGAGCGGAAAGACCCTGCGACAGATTCTGATGGACACGCCGTGCGGGCTTCACGTGATTGGCTCGGAGCGCCATGAGGCGCGCCGGATTGATCGGCAACTGCGCGGGCGCTGCGCCCGCCAGGGCGACCCGGGCTCGTCGCGCTTCTACGTGTCGCTTGAAGACAACCTCATGAGGCTGTTCGGCTCGGAGCGCATTGCCGGCATCATGAGCCGCCTGGGCCTGGAAGAAGGCCAGCAACTGGAGCATCGCTGGCTCAATCGCTCCATCGAGCGCGCCCAGCGGCGCGTCGAACAGCACAACTACATGATCCGCAAACGCACGCTGCAGTATGACGACGTCATGAACAAGCAGCGGGAGATCATCTACACGTTCCGGGGCGATGTGGTGCGAAACCCGAACGCGCGGCAGCACATCTACGACATCCTCAACGACGTCATCGCGACCCGCGTCGAGCAGTGGGCGGCGGACGGACATGAGGGCGGCGAGACGGCGCTGGCGGACTGGCTGCGCGGTATGTTCCCGATCGGCGTCCGCGCCGAGGAGATCAAGGCGCAGGCTGATAACCCCGACGCGGCGGCGGATTTGATCTTCGACCGTGTGAAGCGGGCGTATGACCTGAAGGTGGAGATCGAAAATCCGGATGCGATCCCAGCCATGGAACGACACATCATCCTGTACAGCATCGACAGCCAGTGGCAGGACTTTCTCCGCGCCATGGACGCGCTGCGCGAGGGCGTGGGCCTGCGCGCCTACGGCCAGCGTGATCCGTTGATCGAGTACAAGCGAGAAGCCTACAACATGTTCGGACAGCTTATGGCGGACATCAAGCAGGACATTGCCACGGCGATTTTCCGATCTACAACCTCGGTCGAGTCCTACACCGACCTGCTGTCGAACCTGCCGCGGCGGCTGGTCCATGACGAGGTTTCCCTGCTCGGCGGCGTATCGGCGGCCGGCCTGGAGAAGGCCCGAAAGAGCGTGGGAACGGCCCTGGACCAATTGGACGAACGGGCGGAGCCAGCGCGAGTCGGCGCTGGGGCTTCGCGGGAGCCGGCAACGGTCAGGCGGCAGGACCCCAAAGTGGGCCGGAACGATCCGTGCCCGTGCGGCAGCGGCAAGAAACACAAAAAGTGCCACGGCGCGACATGAAGGCATGGCTCTCGTTCCTCCGGCGCGCCGGGGTCGCAGCAGGCGCAGGCATCCTCCTCTCGTTCGCGTTCCCGCCTTGCAGTGAAAGTTCTGTTGCTTGGATGGCGTTTGTTCCGATCCTGCTGGTGGCGCGCCACACGCCGCCACGCCAAGCGTTCGGATACGGATTTCTTTCCGGTCTCGCGTTCTGGCTGATCGCCCTTTCGTGGCTGCTCATGCTCCGCAAGACGGGCGGGCCGGACTGGCCGCTCCCGGCGGCGGCCCTGATCGTTGGGATGGGCTGGGCGCTCCTGGCCGGCTACTGTGCGCTGTATACGGCGGCTTTCCTGGCGGTGGCGGCCTGGCTGCTCCAGGCGGGCGCGCCGGCTTCAGACCGGGACCCGGCCGGCCGGTCCACGGAAACGAACGGCCGTTCCGCCTGGAGTGAAATGGGCCGCTCAATGGCGCTGGTTATTCTCGTCCCGCTGGTCTGGACCGGGTTCGAGCACCTCCGGTCCGTCGCGCTGACGGGATTCCCATGGAACGCGCTGGGGATCAGCCAGTACCGGAACACTCGCCTGATCCAGATCGCGGACGTCGGCGGGGTCTATGCCGTGTCCGCGGCGATCATGTTAATGAACGTGGCGCTGACCTTAACGGTCGAGCATCTCCAGAAAGCCTGCTTTCGCCGCGCTCGACGGCGGTTGCTGGTCGAACTTCTCGCGGCCGGCCTCGTCTTTGCCGGTCTGCTGTCCTACGGCCGGCGCGTCGAACAGCGCGAGCAGGTTCGCGCGGACGAGCTCGATATTCTTGTGGGCGGCGTCCAGCCGAACGTGCCGCAGTTGAAGAAATTCCCGGCGGAGTTCGCCCAGAGCATCTATGACACGCTGAGGAAACGGACGGAATTGGCGGCGAGGGGCCGTCCGGACCTCATTGTCTGGCCCGAGACCGCCGTGCCCGGCCTGGTTCCACAGTGCACGGGCACGGTCGAATTCGTCAGTGGGCTGGCTCGGCAGGGTTCCTGGCTGCTCGCCGGCGCCATGGAAGACGCGGGCAGATGGGGCGGGGATTCCCGCGTGCCCCAGTACCACAACAGCTCCTTTCTGTTCGATCGGCACGGGCGCATCCGGGACCGCTACCGAAAGCGGCATCTGGTTCCTTTCGGCGAATACCTTCCGCTGGACGACCGTATTCGCTTCCTCGCGGAGCTGGCGCCGCTGGGCTTCAGTTGCGTTCCGGGAGCGACGAGCACGGTGTTCCGGCTGGAGCTCGCGCGCAACGCCGGCGCTCCGGCGGACGCGCGCTTTGGCGTCATGATATGTTTCGAGGACGTGTTTGCCTACCTGGCCCGGGACCTGGTCCGGGCCGGGGCCCGGCTCCTGGTGAATCAAACGAACGACGCGTGGTTCGACGGGACGTCGGCGGCGGTTCAGCACATGAGCCACTGCGTGTTCCGCTGCGTCGAAAACCGCGTCCCGGCGGTGCGCGTCGGGAACACGGGCGTGACCTGCGGCATTGACCGGCTGGGCCGCGTGGATTCGGAAACTCAGGCGGCGATCAACGGAGGGACGATTCACCTTCAGAGCTACCGCAGCCTCCTGGTGCGACTGAGGCCTTCGGGCGATTGCCGGAGTTTCTACGGCCGGCACGGCGACGCGTTTTTCGCGATTCCGAGCGCCGTCTTGGCCTTAGCGCTGCTGGTGGCCATCGCCATGTTTGCGCCCGCCGGGCGGGCGCATCACGGCCCGAAGGGCCCGTCGAGTAGGCAGAGGGGCTTGCGCCCCTCCGCCTCTCACAGAACCGGACT
>JASEHE010000108.1 GCA_030018915.1 Verrucomicrobiota bacterium
TCAATTCAGGAGCCTTATGCCTCAACCGATTTTACAGGAGAATACGGACTTGACCTTGTTCTCAATGTGCGAAAGGCTGTCGAACGGCGGCAGGCGTCATAAAACACACGGACGACTACCAGGCCAAGCTCAAAAGATGTCTTCTTCGCCCAAAACCGTTGCGGAGGTTCTGAAAGCCGGGGCCGACTATCTGGCGAAACACGGGGTGGACGCGCCGCAAGTCGCGTGCGAACTGCTGCTCGGTCGCCTGCTTCACTGCCGGCGGCTCGACGTTCACACTCGGCATGACCAGGTTCTGGACGAGAAGCGGCTCGAGGCTATGCGCCGCGGGATCAATCGGGTGGCGGCCGGCGAGCCGGCGCAGTACGTGACCGGCGAGACCGAGTTCATGGGGCGCGCGTACAAGACGGATAAGCGGGCGCTCATCCCGCGGCCGGAAACCGAGCTGCTCGTCGAGGAGGCGCTCGGGTGCGCGCCGCTCTGGCAGAAGCCGCAGCCGGCCGTCTTGGACTGGGGCACTGGCGCGGGCTGTGTCGCGATCAGCCTGGCCCTGGCCCGGCCCGGGGGGCTCTACCTGGCGCTCGACACGAGCGCGGACGCGCTGGCGCTCGCCCGAGAGAATTCGGCGCGTCACGGGCTGGAGAACAAGATCGGATTCTCCGATTCCGAGGTTTCGGATCTGTTGGAAGCGGAGAGCATGGACGCAATCGCGGCCAACCCGCCGTACGTCCCAACCGCGGAATGGGAAAAGCTGCCGAGGCATATCCGCGACCACGAACCGCGCGCGGCGCTGGACGGCGGCCCGACCGGGCTGGCCGTAATCGAATCGGTCATTCAGGACGCGGCGCTAACGCTTCGCCTCGGAGGATTTCTCTTTCTGGAGATCGGCCACCAGCAGGGCGCGGCCGTGACCTGGCTGCTGGCCAGCAACGGTTTCTCCGACGCACAGGTCAAGAAGGACATGGCCGGCCACGACCGGATCGTGACGGCGACGCTGGCCGGGCCGGGGTGAGACACGGGAGGCGGCGAGGCCGCGCCAGATTGCCGAATGAAAATCCGAATTTTCTCGCTCCGGCAACAAAGGCCCGGCCGCCCCGATCACCCGATCGTCTCGTAGAGTTGTTTCAACTTGTCCTCCGGGCCAAAGACCACCAGAACATCTCCCGTTTCGATCGTGTCCTTCGGCTGAGGGACAAGGATAATACGCCGCGCGGCGCCAACGGCGCCCCCCTTCTCAATGGCCAGCACGATAACGCCATGCAGCCTGCGAAGTTTGCTGTCCGCCAGGGTCTTCCCGATCAGGCTTTCCGGCGCGCGAATGTCCGCGATGGCGGCGCCCTCGGTAATTTCCACGTAGTCCAGCAGCGACGGGGTAGTCAGCAGGCTGGCCAGCCGGTCCGCCATGTCTCGGTCGGGATGGATCACGCGGTTGACCCCGATGCGATCGAGGACCTTGCCGTGCAAATCCGTCACGGCCTTGGCCATGATGCGCGGGATTTTCATTTCCTTGAGGGTCATGGCGGCGAGGATGCTTCCCTCGATATTGGCGCCGATCGCGACCACGACCGTTTCGCAATCCGCGAAGCCCGCTTCGCGCAGAACGGATTCGTCGGTCGCGTCGCCCTGCGTCACGCGCGTGAGGACGTCGCTCATACGCTGCACAACGTCGCGGCTGCGGTCCAAGACCACGACGTCGGCCCCCTTCCTGGCCAGACCGACGGCGAGACAGGAACCGAAACGACCGCATCCGACGACTCCGATTTTCATGGTGTTCCTCCGCAACTATCCGACCAGCGCTTCTTCCTCCGGACAGCGGAGGATCTGACGGGTTTCCCGTTTGCCGATGACCAGGGCAATTGTCATGGGCCCCAATCGCCCAAGGAACATCAGGATCATGACGGCGACCTTTCCCAGAGGCGACAAGGTCGGCGTGATCCCAGTGGAAAGGCCGACGGTGCAAAAGGCCGAGACGGTTTCAAAAAGCAGTGGAACGGAACGGGTGAATGGCTCCGGCGAAGGCCCATGCGACTCGACGATGAGCAGGATCAGAAAAAACGTTCCGACTACCAGCAGTCCGAGTATGAAGATCGCCAAGGCGCCCCGGACGACGCGATCCGGAATCTTGCGGCGCCGGAACTCGATGTCCTCATGGCCGCAAAGGAGAGTCCGGATGACCAGCAGGAGTATGGCCGCTGTCGTCGTCTTGATCCCGCCCGCCATTGAGGCGGGTGAACCTCCGACGAACATCAGTATTATGGTGAAGAAGAGGGCTGGGGGGCCGACCCGCGACAGATCAACTGCGGCAAAGCCCGCTGTCCGCGGGGTGACCGCGTGAAAGAGCGCGGTCTGGAGTTTGACCGGCCAAGCCAGGTCTTTCAGCGCGCCGGCCCATTCGAAAAGCGCGAACAGCGCCCAACCCGCGACGATCAGGGCAAGGGTCGTTCTCACGACCAGATTGGCATGCAGCGACAGGCGCCCGCGGCGGGTCCGGTCTCTTCGCCAGGGGCGAAGAGAACTCAGATTGTGCCAGACGAGGAAACCAAAGCCGCCCAGCACGATCAGCGTCATCACGGTTCCCATCAGCACGGGGTCCTCGCGCCAGCCGCTCAGGCTGTCGGCCTGGAGCGCAAAGCCCGCGTTGCAGAGGGCGCTGACCGCATGGAAGACGCCGGCAAACGCAGCGTCCGCCGGTTTATATCCCTGAGCCGAACCCAGCCGCCACGCGAGAACCACGGCGGCGGCGGCTTCCAGCGCGGCGACGATGAGAACGGCTCGAAGCATGAGCGACTTCAGCCCGAACGACCGTTGCGTCCCAAAGGCATCCAGGAGCGCGACTTCATCGGTCGCGCTGAGCCGCCGTCCCACGACGATGAGCAGGAACGTTCCCACAGTCATGAAACCCAGCCCGCCGACCTGAATCAGAACCAGAATCACGGCCTGGCCAAACCTGGAGAAGTAGGAACCGATGTCAACGACGCTCAGGCCCGTGACGCACGTGGCGCTGGTAGCCGTGAACAGCGCGGTGAGGGGAGGTGTCCATTGACCGTCGCGGGTGGAAAATGGAAGCGCCAGAAACACGGCGCCCAACGCGATCACCGTCGCGAGAAACCGAACGATAGCCCATTCGGGTTTCCGCCGGATTCTTTGCTCAATTTTGTTCCCTGTCATGGGTACGGGCATGATTATGGGACGCGGCCGGCTCGAACGCAAGCCCGGCATCCTCTTCGAACCCCTCGCCGTAGCTGTTATGACCGGCTGCGTTAGTTATTTGTGACGACCAGCGAATACCGGGAAAGGCTCCCAGGCCTCAGCAGGCGCATGGCGCAGCCGACGCGCCTACTTGGCGTCCGGCGCCCCGGCGCGGCGAATGGTCTTGATCAGCACGACGGTCTTCGGCGCGTCCTTGGCAAACGGGCCGCCGGGGCCGGTCTCAACCTCGGCGATCTTATCCACGATGTCGAGGCCATCGGTTATCTTGCCGAACACGCAATAGCCGAAGCCCTGGGCAGTCTCGTCTCGGTGGTTGAGGAACCCATTGTCCTTGTGATTGATGAAGAACTGCGCGGTCGCGCTGTCCACTACGCCGGCGCGCGCCATGGCCAGGGCGCCTCGATCGTTGGGAACGTCGGTTTTCGCCTCGTTCTTGACCGGAGCGCGCGTGGGTTTCTGCTTGTAGTCCGGGGTGAACCCGCCGCCCTGAATCATGAACCCCTTGATGACACGGTGGAAGATCGTGCCGTCGTAGAATTTGTCGTCCGCGTACTTGAGAAAGTTGGACACCGTGGTTGGAGCTTTGTCGGCCCAGAGTTCCGCCTTGATGGCGCCGAGGCTGGTCTCGATGACGATCGCCGTGTTGACGCCGGCTTCGGCGGGTTTGTCTTTGGTTGCGGCGTCCTCCGCGGCGCGCGCCTTGGCGCCTCCGAATCCGAGAATACCGGCTGCCGTGACTATGACGATCCATCTTTTTTTCATGGAACAATTCCTTTCTGTTGTTCGCCCCGCCGCGCGGGGACTTCCGGCCGACAACGAACGCCGAACCATGACATAATCGGCGCCGGCAGGCAAGCGCGGGCAACTGTCTGAATCGCAATCGTTCCCAGCCGGTTCTTGCCGCGCGGGCTGGGTCCGTGCTATCGTGCCGGGCATGAAAAACGCGCTCCTCGTTTCGGCCGTCGTCCTCAGCTTCGTCGTCCCGGTTCAACCCGTATCCGCCGCTGGCGAGAAACCAGCGCGGGAATCCGATGCGGTGGCGTTCGGACCCTATTTCATCGGCTACGAAACCGAGCCGGCCATGGAAGCCGGCGGCCGGCTCATCACCACCGTTCACGGGGCCGTCAGCGACGCCGGCTGGCGGATCTTCAAACGACTCCGCGGCTTGCCCGCCTCCCACGAGACCTTGCTCGGGCTCTACTTGTCGGTTGTGCAACATGAGGTCTTCGGCCACGGCAGCCGCGCCCGAGAATACAAGCTGAATCCCGAGTACGGGTTCGGCAATGACTTCAGCGGCTATACCGAGGTCAAAAAGGACCCCCGAGACAACCTCCAGATGGTCAACCTCTCCTCGGGCGGGACCGAGGCCGACTCCGTCCTGGCGCGCCGGATTCTACTCGATATGTGCCGGCCCGGCGGATGGCCCGCCTGCTCGGTCCCGCTGATGTTTTTCGCTAAGACGGACCTCAGCCTGTACGTCTTGTCCACGTCGAAACCGAAAGCGGACAACGGGGACGCCGAGGAGAGATCATTCGTGAACGACTACGAAAACGGCAACGACATCGCGATCTATCTCGCGTCACGGCAGGCCCAGCGGCTCGGCGGTCGGGCGGGCGACGTCTGGAACCGCGACTACGAGATTGATTTCGCCGAGGTGGAGTTGAAGGAATCGTGGAACCACGCGCGCGCCGCGGCAACGTGGAACCTGGCGGACCCGATGCTGTGGGGCGGCATGTTCCTCTACATCCGCCGGCACCTGATCCAGGCCAAGCGCGCGACGGCCGCGCCCGCCATTCCGCTGGGCCACGGGTACGGACTGACGGCCGGAACCCGCGCCGCTCTGGCGCCCGACTCGGTCACCCGATTCCTTGACCTGTATTTCTTGACGCCCGCGGGAATCTTCAGCGTGTACGGCCGGGATTTGACGTCCACCGAAGAGACCACCATGGGCTTCGGCGCGGGAGTCTATCACCTGCGCGCCGGGCCGGCGCTGACGCTGAGCCTGGCCGGCGACGTGTGGCGAAATCCCTCAGCTCCCGAGGAGTTCGAGCAGGACGACGCCGGGTGGAACCTCTCTTCCGAGGCCGAGATATCGCTCGGCGGGCCGGTCTCGCTCTCTTTTAAGGCAGGCGGTAAGAGCGAGGGATACTTCCCCGGCGCTCCGAACGATGCCGGCGCCTACGGCGGCGCCGGCGTCGTGGTCGCGTTCTAGCCCGGCTTAGCCCGCATATTTCACACTCTCGCGCGAAATATGCGCCCTTCTGGCCGCCACGTGAGTCACGTGCCCGCGCGCGGCCGCGTTGCTGCGGCCAACGCGGCTCACGCGGCGCCAATCACGTTCACGGTGTCTCCCGACACCGCATCACGTTAGTCCTCGTCCGGTTCGTCCGGGTAGCGGCCGGTCGCGGCCTTGAAGATGGCGGACCCCACCGGCGGACAGCCTTTGGCGAACGGGCCGCGCCTCCGGTGCTTTGCTGCGCAGTTGCCGATCACGATCGTCCCGGCCGGCACCCCGGCCGCGCCATTCCCGAGCACGAGGTGAAGCTTGCCGTCCTCCAACCGGCAGCCGGTCAGCCGGTCCTTGTAGCGTTGCAGGAACAGCATGGCCGTCGAAAGACACGCCGAGCACGCGCCGGTTTCGTAGATCGTCACATCGGAGAACGCAAACGCCGGCGCGGCCGGCGGCCTGGTAAACGGTCGAACCAGCGGCCTGAGGTCCGGCGGAACCGTCCGAATCTTTTCCAGGTCCAGCACACCGACTCCCTTTTCCGCAGCAAGCCGCAGGTGCGCAATGGTCGCCGGATCGATGCCCATCAGCCGGCATGCCACTGCGTCGGCCGCCACCGGATCGAGCGAGGCGACAGCCAGGTTCGCCTTCTTCGGCGCGCCGGCGCTCGGGCCCAGACCTTCGATCCCGATCCATCCATCTATCACGCCGATGTGTGGCCGGAATGCTGCCACGAAATCGCTGATAGCGACGTCGAGCGCGCGGACGTCCTCGGCCGCGTCCTTGCAACCTTTGAGCTGGTGAAATGCCACCTTCTGCCGCCGGTAGAGCATGCCCTTCGCGTTCTTGATCGAGAGCGACACCCCCGTGTGCATGTGGGTCTTCATGACGGCCAGCGACAGCGTCACGTCGAACGACTTCGCCGCGCGGCAAAGCCGGACGCGCGGCAGGATCGCGCATTGCCGGAGCTTCAAGTCCACCGGCCGATCCCTGTCCAGGTCGAGCAACTCGACGGCTCGCTCGCGGGCCACGTCTGCCACGCCGGCCGATTCGAACGCCTCGAGCGCGTTCACGCCAAGGATGGGGCTCTCGCCGACGGCGACGCGGGCCGCGCCTGCCTCGCGGAGCGCGTCAATGCATGCGGCAACCGCCTCCGGGCTCACATTGATCCCGCTGCGCGGCAGCGCGATGCGGCCGACGTTCGGCTTGATCAGCACGGTCCGGCCCCGGATCGTGGAGAGATCAATGGCCGCCAGCGCGGTCCGGATATTTTCATGGGGCCCCATGCCGCCTCCCACGCCGACGATTGGACGGCGATCCCCCGATTGCGCGCGCGCCGGTTTGTTCATGGGGCCTGACAATAGCCTGAATCCGTGATGGGATTTCCAGTCACCCAGTTTCTGTCCGATCTACCCGTTT
>JASEHE010000109.1 GCA_030018915.1 Verrucomicrobiota bacterium
GCAGAGGACTTGCTCGCGCTCACCTCCTATCGTTCAATCATGCCCAGCGAACGCACACTCCCTCCCGGGCGTGTGAAATATGCGGGCTAGCGCGGCGCCCGGCAGGAGGCGGTTGAGCGCGTCGAGCCGGTAGCCTGTGACATCCGGGTCCTCGTCGGCATCCTTTCCGGGGAGCGCTTCCCATGCGGGAAAGTAGGCGAGGGAGGCTGGGACCGGGGCAAGGGTGAGCAAATCGCGATGCAGGGTTTCGAGTGTCCGCGGGCCGTCGGCGATGAGCGTGAGGGGGCCGCTGTAGGTTCCGGCAAGCGACCAGGCGACGAGCGCCTGGGCGGACCGCGGCGCCGGCGAGAGGCGCCGCCGGAGTCCATGACGGAACAGATCGGCAGCGATCGGCGCCAGGCGGTCAACAAGGTCCGATGGTTTCATAGCCGTCGGTCAGTATACAGAATGGCGGGCGCAAAATGTTGCAATAAGTTCTGGATCAGGCACAAGGCGAAGTGGTAGAATATCACCTACTCAAAGAGGTGGCTATGCGGAGACTGCCGGTTTTGGCAGCGGTCGCGTTGGCTGTTGTGGCGTGCCTGATCGTCTTTGGGTTGTTCGTGTTGTCGCGGACGCCGGATGCCGCAGGTCCTTCTTCTTCTCGTTCGGCTGTTTCGGGCGGCGGTCGCGCGCTTGTGCCTGCAGGCAGGTCCATTGGCCCGGCGCAGCCCGTTGCCGAACCGGCCGCTATCCGGTTGTCGGTTCCGCTCGTTCGTCCGGCCGTGGAACAGGGACCGGTGCCGTCTACCGGGGCAGCCCCGGAATCGAGCGTCCATGGCGAGGGCCTGAATGCGGGCGTGGCCGAGCAGCTCGCCTACTTCAAGAATGCCGCGATCCCAGCGGCCGAGCGTCTGGGACATATAGAGGAGTTGGCGCGCCGTGGCGACGACCTGGCGATGAATATCCTGAAGGCGCTTGGCGACGAGGATACCTACCTCAACTATGAGGGCGTGGAGGCGTTGGGCAAGGTCAAGGGCCGTGCCGACGTGGCGGAGTACCTGAAGGGCAAGCTGGCGGCTCCGGATTCGCGGATGCTCTGCGCGGCGGTGCGGAGCTTGGCCGCGATCGAGGGCGAGTCGGCGGCGCCGGCTATCGCCGGGGTGCTGAATGCCAATCGGACACGACCCGATGGGCACCATGACAACGTGTGCGCCGCCTGCGTGGAATCGCTTGCTGCCATCCGCGCGGCTTCGGTCATTCCGATTCTGAAAGCCGAGTTCGAGGAAACCGTCGGCGTGACGCTTTTGCACGAGTACGGTTCCAAGCTGGTGAAGGCCCTGCGAGATATCGGGGACCCGGCCGGACGGCCGATCCTGTTGGCCTATGTGGATCGATTGGTGAAGGAAGAACAGGCCATGACGGACAATCCGATGGGGCGTGAGTATCTGCGGGACAAGATTCGGGAGGCCCACGATGCGGCGGCGGCGCTGGGCAAGACGCGCTGAACCTGGAACCTTGAACTGTGTCGGAAGGAGGCTTTTGATGAATGCGCAATGCGCGCGAATCTCGATCCTTGCGGCCGTGATGTTGGGCGCAATGCCGGCTTCGGCTGCGGCGCCGGTAGCCAGAAATCAAACGAACTCAATGGCGATCCTGTCCGCGCGTTACAGCATGTTGCTCCCGTACACCGATCCGGACGGCGGGAACATGACGTTCACTCTGCTCAGCGGTCCCAGCCGTGGTTATCTGGAGCGCTGGCGCTCGGGCACGTACACGAACATTCTGCCCGGCGCGCCAGTGCAGGAGTTCATCTGGTACTATACGGCGACCGGCGTGAACACGGGGACCGACAGTTTCACTTGGGAGGTCTGCGACGGGACGGCGACATCCGGCGTAGCCACGATGACGATCATTCTGACGGCCAACAACGCGCCTATTGCCAACAACCAGAGCAAAGACATCCCAGGCGACTGCGCGCGGAGGTACTGTTTTCTGTCCTACACACATTGGGACCCCTACCAGCCAGTCGTGTTTTTCATGGTGACGCCACCGGCGCATGGAACCGTCGAATACTTGACCGGTCCCGACAACTATGTCGCCGTTCCGACGAACACGGCGGTGACGATGACGGTGGACGACGGCTGGTACTACACCCCGGCGCCGGGCTATGGGGGAGTGGACACGCTCCAGTGGCGGGTGTCTGACATCATATCCACTTCGGGGGTTGCCACATACACGTTCAACGTCATAAATAACAATCCGCCCGTGGCCCACACTATACGCGCCGCCACGGCGCCCGGCGCGAGCGTGAGCTTTGCCGCCAGGTACACCGATCCGGACTTTGGGCAGTCCCGGACAGCGGTGGTCGTGCAAAACGCCGCGCACGGAAACGTGACGTCGGCTTGGACGACGCTCACCTACACGCCGCACACCAACGGGTTCAAGGGCGTGGACACGTTCACGTACAAGGTCAACGACGGCAGGGCTGATTCGAACATTGCCACCGGGTTCGTTCAGGTCCGCGACCCCAACGAGCGGGCAGGCAACTTGGTGATCCTGGCCGTGAACAATGCGCTGTGGCCGAATATTTCCAACGATGTGGAGCGGCTAAGAACCGATCTATGCGACGAGGGCTACACATCGAAGGTCTACCTTGCGGCCGGCGCCATCACCGCCTCGAATCTATGGGCGTACCTGCGCGGCGAATACAATAACGCCAATCAATGGCTGACCGGGGCGATCCTGATCGGTAACTTGCCCAAGGCCTACCTGCTGTGCGACCTGGACAAGTCGCACAAGTGTGACCTGGTGTATTGGAACATGAGCTGGTTCCAGACCCAGGGAAATGCGTACTATTTCGACATCTGGGTCAGTCGGATGTACGCGACTGTTTCGTCGTATGGGAACGAAGTGGATTTGATCAAACGGGCGCTGAATTCCAACCACGAGTGCCGGAAGGGAATCGCGCGACTACCGCACAAGGCCTACTTTTACCATGCGTTCGAGAACCATAGCTCCTACGGCCCGCGCCTGCTGGAGGTGTGGCCGTCGGTGGCATTTACCAACGAGATCGGCGGCGATCGTCAAGCGAACGCCAAGTTCCTGCCCTGGCGCGTGGATATCAACGAGGCCGGCGGCGATGCCATGGTTGCCGGCGGCGACGTCTTCCAGGAGACTTCCCACGGCGGTTACGACAACTACATGCATGGGACGTTCAAGACCGCCGACCTATTCCGGCTCATTGCTCAGCAGCGCTCGTGCATGATCGAATCCTGCACATCGGGCGACTTCGGCGGCATCGTGAACCATCACATCTTCACGCGAGGCGGCGGATGTATGTTCGCGGTCGGTGGAACGGAGGCCAATCTGGTGGAGGATTTCCAGATGGCAGGCGCAGGTGGCGAAGCGTTCAAGCTGCGGGCGTCGCTCAGGGCCGGGGAAAGTTGGGGCGGCGCATTGCTGAAGAACTATCCCTTTGCCGCCCGCAATCGCACCGTGTACTACGGCGACTTGTCCATGCCGGCGATGGTCGGCTCGGCCAACGAGGCGCCGATCGTCACGAATGTGACGTTTTATCCCGGCAATCCGGTTCCAGGTCAACCTGTCACGTTCACCGCGGTGGTCTCGGATTCTGACGCCGCGTCCTCGGACAGTCCGCACGCGAACTACGAGCACCAAATAGAGTGGTTCATGGCCGGCTACAACGCCGGACGGAATACGCCGACCTATGTCACGAACGACACGCAGTGCGCCGCATGGACGAACATTACCCACGCGTTCAGCGCGCCGGGAACATACACCATGCGGGCGGAAGTCATGGACGAATGGCGCGGCCGCGGCTGGAAAGAAGCGACCGTCACGGTGACCGAGGGGAACAGTCCGCCGATCGCCGTGAACGACACGGCGACCGTGGAAGCAAGCCATTCCGTCGCGATTGATGTTCTGGCCAATGACTGGGATCCGAACGCCCATGCGTTGAGTGTGGACGCCATCATAACTCAGCCCGCGAACGGGACCGCAACGCTGAACGGCGATGGGATCGTGCACACCTCCACGAATGCCTGGACGGGCGTGGATACGTTCACGTATCGGGTGAAGGACGCCTTGGGCGCGGCGGCCACCGGCACGGTGTCGGTGACGGTCGTGGCCGACACGACCGCGCCGGGGCTCGTCCGCGCGTGGAGTTGGGGCGATTCCAACGCCGTGTGGGCGCTTTTCGACGAGCCCGTCGAGGCGGGCTCGGGCGCCGGCGGCGCCGAGAAGCCGGCGAACTACGCGCTCAACTACGGGGTGAACGTGACCGGCGCCGTGCTGCAGGCGGACACGAAGACCGTGAAACTGCTGACGTCCGGGTTGCTGGTGGGCTTGGACTACGTTCTCACCGTGAGCCAGGTGCGGGACCGTGCGCTCGCGCCGAACGCGATTCCGGCGGGTAGGCAGGCAGCGTTCCGGTATCTCCCGGCAACCGTGACGGTCTGGGTGGAGGACGCCGTGCCAGGCGGGGCGTTGTCCGTTCCGGCGGAGGACGGGTGGAACTGGGTGATCGCGGCGCCTACGCCGTTTTCAGGGGCGAAAGCGCACCAGTCGCTCATCGGCGCCGGCAGTCACCAGCACTATTTCCAGGACGCGACGGAGACTCTCTCCGTGGCCACTGGGAACGCGCTTTTCACGTATATCTACCTGGACCCGATGAACACGCCGCAGGAAGCGATGTTGCAGTTCCGCGCGGCCGGAGTGTGGGATCATCGCGCGTACTGGGGACGGAATCTGATCGCATTGGGCGTTAACGGGACGGCCAGCCGGACGAACATGGGCGCCTTGCCCCCGGCCGGGAGGTGGGCGCGGCTGGAAGTGCCGGCGGCGGCCGTGGGCGTCGAGGGCAAGACGCTGGACGGCATGGCCTTCGTGCTTTACGGCGGCCGTGCCACCTGGGACTACTCCGGCAAGTGCGTGGGGACGTTCAATCCCCAGGTCGATTTCGATGGCGACGGCATGTCCGACAACTGGGAGATCATGCATTTCGGCAACACAGGCGTTTCGACCGGCAACAACGACGCCGACCACGACGGCATGAACGACCGCGAGGAATACCTGGCGGGGACCGATCCCAACTTGCCGAGCTCCGTCCTGAAGATTTCTGACAGCCAGGTGGCGACGGGAGGCACGAGCGTCGTCTTCGCATGGCCGAGTGTGGCAGGGAAGTTCTACGGCGTTCGAAAAGGGACCAATCTGACGGTTGGCCTTGGCGCGGTATTGAAGAGCAACCTGGCGGCGACTCCTCCCGCCAACGTTTGCACGGACGCGGTCAACCAGGCAGCCGGCTTCTACCGGATCGTCCTGGAACCGGAATGATCGAGCGCCTTGTCCACGTTCGTTCGTTGGCCGCTACCGGCCCGACGACCCGAATTTCGATCCCGTCGTGGAGCGGCTCCTGCACAACGTGCTGCTCTGGAGGGAGGTGAGGTGGGTTGAAATAGCCGAAGCGGATGGCGGGGAAGTCGCGGCGGATGCGGCGCAGGAATTGGGCGATCCCGATCGCGCGCCGGCGCCGGAAGGGAACGGCGCGGTCCACGGCGTCCATGTAGGCGTCCGGATCAATATTCAGGTTCCGCCACTGGATCATCCGCGGCCGAACCCTGGCCAGCAGACCGGCAAATGCCTGGAACTCGGCCTCGTCGTCCGTGACGCCCGGGAAGGTGAGGGTGTTCAGCGAGATCCACAGGCCGCCGTCGCGCGCCACGCGGAGCGTCTCCAGCACGTCGCGGAACGAATACCTGCGGCAGCGATGCCACGCGGATGCTGTCCAGGCCCGCCTCGATGAGCCGGGTGACCACCGCTGGGCTTGCTTCCGTTCGTGTTGAGGTGGATCGTGCCGCGCGTCGTTTGGCGGCGGATTTCGCGGATCGCCTTCGCGATGAGCGTTCCGCGCAGGAGCGATTCGCCTTCGCAGCCCTGGCCGAAACTGACCATGGCCTGCGGCGCCGCATCCAGGTGCGGGACCGCGAGTTCGACGATCTCGTCCACGGTCGGGACAAAGCTGATGCGGTCCTGGGGCGGCCGTATGAGGGAGGAGGCCGGCTGTTTGGAGATGCAACCCTGGCCTGGCAGGCGGCGTTGCAGCCGCCGGACACGGCCACGGGCGCCTCCCAGCGCCGGAGGAAGATGTTGGCGGCGTTCGGGCAGCCGTAGCGCAGCGCGCAGACTCGGCCGTGGTGCGCGATCAGCCGGCTGTGCGGGTACTTCCTGAGCCAGCCTCGCACCGCCCGCTCGACCTCACAGGGGTCGAAGCGGCTGGGATCGTGCTTCGGGTCGTCATCCACGCGGACAGCCGGTACGTGGAACCTGCTGCGGTGCCAGCACACGGCACAGTAGCAGAAGAGAGGAAGGAACGGCGCGCCGTGCTCGCGCTCAAACGCGGCCAACGCAAGCGCCGTGTAGCCCGGCGGCAGGAACGCGGCCACGGCCGAGAACTCCGAGCCGACGACGGTGGGTTGACCGGGGCACACGTTCTTCTGCCGGGGAAGGGTATGCCACACTTTGCAAAGTGTGGCATACCGATGTCGTTGAGGTACATCAGTGCCTTCTGCAAACCCGCTCGCGCGCCGCGCGGGCAGGAGAAAGAGCTGGAAGCCCCGGGGCAGGGGAATGAGCGAATCCGGATCGAGCTGGTGGATCTCGCGGCCGCTACGGCCGGCGGCGGCCAGGCCGGGCAGGTCCAGGATCCGGCCTGCGCGATCGGCCACCAACGTGGATGGCAAGCGTACTGGTGTGGGCGCGCACGCTTGGCCCTGCCATATTGTGCGCGGTAATAGATGGAGTTT
>JASEHE010000010.1 GCA_030018915.1 Verrucomicrobiota bacterium
CGGCTATTCGTGCTTGTATCGTTGACACCCTATCCAGCCTCAGTGTGTCAGTTGTGTCGCCCAGGCGCGATCCTCTGTTCTGGCGTCTCCCTTCCCTGCTCATCGGCTTCCCCAAGCCGGGGTTTCCCGATTTTCCGCGGTACTATGGAGACGCTACGACTTCCCGAACGCCGCTCCGTCGCCTCGTTTGTCTCGGTCGGCGGTTCCTGCCTCAGACGACTTTGCTTCGCTCGCTGAGGTCGGTCGTCACGCCCTCAACGCCCGGACGTTATTCAGCCGGTGTCGTCCCTGCTTCCGGCTCTCCTTTCGGCGGCCCCGCTCGGGATCTCCCGTGTTTCCGTTGAGACCTTTGCCGTTATGCCGTGTTCCCAGATCCCGGCGGAATCTCTGCGCCTGGCCGTTCTCGGCGCATCGCTGCTGTCCTCCCCTGTCTTCAGAGGGAAGGACTTCCGCGACGCGGTCATTTCGGGATTCAATTGCACGGCCTCCCGGCTTGCTGTGTACGCTTCGTGCCGGCATCGCTGCTGACGACGCAACACTCGCTTATCGGCTGGTGGCCAACCTTTACCGTGCCGCCATTTCAGTCGGCAGGTCTCATCCAGTCAATTTCGTTGCTCGACAGCACCTCCTTTGACTACGGACTTTTCACGGCGCGAGAAGATACGACCCCGCTGCCACCCGGGTCATTTCTGTTCCGGGTCCGACCCGCTTGCGTGGGCGACCCGGAGTCCACGTCGAGCATCTTCTCGCCGCCATCGCGGAGGCACTCAACCGTCTTCGTGTCCGCGGATCGTCTAGGTCAAGAGTTTCAACAGCGCGGGGCCCTGGGTGAAATCGGGCACGATCAGGTCAGCGCCGGCGCAGATCAGGCGCGAGCGCTTCTCCGGGTTCAGGCCGTAGCGGCGCACCTCGTCGGAGGCCACGCCGACGGCTAGGCCACCGCGCTTCTTGCCTTCGCGCAACTCCACCGGCCCATCGCCGAAGCAGGCGAGCGCCGCGCCGCTCAGCCGGTTCGACGCGAGAATCCGCCGAATCACCTCGCGCTTGGCGTCGTAGGCCGCGTCGTTGCTGGCGCCGTAGATCCCGCCGTCGAACAGACCGGCGTAGCCGAGCGCCCGCGCCTCGCGGCGAACGTCGGCGTCGTCGGTGCCGCTGGCGAGGTAGAGGCGGACACCGCGCGCGCGCAGGGCTTGGAGGAACGGCACGGCGCCCTTGATCGCGAAGTCGCTCACGTCCAGTTCGCCCCGCTCGAGCTTGGCCACGCGTCGGCGCACTGTTTCCATGAGCGATTTCAGGTAGACACGTTTGTAGCCGAGTGGGCTAAGCGTCTGATCGGCCGGAACGATCCCGAACTCGCGGACCAGTTCGGCGAGCACGCTCATCTGGCTCATGGTCTGGATGCCGGTGGACTTCGTGATGTAGTCGCGCGCGCATGCCACGACGCGGCGGTAGAGCGCCTCGTTGGCGCCGGCAAAGGACAGGCCGAGGATGCTGCGGACGAACATCGCCTCCATAATCGGCTCCCAGCCCTGGCGTAGCGTGGAGATCGTGCCGTCGTTATCGAAGAGCGCGTGCCGGACGCGGCCGCGGGGCCGGTCGCCGGTGACGATCTCGATCTCGCTGCCCTTGACGTAGCGGGCGGCGCGCGGGTCGCCGGCCAGTTCGGGGCGGTAAATGTAGTCGGGATCGTATCCGATCGCGCGAATCTCCTGCGGCGTGGCCGTGCCGGTGGTGCGGAGTTTCCGGACCGTGACGGCCGAGGCGAAGTTGGCGAGGATGGCTGCCTCGCGCGGCGCGGCGCCGGCGGCCAGCGCGCCGGCGATAGCCGAGACGCTCGTGTCGCCGGCGCCGACCGGGTCGGTCTTCTTGAGAATCTGGATGCCAGGCACGATCTCCAGGCCGCCGTTCCAGCAGACGACGGAACCACGTTCCCCGCGCGAGATGAAGACGGGCCGGCCCGACATCCGGCGAATCCGGCGGGCAAAGGCCACGGCGTCCTCGAGCAGAACGCTCTGCTCGGGATGCTGCTTGCAGCCGCACAGTCGCGCCGCCTCGTGGGCGTTGAAACTGTAGATAACCTTCTTGAAACGCTCGCTGCGGGTGCGCGAGTCGCAGACGAAGATATGCTTCCGGCGCGAGGCAACGAGGCGGTTGATCTTCCGGATCATGGCGTCGGAGGCGATGCCCCGGGCCAGTTGCTGGTTGAACACAACCGCCTGGACGCGCGGCAGAACGGCTAGCAACGCCTTCTCCAGCGCGTTTTCGCTGTCCGACGACAGCCGGTTGTATACGCCGAAGTCCACGCGCGGCTCCTCGTCTTCGTCCACGTACGGCTTGCCGTAGACCGGCGTGGCCCATTCCTTGTCCTGGACGACCATCCCGGCGGCGTCAACCTTCAGGGCCTTCAGCTTGCGGATTATCTCGGCGCCGAAGAGGTCGCCGCCGATGACGCCCAGGGCGAACACCTTCCGAACACCGAGGTCCACGAGGTTGGCGACGATATTGCCCGCCCCGCCGAGGCTGTAGGTCTGGTGGCGCACAGGCCGGGTGGTCTTGCCGGTCTCGACGGATCGCTCGGCCAGCGCCGGGTCGATCATCCAGTACGCGTCGAGACAGAAGTCGCCGAGCACGGCAACACGGGTGGAGCGAATGGCTTTCAGCAGTTTATCGAGTCTCTTTGGTGTCATGGTAATGTCCGTTTCGTCGAGTAGAGAAAAGAACCACAGTTGAACCGTGAACGCTGAACCGTTGAACCATGCCTCTTTTTCCTATCCCACCAGCTTTCGCAGGGCCCGGTACAGGGATGGGAAGGTTTCGATCTGGTTTCCCTGAATGTAGTGGCCCTTGCCGCCGAAGGCCTCGGGCACGCGGGAGAATACGCTCTTCTGGTCCCGAAAATAGTATCCGAACTTCTTCTCATCGGCCAGATGGTCGGGCTGGCAGGGCCGGAGGTCGAAGTTCGCCGTGGTCAGACCGTTGGCTGGGCGGCCGACGTTGGCCGTCATCGAAAGGGCCTTGAGCAGGACTTCCGGACCAGTCACTGCGGAGCCGATATTCAGGACCACGCCGCCGGCCAAGTTCCCGACCTCGTTGACATAGATAAGGAAATCGCGGCCGCTCGTTCCGCCCTTGGCTTCGCCGTCGAACCCGGGATGCTGGTCCAGGACATCCGTGCCGATGCCGACGTGGATGGTCATGGGCAAGCCGCACTTGTAGGCGCGGGCGAGCACGCTGACCTCGTGATGCCGAAAGAACAACTTGGCCCTCGCGGCGGGACGCGGCACGCAGGCCGACTCGACGCTGGCGCGGAAGTCGGGGTCCCTCATCGCGCGGCCCAGCGACTCGCCAAGGCCAAGTCTCCCGGCGTTGCCGACCCGGAGCGCGGCGGCGATCCACGCGAACTCGAAAGCCATGCCGAATTGCCCCTTGGGCAGAGCGTTGGGCACGGTTTCGCTTGTCTCGCCGATGAGGGCGAGTTCGAAATCGTGGATGGCCGTGGCGCCGTTGCCGGCCACCAGCGTGACAAGGCGGCGCTCGATGAGGTCGGCCAAGAGCGGCCCGAGCCCGTTCTTGATAAGGTGGGCGCCCGTGAAGCAGATCACCGCTCGGCTGTCGGCGCGCGCCTCGACCATCGCGCGGGCCACCGCCTCGATCGCGGCTGCCGTATCCGGCGGAAGGCGGTCGGCGCCGGCCAGGGCGGCGTCGGGCCAGACCAAGTCGTCGTAATGAACCCGGTTCTGCCGCCCCACGAGCGGATAGGTCTGTATCTTCGAGGCGTCAAAGAAGCCGTATCGTCCATTGTACTCCATAGAGCGCTCCCGAAAAACGGAAGCCAATATAGAGGAGGACGCCGAAAAAAGCACTCACGGAAATCGCTGAACTGTTGGCGCGCGCTGAAGGCGTAGAGTTGGTGAAGGGCCGGCTGGGCAGGAACCCAACTCAGCGATGACCAAGAGCCGCGGCGCGACATGCGTTTTGAGCGTCTTGGCCAGGGTGCTGGTCGCCTGGGCAGCGGACAGCGCTTCCGCCACCGCCACTCAGGCGCGTTCGCAGGTCGAGCTGATGCGGATGGATGTCGAGCGCCTCCTGATGATTACGGAAGCGCTCTGGACGATTACGAGATGAACACGGATACACAGACGAACAACCGGTCCAGAAGGTCCAGGAGATTGACATGCTGGACGGACGTCTTGACGGCAAGGTTGCCAAGCAACCGCCGTCAAAATGCCCGCACAGACAACGCTCCTTGACTACGGCGCGGCGTCGGGCTCGGTCGGCGCTGCGGCTGCCGCTTCATCGGCCGGCTTGGTCTCAGAGGTCTCCGCCCAGGCCGCGGCTGCCGGGGTTTCCGCCGCCTGCTCGGGCGCTTCTTCTTGCGCCGACTCTTCTTCCTCCTTCTGGCCGAGGCCGTGCCACTGGGCCAGGCAGTCGTCCAGGATTTCCAGGGCTTCCTCGATCTCCTCGTCCTTCACGTTCAGCGGCGGCAGGAACCGGCAGACGGTTTCGGCCGTGGCCAGCGTGAGCAGTCCGTTCTCGATCAGGAGCGAGGCCAGCGGCTTGGCGGATTGGTCCAGGGCCAGCCCCAGCATCAGGCCCTTGCCACGGACTTCCTTCACGTGCTCGTATTTCAGGATGAACTTTCGCATTTCGTCGGCGAACTGCTTGCCGACCGTCCGCGCCCGATCGAGAAGATGCTCTTCCTCGATTGCGTCTATCGTGGCCAGCGCGGCGGCGCAGGCCAACGGCGCGCCGCCGAATGTGCTGGCATGGTTGCCCGGCTGGAACACGTCTGCCAGTTTCGCGTTGCTCACGACCGCTCCGATCGGATATCCGCTGCCCAGCGCCTTAGCCAGCGAGAAAGCGTCGGGCTTCACGCCCGCGCAGTTCTGATACCCGAACCAATGCCCGGTCCGGCCCATGCCGCACTGGACCTCGTCGCAGAGCATGAGCAGGTCCTTCTCGTCGCAAAGCGCGCGGACCCCTAGCATGAAGGCTTCGTCAGCCGGAACGATCCCGCCCTCGCCCTGAATCGCCTCGAGCAAGACGGCCACGGTTTTGTCGTTCACCAGGGCGCGGACCGACTCCAGGTTGTTGAACTCGGCGTAGACGAATCCCACTGGAAGCGGCTCGAACCCCTTCTGTATCTTGTCCTGGCCGGTAGCTGCCGCGGTCGCCAGCGTCCGGCCGTGGAAGGAATTCTTCATCGTAATGATTTCGTGCCGGCCCTTCTCGTGGCCCCACAACCTGGCGAGCTTGATGAGCCCCTCGTTGGCCTCGGCGCCCGAGTTGCCGAAGAAGCACTTGCCCCCGAGCCCGAGCCGCGCCAGCCGCTCGGCCAGCCTGGCCTGGTTCCCGTTGAAGTACAGGTTCGAGAAGTGGGTGGCTTGCGCCACCTGTTTTCGGACGGCCTCGACCACCTTCGGATGGCAGTGCCCCACGTTCAGCACGGAAATCCCGGCCATGAAATCGAGGTACACCTTGCCGTCGGCGTCCCACACCTTCGTTCCATTGCCCTTCACCAGCGTCAGGCTCTGGGCATAGGTCGGCATCACGTATTGCTTGTACAGTTCCTTGATCGCGTCACTTTTGCTCATCGCTTACAATCTCCGTTCCAACTCCTTTGTCCGTGAATATCTCCAACAACAGCGAATGCGGCATCCGCCCGTCCACCATGTGAATCTTGCCGACGCCGAACTTCAGCGCTTCCAGCCCGCCGCGCACCTTGGGCAACATTCCTCCGTCAATGACGCCCCTGGCCGCCAGCTCTTCCACATCGCCGGCTTTCAGCGTTGTGATGATGGATTCCGGGTCGTCCCGATCCCGGAGCAGTCCCGACACGTCCGTGAGGAACACCAGCTTGCGGGCCCTCAGCGCCTTGGCCACGGCGGCCGCCGAGCTGTCGGCGTTGACGTTGTGGATTTTGCCGTCCGGGCCCATGCCGAGCGGCGTGATGACCGGGATCACGCCCTGCTTCAGCAGCTTGCGGACCGGCGCTGTGTTCACCTCGTCCGGTTCGCCGACGAACCCCCAGTCCATGGTCTGGCCCGTCGCCGGATCAACCTCGACGAGCTTCCTCACACGGAGGATTGCCTCGCCGTTGATCGTCTGCGCCGGGGCGCCTTTCTCCTGAAGCAGCCGCACGATCTCGGGGTTCACTTCGTCCTTGATGATCCGTTCGACGATCTTGATCGTCTTCTCGCAGGTCACCCGCAGGCCCTTGACGAATTTCGCTTCAAGCCCGCTTTCCTTCATGCCGCGCGTGATCGCTTTGCCGCCGCCGTGCACGACGATCGGCTGCATGCCCACGCATTCCATGAAGGCCACATCCGTCAGCGCTCCCTCCGCGTTCTCTTTATTCTCCATGGCGCTTCCGCCGTACTTCACCACCACAATCTCGCCGTGAAGGTCCTGAATGTACGGGAGCGCCTCGATCAGCACCCCCGCTTTCTTGATCACTTCCCGCATCTGGCCGGTCGCGCCGGCCGGTCCAGCAGCCGAACGAAGCCCGTTCATGTCGTATACTCCGAGTTGATCCGCGCGTAGTCCGGGCTGCAGTCGCACGTATAGACCGTATCCGCCGCGCGCCCGAGGCGCAGGTCAACGTTCACCGAGAACCGCTTTTTGCCAAGCGCTTTCCGCAGTTCGGCCGGCGACTTCGCGGACGCCATACGGCCGCGCCGGACGACCAGGAGCTCGTCGAACCGGATATCCACCTTCTCTTCCGCCACGCGGGCCCCGGAATACCCCACCGCGTCAATGATCCGACCCCAGTTCGGGTCTTCGCCGAACCACGAGGTCTTGACCAACAACGAGTTGGCGATTGCCCGGGCCGCCGCGTGGGCATCCGCGGCCGACGCCGCCCCGCGCACGTTCACGGTCACGAACTTGGTGGCGCCTTCGCCGTCTTCGGCCACTTTCAACGCCAGGGCCAGGGCTGCGGCCTCTACGGCCCGGACGAATACCGGCCACTGCCGATGTGTCCGGGTGAGCGGCCGGTTGCCGGCCGCGCCGTTGGCCAGAAACAGCGCCGTGTCGTTGCAGCTCTGGTCGCCGTCCACCGTAATGCGATTGAAGCTGTGCTCGACCGCCGCAGCCAGCGCGGCCTGGAGCGCGCCGGCCGCCACCGCCGCGTCAGTCGTCAGGAAAGCGAGCATGGTCGCCAGGCTCGGCTCGATCATGCCTGCGCCCTTGGCCATGCCGCCGATCCGCGCGCGCCGTCCATCAATCGAGAACTCCAGCGCCACCTGCTTGTCGGTCGTGTCGGTGGTCAGAATGGCCCGCGCGGCGGCGGCCCCGCCTGCCCGCGAGAGGCTTTGCGCCGCGAGCCGGATGCCCTTCGCGATCTTGTCCATGGGCATGGGCCGGCCGATAACGCCGGTCGAGCACACAAACACCGTCCGCTCGGCGACCCCGAGGGCGCCCGCCGTCAGCGCGGCCATGCGCCGGGCGTCCCGCACTCCTTGCGGGCCATTGCAGGCGTTCGCGTTCCCGGCGTTGACGACAACAGCGCGCGCGCGCCGGTCCTTCAGCCGTTCCCGGCACAACTTGACATGGGCGCCCTGGATACGGTTGGTCGTGAACACGCCAGCCACGGTGGCATCGGCATCCGACACGAGCAGGGCCATGTCGTTTCGCCCGGGCTTGACCCCGGCGGCAACGCCGCAGGCCCGATATCCCGCCGGAGCCGTCACACCGCCGCGCGCATGTTTCCACAGATTCATGATCCTACCGCGCCGATCGTTCTTACTTCCGCCAGCAGCGACAGACTATCGAACATCGCGCCTCCAATGTCGAACGGAAAATTCCAGATAGAACCCGGCCTGACGCCCCGGTCCTACTACAGTCCCGTACTGGCGGCTTTCCGTATGCGATTCATGATGAGATGGCCAGCGTGTTCTATTTGATTGCGCTGAAAAACCCCACAGTTTCGTAATTCATGTGGGGCACATGCCCCACCACCTTCGTAATCGTGCTCGTCCTTCGTCCTCGATTTTCTTCCACTTTCCGGGGACGAAGGACGAGCACGACAAGAAGCGGTTCGTGGGGAAACTGCAAGCCGCGAGCTGGGAGCTGATGACTGACAACTGATTACGGGGTTGTGCCGCGGCTCGTCTTGGGCCGGCGGTGGAGGAACCTGACGATGAGAGAAACGAAGCGACAGTCGAGCGGGCTGGCGCTGTTGGGCGGTGAGAAGGCGGCCCGGTCCGAGCCGGGCGAGATGTTCACACATGGCCGATCGTGACGCCGGAGCGCGAGCAGACGGTGCTGGAGGTGATCCGCAACGGCAAGATGAGCCAGTGGGACACCACCCCTTGATCTTGCGGCTCTTCAAGTCCAGGAAAGCCGCCAGAATCCCCGGGATGACCCCCGAAAACCCCCGAAAAAAAACTGCCTGGACTACTTCATTCCCAAACGTTCTGTCCCATGAACCGTGAACACTTTCTTTTCACAGCCAATAGCGCAGGGCATAGGCGCCGGACTCCAGGAGCATGGCGCGCCAGGAGCGGGACTCGTGTTGGGAAAGCGTCACCTCGCGGCACTGGGCGAGGTCGGTCATGGTTTGCTCGCGCAGGCAACTGGCCAGGGCAGGGTCGGCCACAACGGCCACGGCTTCGAGCTGGTGGACAAAGCTGCGGTGGTCGAAGTTGTAGCTGCCCACGATGGCCCAGGCGTCGTCAATGACCGCGGTTTTGGCGTGCAGCATACTGTGCGGCCACTCGAAAATCCGCACGCCGCACGAAAGCAGTTCGCTGTAAAGGTTGCGGCCGGCGTAAGCGGCGAAAGTGACGTCGCTTTGCCGGGCCACGGCCACGATCACGAGCACGCCGCGCCGCGCCGCGCGGGCAAGCGCGCGACGGACCGGCCGATTGGGAATGAAATAGGCGTTTTCAATTAGGATATAGCGCTGGGCGCGCCGGATGGCGCGCAAGTATGCCCGGTGAATCCGCAGGCGGCAGCGGAACTCCTTGTTCCCGATGATGTGGACCGGCACATTCCCGGCGCCGCTGGGCGCGCCCGTCGTATCGGGGCCATGTTCCTCGCCTTGGCGCATGATCACGAGCGAGCGCAGTCGGCGCCGCGCCCGGGCTTTGAGGCGGGCGGCAGGGGTGGCGCTCTCGGCGTAGGGGATGGCCTGGCGCCAGCCCTGCTCGAAAAGCCTTTCCGCCGCCTGGGCCACGTCCGCGCCGTCAAGGCGGATGTGCGTGTCCCGCCACTCGCCGCCGCTTGCTGCCGCGGAGTCGTAATCGTCCGAGATGTTCAGGCCGCCGGTGAATGCGGTGCGGCGGTCTACGACGAGAATCTTGCGATGGTCGCGGCGGTTGATGGCCCAGAGCGGGCGGGTCCAGACCAGCGGGTTGTAGACGGCCACTTCGACGCCCGCTTCCGTGAGAGCGTGAACAAAACATTCGGGCAGCCCCAGCGAGCCGATGTAGTCGTAGAGGAGTCGCACGCGCGCGCCGCCGTGAGCGGCGCGAATCAGGGCGTCCTGGAACCGCGCGCCAACGCGATCGGCGCGAAAAATGTAGGTTTCCAGGTCCACGGTGGCCGCAGCGGAACCGATGGCGGCAAGCATCTCCGGATAGGCTTCGCGACCGTCTACGAGCAGGCGCGCGGCCGAGGCGTATTGGAACCGCGCGGGGTAGCGGGCGTAGCGGGCCACCGGGTCGGTGGGGGCGGGCGGTGGGGCGAGCGGCGGCGGAAGAATCAGCGGCTCAACCGGGATGGTTCTTGCGGCGCGGCGCAGACGGCGGCTGCGCCGCCAGGCCCGCCAGGTCCAGACCAGGACGACGGTCGTCGGGTACGACAACAGGGCGGCCCCGACTCCTGTGACGAGCACGCCGAGGATCAGCGGCCCCAGGACGTCCAGCCCAAGGTCCCCGACGGCGGCGCGAAGATTGGCCAGCGACCGACCGGCCGCGCTCCACTGCCAGTCGGTCAGGATTGTCCGCAACGCGCCCACGGCTTGATCGATCTCCGCAGTCTGTCCGGGCCAGAGCAGCGCGCCGATCCGGAACTGCAAGAAGGCCTGCGGCGCCATGGTCAGGGCATTACTGGCGAGCTGAGGGAATGGCGCGACGGTCTTGTTCCCGCGCGCAATCCATGCAAACAGCAGGCTCAACGGAATCTGCAGGCCGGGCAAGGGAATGGCTGCGGCGAAGAAACCGGCTGCCGCGCCGCGCGCCATGCGCGCGGCGGAATCGCGGCCGCTCACCAGCCGGAGCAGCCGCCGCGAGGCCCGGCCCCACAATCGCCGAGCCGCCGATGTCCGCATGCCAGACTGACTGCTCATGGCTTCAAGAGGTTCCTGTGGTTGACGGTTCAGCGGTTCACGGTTGTCCGGCTTCGGCGCCTAAGCGCTCGCATTCGCAAATACTGTGACGTTTCTCCGAAGGCGGCCCGCAACCTCGGCTCGACTGATCCCGCCGAAGTCCGGGCGCGGGCCGGCGCCACCCGGAAGTCGGCGCCCACCTCAGCCAATACGTCACCATATTTACGAGCCAGAGCGCTAGCCCTAACCCTCGCTACTGGGGCGCATGTTCGCGCGTAAGTCCTTGATTTGCAAGCCTACGGCCTCGAAGGTCTGGAGCCATCGTCCTTCCTGAAATCCAGCCCCTCAGAATGAGGCGCTTACACCGGCAAGACGCTCGAAAAAGCCGCTTTCGAGGTCGAGTTGCGAAAATCAGGCTAACGCGCTTCACCACCAGCGTTTCAAGCGCAGCAGCCAGTAGAGCAGAGCTGTGCCCGCGAAAGTGACGCCGAAGACCCAGGCATAGGCGCACTTCGATTCGAACTCCGGCCAGTGGTGAAAGTTCATGCCGTAGAAGCTGGTGACGATCAGGATCGGCATGGACAATGTGGCCAGAATGGTCAGCACCTTGGTGACGCGGTTGACCTCGTTCTGCTGGAGGCTGAAGTGGATGTCCAGCGTATTGCTCAGCGATTCGCGGTAGGTGTCGGCGAGCGTGGCGATGCGAACGAGCTGGTCCAGCAGGTCGCGGTAGTAGGGGAGCATGTGCGCGCGGACGATCTTGAACTCGCCGTGGGCGAGGCGGGAGATCACCTCGCGTTGCGGGCCCACGATCAGGCGGAGCCGTTGGACTTCCGCCTTGAGCTTCATCACGTTGCCTATCACGTCTCTGGGGCGCCGGGACAAGACGTTGGCCTCCAGATCGGCGATGTCGCCGGCCAGATTCTCGATGGCGGGCTCGAAGCTGTCCAGCAGAAAGTCCAGGATCGTGTAGGTCAGCCGGTCGGGCGCTCGGGCCACGGCCGGCGCGTTGCGCCGAATCCGCTCGACGGTCGCCTCCACGCAGCGGACCGGCGCCCGGTGAAAAGTGACCAGGCAGTTCTTGCCGATAAACAGGTTCAATTCCGTGGTCTTGAACTCGTGTTCCGCGGCGGAGAAACCGACCGAGTGGATGACCATGAACACGCAGTTCTCGTACTCGTCCGCCTTGCAGCGTTCGGACGCGGCAAGGCAGTCTTCGACGGCCAGCGGATGGAAATGAAAGATGCCGTCCAGAATCGCCTTGGCCTCTTCGTCGGAGCCCTGGATGTCTACCCATAGCTGGACGCCGTCGTCGTAGAGAAAGACGTTCAGGAGATCGGTGGAAACGTCCTGGCTGATCAGCCGTCCCTGCGTCTGATTGAAGACGAACGAACGAATCATGCGCTGCCCTTTCGTCTTGCGGCCGACCGGTTTGCCCGCATATTTCACACTCCCGCGCGAAATATGCGCCCTTCGGGCCGTGATGCGCCCGCCAGGCGGGCGCAAACGTGGCTAGCTACATTCACGGCGTCTCTCGACACCGCGTCACGTCGGAACCCGGCGCAGCCAGTACGATGACACGCGCCCGGGAAATTTTCAAGCGGAAAGAAAAGCTCGCCAACCGCTCCGCGATTTCGCTACCCTGCGCCAATGAGCGCCGACCTGATGCGGAGACTCTCGCTGTTCTCGACCGGCGCGCGCCACCAACTGTCAGTGGCGATCACGCTGGTGGTCGTGATCCCGCTGTTCTCCTTCGCTTTCGTGGTCGTGACGCGCGTCTTTTCCCCAAGGGTTTATTCGGCGTGGATACAGGCGCTGATCTCCTTTCTCGCGCTCGTTCTGGGCGTCACGGGGTTCCTGATGCTTCGGCGCTATCCGCGCCACATCGAAAGCCTCAAGAACTACCTCAAGGTCATGGCCCAGGGCGAGCTTCCCACGGAAATCCGCCTGCGCGAAGACATGGACGACGTGAGCGCAATCGCCCGGTACCTGAATATGATCCTGGTGGAAATGCGCCGAAAGATGGAGCTGCTCGAGCAGCAGCTCATACTCGAGCAGCAGATGCAGAAGACGATCCAGGCGCAGGCCGAGCAGTTGTTCGTGGCCGAGCGGCACCGGGTCATGATCGAAAGCCTGGGAACTGCCTGCCACCACATCGGACAGCCTGCCACCGTGCTGCAGTTCCACCTCGACTCGATCGCCCGGAGCGACCTGTCGCCCGATACCCGCGAGAAAGTGGAAGGATGCCGCCGGGCCATCGAAGCAATCGCCGATATTCTGAACCGGCTGCGCAGCGTCGGCGAATACCGGACTATCCCCTATCAGCCCATGCCGACAGGCGGTGTCCCGCGCGACGGCGACCATATCCTGGACATCGGGCCCGGCAATCGTGCCGGCGGCTCATGATCCGCGGCGTTCCGCCACAATCTTGCCGTCTCTTGCCACGATCTTGCCCTCGACCATCGTGATGACGGCTTTGCCCTGAAGCGCCAACCCATCGAAGGGACAGTTTCGACCCTTGGAATGAAATTCCTTCGCGTCAACTTTCCATTCCCGGTCCGGATCAATGATGACAACGTCCGCCGACGCGCCCGGCGCCAGACTGCCCACTCCTTCGGCGTCGAGCCCGAAGATTCTTGCCGGCGCGATCGTCAATTTTTCGATCGCCTGCATCAGCGTTAGAATGTCCGGACGCACCAAGCAGGTCAGCGCCAACCCCAACGTTGTTTCCAGGCCGATCACGCCGAACGGCGCGTCATCCCAGCGGCGGTTCTTGTCGTCCGACGAGTGAGGCGCATGGTCGCTGGCAATAACGTCAATCGTGCCGTCGCGCAATCCCTGTCTTACGGCAGCCACGTCATTGCGTGTTCTCAGAGGAGGATTCGCCTTCGCGTTCGGGCCGATGCGTTCGGCGTCGTCCGCCGTCAGCAAGAAGTGGTGCGGAGTCGCTTCCGCGGTCACTCGGACGCCGCGTTTCTTGGCCGCAGCAATGATCTCCACGGATTTCGCAAGACTCACATGGGAAATGTGAACGCGCGCCCCGGCCTTTTCCGCCAGCTCGATGTCGCGTTTAACAAGGACATCCTCGGATGTGTAGGGGGGACCGCCAGGTCGACCATAAGGCAGGCAGCGCGGGAATCGCTTCCGCGACGCGCCCGACTCCACGCGCTCGATCTTTTCCCTGTGCATTTGGGATTCTTCGCAGTGAGGACTCGCCAAAATGTCGCATTCTCTCCCCTGCTCGAGAGCGCGTTGCATCAATCTTGCTGTTGGGACCGGATGCCCATCGTCCGAGATCGCTCGGGCTCCGGCCCGTTTCAACCCGGCGATGTCGGCCAGTTTCTCGCCATTCATGCCGACGGTAATCGCCGCTTTGGTATAGAAGCGGACAATGCTCTTCTCGCGGGCGGTCGCCAGGAGGCGCCGAACCCGGGCAGGGGTGTCTATTGGGGGAATCGTATTCGGTTCCGTTACCACAGCGGTGAACCCACCGGCGGCTGCCGCGCGCGACCCGCTCCGAATATCTTCCTTGTGTTCCTGTCCCGGCTCTCTGAAATGGACATGAACGTCCACCAAACCGGGCGCAACCAATTTGCCGCGCGCGTCTATGACTCTAGCCCGGGAATCCACGATGTCGCGGCTGATTTGCTTGACATGACCGCCATCAATCAGAATGTCAAGAGGTTCCGCCTGGGAAAGCTCCGTCCTCGCCACTATGCCGTTCTTGATGAGCGTTCTCATTTTCGCGTTGCCTGGAGAGTAAGGAGTCCGGAGTGGAAAAGCGAGAGATTTTGTTTTCCGAACGGCAGTGTAACGGGTCAGAAGCCGTGAAAGAATTGAGTTTCCATGAACACGTCCGTGCTGTAGCCATCTTCGTCGATGAACTCGGCGAAGAACGGGTCCGCCCGCTGCTGAGAGGCGCGAATTCAGCCTTTACTTCTCAGCCGCGGCCGCTTTCCCAGTGTGTCTATGGTCTTTCCTGTCGTTGCATGGTTTTTCCCGCCGCTTCAGGCCGCCGCACCCTGCCGTTGCGCGCGCCAGCTCAGTCGCTCGTTGTGCTCATCCATTGAGCCGATGAAATCAATCCCATTCTCATCCAGGGCCACCACATTCTCCCGACTGCTGAACCCTCCATCGGCGACCACCTGTCTCGGTTTCTGTCCGGCGCTCTGTTCGACACGCTCGACGGCGCCGACCAGTTCGCCGTGGTTACTACCCGACTGGGTGACACCCGCCCCCACGATCAGACCATGCGCCGCATCGGTCGAGAGCTGGGCGTTGCCGCTGGGCGCGAACCGCCAGGCGCTGTTCCCGAACCTGCCGGCCGGCGACTACACGATCGAGACCACTGGCGGCAAGCGGTTCGCCAGCATGCGCGTCGCCGTGGCAGCGGATGCCGTCGCGCGGTTTGTCGCCGACCCGCGAAACGCGATCCGCGTGGCGGTGACGGACGAGCGCGGCTACCTGCGGCAGGCAGGTTTCCAGAGCGAGGACCTCATCGTGGCCTTTAACGCCGTGGCGTTCAAGGAGCTCGGCAACATCGAACCAATGCTGCGGGGGCTCAAGGCCATGAAGCGAGTCTATGCCACCGTGGTGCGGGGCGACAAGATGTTCGAGATCGAGATCAACCCGGCCAAGCTCATGGAAGACGACATCGGCGGCCGGCTGTTCCCCCTTCAGGTCGCCCGGCAGTAGTCCGCGACGATTCTTGCATCATCATTTTCTCTCCTCCACCCTCCGTCCTCTCTCCAATCCGAACGCCGCTCCTCCGCGCGGACGGTCACAGGCGTTTGACGAACGCGCGAATGCGGGAGAGCGCCTCGCGAAGCTCGTCCAGGTCGGCGGCAAACGAGCAGCGCATGAAGCCTTCGCCCGAGGCTCCGAACGCGGCGCCGGGCACACAGGCCACTTTCTCCTCGTCGAGCAGGCGCAGGGAGAACTCCCTGGATCTCATCCCGAATCCACCCACGCGCGGGAACGCGTAGAACGCGCCCTCCGGCCGGTGGCATGGCAGGCCGATCTCGTTCAGGGCCGCATGCGTCAGGTTGCGGCGGCGCCGGTACTCGTCGCGCATCCGGGCCAGGTCCGGCGCGCCGCCGCGCAGGGCTTCCAGCGCCGCCTTCTGGCTCAGAATGGGCGCGCAGAGCATCGTGTACTGGTGAATCTTCATCATGGCCTCGGTGAGGTCCGGCGGAGCGCACGCGAACCCCACCCTGAATCCGGTCATGGCCCAGCTCTTGGAGAAACCGTTCAGGAAGATTGTGCGCTCTTTCATGCCGGGGAACGCGGCCACGCTCACGCGTTGAGCGTCAAAGGTCAGCTCGGAATAGATTTCGTCGGCGATCACCACGAGGTCGCGCTCGACGGCCAGCTCGGCGATGCCTCGGGCGTCGTCATGGGTCAGGACGGCGCCGGTGGGATTGGTCGGAAAGTTCAGAAGCAGGACGCGGGTTCGCGGGGTGATCGCCGGCTCGATTCGCGCGCGGGTCAGCCGGAAACCGTCCTCGCGCCGCGTGGCGACCGCCACGGGCGCGCCGTGGGCCAGGGCAATCACGGGCGCGTACGAGACGTAGCACGGCTCGTGGTAGAGCGCCTCATCGCCGGGATTCATCACGGCGCGAACAGCCAGGTCGAGCGCCTCGCTCACGCCGGCCGTAACGAGGATTTCGGACGCCGGGTCGTACGCAATCTGAAACGACTCCCGAACATAGTCCGCGATGGCCCGCCGGAGCTCGAGCAAGCCCAGGTTGGAGGTGTAGGCGGTCGCTCCGCGGTCGAGCGCGTAGATGGACGCCTCCCGAATGTGCCAGGGGGTGACGAAATTCGGCTCGCCGATGCTCAGGCTGATCACGTCCTGGCGCGTGCTGACGATGTCGAAGAACTCGCGGATGCCGGAGCGCGGAATGCCCTGGAGATGAGCGGCGACGCGACGGCCTTTGTCTTTCGTGAGATTCATTTCGCCTCTCACGGCGAGACCGGCAGCCGCTCGTCGCCGGCCTTGTCTTCCATCAGCACGCCGTGGTCTTTGTAGGTCTTGAGCATGAAATGCGTGGACGTGGAGAGCACGCCTTCGATGGTGGCCAGTTTCTCGCTGACGAAATGGGCCGCTTCGCGCAGATTGTGGCCGGCGAGGAACACGAGCAGATCGTAGGTGCCCGACATGAGGAACAGGGATTCCACCTCGGGAAACTTGCTGATCCGCGATGCGATCCGATCGAATCCGCCTTCGCGCTTGGGCGTGATCTTTACCTCGATGACCGCCTGTACGCTGTTCGGATCGAGCTGGTTCGGGTTCAGGATGGCCTGGTAGGCCCGAATCATGCCCTTGGCCTCGTAGTCGGTGATGCGCTGCTTGACCTCGTCCTCCGGGAGGCCGAGCATGCGCGCCAGGTCGCGCGGCGATTCCAGGGCATTTTCTTTCAATATCTTCAGAAGTTCGTCCATACGCGTCCTTGGGTTTACAGGTTCCACGATCTATTATAGCATCAGCGCCTTGTGTTCAAGGAAAAACTCCTGGGGGAATGAAGAACCTGGCATGGTTCAAAGTTCACGGTTCAGCGCCGCCACCGGCCCGAGGCTGGTCGGACAGATCGATCGAGCGACCGTCGAAAAAGGCGTTGGGTAGGGCATCGGCCCTGTATCCGTTTCGTCCTCGTACTCGCACTCGGAAAGTGGAGGAAAATCGAGGACGATTACGAAGGTGGTGGGACATGTGCCCTACATGAATTGCGAAACCGCGGGGTTTTTCGACGGAACGGAATCGAATGGAGAGACGGAGAGATGGATGCTCGGAACCGGGGAGAGATTGTGGGAGAAAACCCGCCGAATCCGGCCAATAAACCGGCCATTGGATCGTAGTTATGAACGAAGCCGGACAGCCGGAAGAGTCTGACGCCCGCCTCATCAAGCGGATGCAGGGGGGCGATCTTTCGGCATTTGACATGCTCTTCGATCGGTATCGCCGGGGGATGCTGGCGTATGTTGACGGCCTAGTCCATGATCGCGGTTTGGCGGAGGACATTGTCCAGGACTGCTTTGTCCGGATGGCGCGGCGATTGGATTCGATTGATCCCGGCAAGAGTCTGTACGGCTGGCTGTTCCGGGTGGCCCGTAATCGCGCGATTGACATTCTGCGCCACCGGAAATTCGAGGTCATGCCCGGCGACGAGTATTTTCGAGATTCGGACGGGCAGCGGGCGGCCGATAATCGGCCCGGCCCGGCGGGTCCCATGATGGAGGCGGAAATGCAGGCGGCTGTCCGGCGGGCGCTCCAACAGCTTCCGGAAAAAGATCGAGATCTGCTCTTGCTGCGGTTCTATGGCGACCTGACGTTCGAGCAGGCAGCGCGCGCGCTGCGCCGGCCGCTTGGCACGGTGCTCTGGCAATCCCAGCGGATTCTCAAGCGCTTGAAAGGCTTCCTGAAAGCGGAGAACGGCCTGTGAGTTGCAAAGACATCATGCGGCGCCTGATGGATAACCCGGCGGACACATCCGTCGGAATCGGCGCGCATCTGGAAGAGTGCGCCCATTGCAGGCAACTGAAAGACGCGCTGACTGGTCTGGCCCGGGCCGGCGCCGACGCGCGGGCTCGCGATCTGGCCGGCGAGCGCGTCAGTTCCACGCGCCTGCTGGTGGCAGAGATTCTGGCCCGGCGGCGTGATGAGCCGGGCGGTTTTCCGTTCTGGACTCCGGCGCGCGCGACAGCATGGACGCTGCCGGTGTTTGGCGTCGTCATTCTCGGCCTGATCCTGTTCCTCGGCAAAGAACGGGAAGGAGCGCCGCCCGGCGGCGTTTCCCCAGAGATCGCCCGGCTGGATGCGCGAATCGAGGCGCTGTCCGGTGGTCTGGAGCGCGCCATTGCGGAGTTCCAGCGGGAGCGCCTGGTTGCCGAGCCGATTCCCCTGGAGAACAGAGCCAACGAACTGATGGTGGATATGGAGCTGTGCGCGCGGCGGCCGGCCGAGGAACTGGCCTGCCTGGCAGTCGCTCTGCCCCGGAACGGCCGCCGGGCCAGATGACGCGGCGAGGAGATTTGTGATTATGACTGAGAGCAAGAGACACAGCGCGGCGAAGCCGCAACCCGGGAGAAAGAATCACCACGAGGCCACCGAGGCGAAAGCTCGGGTTGCGGGCAGCAGCCCGCCTTGCAATAGGGGGGAAAATAATGAGACGATATGAGCGATTCATGCCCATAATTTCGGGAATGGCGGTCCTGGCGATGGCCGGCGCAATCATGGCGACTCTGGCCCAGCCGCCACCGATCCCGGAACCGGCCGCGGCCAAGGCCATGCCCGCGGAGTCGGTCAAGTCGCGCCCCAAGTTCCCCGATCTCCCCCCAACGCCGCCGGACTGGGAGTTTGTCCAGAAGGTGGCCTTCTCGCGGTTTCCGGACGTCAACGCGGCGGACGTCATGCGGTTTGCGGCGGAACACCGCACGGCCGAAACGCGGGAACTCAAGGCCCTGTCCAGAATCCGTCCGGACGAGGCGGTCGAGCGTCTGACGGACCTCATCTACGAATTGCTCGGCATCATGGCCCTGCGCCAGAGCAATCCGCCGCTATACGCGGTCAAAATCCGCCAATTGAAGAGCGATGCCGAGGTGAACCGCTGGACGGAAGCCAGCCGCCAGGACGCGGGCGAGGCGCGCTCTCTCTCTCTCGATTCGCTTCGCAAAGCCATCGAGCAGGCTTTTGACGTCCGGCAAGAAATCATGGCGGCAGATGTCGAGGCGCTGGAGAAGAAGCTGGAGCAGTTGAAGGCGCTGGTGCGCCGGCGGCAGGAGAGCCGCCGGGCGATCGTCGCGCAGCGGTTCGCGGAACTGACCGCGGACGAAAAGCCGCTACAATGGTGAACCTCGATAACATCCGTATCGTGTTGGCGGGCCCGCTGTGCGGCGGGAATGTCGGCGCCGTATGCCGGGCCATGGGCAACATGGGGTTGTCGGACCTGGCGCTCGTGGCGCCGCGGCGTCTCAACATGGACGAAGCGCGCTGGATGGCGTGCCACGCCGCTGAGATTCTTGACAATCGCGCGGAATTCGGCGCCCTGCCGGAAGCAGTGGCGGATTGCGCCGCAGTCCTTGGGACAACCGCGCGGCCGGGGCTCTACCGCCGGCACGCCCGGACCCCGCGCGAGTGGGCTCCGCGGATTCTGGAAGGGACCGTGAACGGGCGAGTGGCGCTCGTGTTCGGCCGGGAGGATAACGGGTTGAGCAACGACGAACTGGCCGTGTGCAACCATGTGATCCGGATTCCGTCCACGGAGGAGTATCCCTCGCTCAACGTGGCGCAGGCGGTTCTGGTGTGCGCGTACGAGGTCTACACGGCCAGCGCGCGGTACAGCCCGCCGCGGGAAAAATCGCCCGATGCGTCCTCGGCCCTGAAGGAGCGTATGATCGCCATGTGGCGGCAGATGCTGTTGGACATCGGATTCATGAAACCGGAAAAAGCGGACCACATGATGCTGGGGTTGCGGCGAATATTCGGCCGGGGCGCGCAGACGACGGATGACGTCCGCATCCTGATGGGCGTGGCCCGACAGGCTGAGTGGGTCGCGGCGGCGGTGAATGGCGCGGCCGGCCGGCCGGCCGGCGCGGCGGACTGCGAAACAACGGAAGGCTAATCCTGAGCGCTCCGCCTTAGCCCGGATATTTCCACGCCCCCGCAGGCGTGTGAAATATCCGGGTTAGGCGGGGCGCCGAGGCTCGAAGCCCGCATATTTCGCGCGAGAGCGTGAAATATGCGGGGCCAGGGGGTTAGGATGGCTGAAATTGCCGGCGCATATCTCGCGGATCTCCTGAAGCGGACCGGGCTCTTCAGCGAGGACCAGGTCGAAGCGGCGCTGGACGCCGCGCGCAAGGACGGCGGCAGCATCACGGAACACGTAGCGCGCCTGGGCTTTGCGAATGAGGACGCGTTCCTGGAGACGCTGGCCGGAGTCATGAAGTTTCCGTTCGTCCGGCTGGCCTCCACGAACATTGATCCGTCAGTGCTGGCGCGGCTGCCGACAAAGGTCGTGTTTCAGTATAACGTGATCCCGGTTTCCTTCGAGAACAACGCTCTGTTGGTGGCATCGAGTGACCCGCTGAACATGGCGCTGATGGACGCCCTGCGCCTGGCAGCCGGCGCGCGCGTGCGGCTGGCGCTCTCCCCGGCGGCCGACATCGGTAAGGCGGCCAAGAAATTCTACGGCGTCGGCGCCGAGACCGTGGACCGCATGATCCGGGACGACCGGTTCGAAGTGAATCCGGACGCGAGGCTGGGCAAGCTGGACCTCGGCGAGCTGGACCAGGAAGCGTCCGTCGTCAAGTTTGTGAACCAGATCATCTGGGAAGCGTTCCAACAGAATGCCACGGATATTCACTTCGAGCCGATGGAAAATCGGCTGCGGATTCGGTGCCGGGTGGACGGCGTTCTGCACGAGACGCCCGTGCCGTCGCAGCTCACCCGGTTTCAGGCGGCGATCATTTCGCGCATCAAGGTTATGGCCAACATGGACATTGCCGAGAAACGGCTGCCCATGGACGGGCGCATCGGCCTGCGCGCGCAGGGCGAGGACGTCGACATCCGCGTGTCCACGATGCCCACAGTGTACGGCGAAAGCGTGAGCCTGCGCCTCCTGCGCGGCAAGGCGAGCTTCGTGGAGCTGGCCAAACTGGGTATGAGCGAGCGGGACTCGACGCTGATCCGCAAGCTGATCAACCGCCCGAACGGAATCGTGCTGGTGACGGGCCCGACGGGCTCGGGGAAGACCACCTCGCTCTACGCCTATCTGCACGAGATCAACACGATTGATCAGCGAATTCTGACGGTGGAGGAGCCGATCGAGTACGAGATGCCGGGAATCAATCAGGTGCTGGTGCGGACGGACATCGGGCTGACGTTCGCGAAGACGCTGCGGCATTTTCTGCGGCAGGACCCGGACATCATCATGGTCGGCGAAATTCGCGACCTGGACACGGCGGAAATCGCCATCCAGGCGTCGCTGACCGGGCATCTGGTGTTCAGCACGCTGCACACGAACGACGCGGCTGGAGCGTTCACACGCCTGCTCGACATAGGCGTGGAGCCGTTCCTGGTGGCGTCGGCGGTGGTGGGTGTGGTGGCGCAGCGGCTGGTGCGGCGGCTCTGCACGGTCTGCCGGCGGGCCGGCCGACCGGATGCCGCCTTTCTGAGAGAGATCGGCTTTCCGGCCGGCCGGCCCGGGGGCGCGGAGATTTTCGAGGCGGGCGGTTGCGAACAGTGCCTCGGCACGGGATTCCGCGGCCGTTCCGGAATCTTCGAAATACTTCACGTCACCGAGGAAATCGAATCGCTCGTGATCGGCCGGAGCCCCACGGGCGACATCAAGCAGAAGGCCATCGCGCAGGGCATGACCACCCTGCGCGACGACGGCTGGGAGAAAACGGCAACTGGTGTTACAACGATCGAGGAGGTGCTTCGGGCAACCGAGGAGAACGAGTAGTCCCGCGACGCGGCGACCCAAAGAGCTCATGTTTCACACGGAAGCATGAAATATGCGAGGTGGGGGGACCCGGCCGGAGAGATGCCGGAGCCCGGAACGATGGGGGAACGAGGGAACAGCATAAAACGAGGAGCAGTGATGATGCCGGAAGACATGACGAGTCTGAAAGTGTACGATATGGCGGAGAAACTGGCGGACGAGGTCTGGACCGCAGTGATGGACTGGGAGAACGCGGAACAGGCGACCGTCGGCGCGGAACTCGTGAAGACGACGGACAACATCGGCGCGGCCATTGCCGAGGCTTTGGGCCGCAGGGGATTCCAGGGCAACCGCCGGGCCATCCGTCTGACCCGGGGTTACCTCAAGGCGGCGGAGCACTACATGCGAAGGGCGTATCGGCGCAAGTTGCTGGCCGACAAGGAAGCCGCGACGCTGAAATCCAGCGTGGATGAATTGACTCTGGTGCTGGACGCCTACCTGGCGCGGGCTGGGGCCAGCAACAAGGAAGCTGACGCTCCGACGCCGGCGCCCAAGTCGCGGAACTTCCCGCCGCGCGACAGAGGCTATCGTTCGAGCCGGGGGTAATTCATGCCGCAATTCGTCTATGCCGCGCGCAGCCGCGCGGGCGAGAAAGTCGAGGGCGCCCTCGAGGCCAACGACCGCCGGACGGCCCTGCTGCAGATCGAGAAACTGGGCTATATCCCGGTTTCCGTGCAGGATCGCGGAAGCGCGGCAGCCCGGCCGGGCGCCGGCGATTCGGCGGCGCCCCGGATCGGCCGCCGGCGGCGAATGGGCGGGCGGGACTTGCTGCTGTTCACCACGGAATTGAGCGACCTGCTGGCTTCGGGCATGACGCTGGGCAACGCGTTGAACGCGCTGGCGAAGCGCCGGAGCGACTCAGTGGGCGGAGCGGCGGTCATTGCGGAACTCCGTGACGAAATCGTCTGCGGCTCGAGCCTCTCGGACGCCATGTCGCTGAGCCCGCGCGTGTTTTCCAAGCTGTACGTCAACATGATCCGGGCCGGCGAGGCGAGCGGCGCGCTCGGCGAGGTGCTCAAGCGGCTCGTCTCGCATTACGAGCGAGTTCAGGAAACCAAGGATAAGGTGACGATGGCGCTGGTGTATCCATGCATCGTGCTCGCCATGGGGCTCGGGACGCTCGTGTTCTCGCTGGTCAAGGTGATTCCGACCTTCAGCGCGGTATTCGCCAACATGAAGACCGCGCTGCCGCTGCCCACCCGCATCCTGATCGGCGCCAGTTCCTGGCTGCTCAAGTACGGGTGGCTCGCGGCGCTGGTCATGGCGCCGGTCTGTATCCTTTCCTGGCGCGCGCTGCGCACCGAGCGGGGCCGCCTGTGGCGCGACCGCCTGCTGCTCAAGACGCCGCTCTTGCGAGGCATTGTGGCCTCGGGAATTTTCGCCAACTTCGCGCGCACCCTGGAAACGCTGCTGGCCAACGGCGTGCCGGTCCTGCGGGCTCTGGCCATCGTCGAGCAGACCGTGGGCAACACGGTGATCGGCCGCGAAATCCGTAACGCCCGCAACCGCGTCACGGACGGCACGACGATTTCCGGGCCGCTGGCCGCCGGCAAGGTGTTTCCGCCAATGATGACGGACATGCTCTCCGTGGGCGAACAGACCGGCGACATGTGTGGGGCGCTGGCCCACGTCTCGCGGCGCTACGAGAGCGAACTGGAGCGGAACCTGAAGATTTTCACCACCGCCCTGGAGCCGATCCTGATCGTGGTGGTGGCCGTGATGGTCGGGTTCGTCGCCATCAGCATTCTGATGGCGGTCTTCCGGCTGACCAGCGGCATTGGTATGGCGTGAAACAGGAAACTCGAAACCGGAGAAGAGGCCATTGCGGACGTTTGCGTCAACATGTTGGCGCCGATTCTTTCGCAAGGCGCTATTAGGTTGCGGCCGGCCGGCCGCATAGTGAAAGGACGGCGACGATGAGAACGCGCGAACAGTCCATGGACAAGCGGAGACAGGAGCAGGAACGACGGGCGCGCGGGCGCGCGGGCTTCACGCTCATCGAGATCATGCTGGTCGTGATCATCCTCGGAATCCTGGCGGCGGTGGTCGTGGTGAATTTCCGGGGACAGGGAACCACGGCGCGGATCAACGCCACGCGGACCAGCATCCAGAACATCTGCACGGCCATCAACCTCTACGAAACCGAGACGGGCAAACTCCCCGCATCGCTGCGCGAATTGACTGCGGCAACCCAGCATCGGCCGGGATTGCTGCGGGACGACAACCTCCGGGATTCCTGGGGCGTGGAGTTTCACTACAAGCTGAAGGGCGAGTTCGATTTCGAGGTGCGGTCGGCGGGGCCGGACGGTCAGATGAGCAACGAAGATGACTTGACGAACTGAGCGGGGCCAGATCATGAACCAGGCGACGCGATGCCGGGCTTTCACGCTCATGGAGATTCTCCTCGTGATCCTGATCCTCGGGATCGTCACGGCGGTGATGCTCCCGGCGCTCTCGCGCTCCATCCGTGGCAGCCGTATCCGCCTGGCTACGCGGGAATTGGTCATGGCTGGCCGGTATGCCAGGAGCATGGCCGTGCTGCAACAGAAGAACCTGACCCTGGACCTGGACCTTTCCGCCGCGACGATCGCCGTGGCGGGGCAGGACGACCGCTCCGCGCTGTTCCGCCGCGCGCTGGAAGGCGTGACCATCGAGAGCCTGGAGATCGCGTCGGAGGATCTGCTTCTGAACCAGGGGACTGGCCGGGTGACGTACCGGAACAACGGCACGTGCACCCCGTACACGGTCCGGCTCAAGGACTCGAGCGGCAAGCAGGTGACGATCAACGTGGACGCGCTGTCGTCCGTGGAGACCGAGGAGCAATGAAGAAGGGATTCACGCTGATCGAAGTGCTGATGGCCGTCACGATCCTGGGCCTGAGCATGGCGATCCTGCTCACGAGCGTGTCGAACTGCCTGGCCGTCGTGCGGCGGGCTCAGGAATACCAGGCGGCCCAGTGGGCGCTGAGCCTGGGCGAAACCGAGCACCCGCCGACGGAGTCGGACAAGCCGGAGAATCTGATCGTGGAACCGGTGAAATACGAGAACGGGCTGAGCTACTCGCGCGAGGTCGAGGAAGACGCGGACCAGGACGATCTGTTCGTTGTCCGCGACAAGGCGACCTGGTCCTACCGGGGCGTCGAGAAGTCCGAGGAGGTGGTCCGGCACATTTTCGTCCAGGGCAGCTCGAAAAACGCGTCCGGCTCGTCCGACACAGGCCTGCTGAAGGCCCCGGCGACGAAACCGGCGCCGGGCGCGACCTCCGGGCCCGTGCCGGGGCGACCGCCGGCGACGGTGCCAGGACGGCCGCCCGGACCCTGGGGCGCCGGCATGCCCGGAAAGGCGGCGCAATGACCACGAATCTTCCCGGATTAGTGCCTTATCACGGCGCAACCGCCGCAAAAAACGAGAAGACACGGGACTCAACACTCAACATGCAACGTTCAACACACAGAGATGAAATCCAGCGAGCGGTGCAAGTTCGGGCACGTCGTCTCTCTCGAACCATGGCGAGGCCATGAGCCGACTCCCGCCGTTGCATGTTGAGCGTTTTGGGTTGCGGGCGTCAGCCCGCGTTGCGCAAACGTTGTTCTATCATCGTCTGGCGCATGAGATATACGTCGCGCGATCAACAAATGACGCTCGGAATACGCGGCAAATGACTGTCCGTGGATCCGCTATCGGGCCGGATCCCCGGCAATTACAAACGTTGCCCGAGAATACGTTAGCCATGAGGAAAATGAAACGGAGAAAGGGAAAACAGAGAATGTCATACCCATCAGTTGACCAGTTACAGAAGGTTCTTACCGAGAAGGTCTTTCACTACGCCAAGGACTCGAAAAAGGCCGCTGGTCGAGCCCTCGGCACCCTCGTCGAAATCATCACGTTCTACTCGCTAAAGGCGTGGGGCCTTGAGCGGAATGTTGCCATAGAGAAACCGCTACCAGAGTTCGGAAACGACGACATCACGCACAACGTCGAATACAGCCTCCATCCGTCCAACCCGCTCGTCACGGTTGACTTCAGCCGGGACGACCTTCCCATTACGGCGCGGAAGATTGCCAGACTCCCGGAGGTTGCCGCACTGGCGATCCATTCGGACGCGATCAAGACCAGTGCCCTCCTGAGCAAAGACTTGGTTCTCCGAAACTCATGCACGGTCTGCGATTGCGGCGAAACATTCCTCAACGCATGCCTTGACAGCCTCGGCAAGAAGACCGGGCGGTACTCCGTCGCCACCCTTCGCCGCCGTCCCTTCGCTATTTTCGAGTGCAAACGCGTCGGCGTCGAGGAAGGCATGCGGAAGGGACCGCAGACGACTGAGAAGGCGAAGCAAGGCGCCTACGTTGCCCGAACGGTGTCCGCATTGCAGAAGATCCGATTGACCGATGGCAGCATGGGCGGTCTCATTCAGAAGCGTGACGGGTCGTTTCGGCATGGCGACTACTACAAACTGATGGCAGAGATCATTGCGTCGGGTGATCCAGAACTGCTTTCACGCTTCATCTTGACCGTCGGCGTCGTGAGCAATCACGGCAACCGGTTCACGTCGGAGAACCACAACAAGGAACTGAAGGTGCTTGCCCAGTCCTACGACTGGCCGTTGTTCTTGACCGACGCAGGCATCGCCCAATTCATTGACGAATTGCTGCTACACCCAGCGGCCGAACTTGGGGCAGCCCGGAAAGCATTTCTTGCCAGTTACACCGGCAAGAAGGGGGTAAACCAGTTTGCGAAAGTCCAAATCTCTCTTGCCGCCGATACCGCCCTTCAAACCTACTTCAAATCGAAGGCGAGTACGATTGAAGGATGGTTCAACATCATCGCCCCCGCAGGCAAAAGCCTGGGGGCTCTGAAAGACGAACCGGGCACGCTGAAAGGCAAGAACCGGCAGGAGATTCACGCATGACAGCCGGGCGGACACTGAACACTCTCAGTCAGGAGTGGGGAACACCGGAGAAGTACGTCAATGCGGTACGTGAGTTCTTCGGCGGCCACATCGCCCTTGATCCCTGCTCAAATGAGTATTCGATTGTGCATGCGGAAACGGAATACCGCCTTCCGAAGCATGACGGACTCCGAGAGACCTGGGATTTTCCCACGATCTACGTGAATCCGCCATACGGAATAGACAAGGAGCGTGGCACTTCGATCAAGAAGTGGTTGTGCCGCTGTGCCACCGCACACAAGGAATACAAGTCCGAAGTTCTCGCCCTTGTGCCAGTTGCCACGAACACCGGCCACTGGAAGAACAATGTATTCGGCAAGACAACGGCAGTTTGCTTCCTGTACGACACCCGCCTCAAGTTCCTCGTCAATGGGCAGAACGGCGGCAAAGGCGCACCGATGTCCTGCACGATGGTTTACTGGGGCAAGGACTTCGACAGGTCCCTCTCCATCTTTGCCAAGTTCGGTGCGGTCATTGACCTCCGCCCGTTGAAGGGCAAGAAGTTCGGCGAATGCTCGGAAAACGGGCAGACGGACTTGATCCCGGAAGAAGAACCGGAAGAGGAAGGCTAACAAAGCGGTGGAACACTACGCCGCGAAGCGCGGCGAGGTTCACCGCCGCCGTTAGCGGAACACGAAAAATGATCAAGGCCTTCTCAACCAAGGGCAGAGACGAGCCTGGCCACGCGCGGCGCGCGGCGGACGGGTTCACACTGCTGGAGATCATGCTGGCGGTATCGCTGATGTCGGTCGTGGCCCTGGTGACATACTGGTGCTTCTCAACCGTGCTGACCGGCTGGAAGCGCGGGATGACGCTGATGGACAATCTGCATCACGGGGATTTCGTGATCGAGCAACTCGTCTCCGGGCTGCGCTCGGCTTACTACCCGGACGCGCCCCGGAGCGGGATGGGCGCCTATGGCTTCACGCACAAGGACAACGGCAATGGGCCCTACTCGAGCGACGAGATCGGTTGGGTCAAACTGGGTGGAGCGCTTGTCGGCAACGACTGCCCGTTCATGGGCAGTCCACACCGGGTATGCTTCAAGGTTGACACCGGCGCGCGCGGCAAGAGCGAGGCGATGGTCAAGGCGTGGCAGATCATTGGGCAGCCCGAGGATTTCGACCAGGAAAAGATCGAATGGACGCCGATTTCGAGGCGAGTGGCGGGGTTCAATTGCCGGGCGGCGTGGAAGACAGTGTCGGACTCGACCGATATAGACTGGCAGGACGAGTGGACGAACACGAACGAACTGCCTACGGCGGTCGAACTGACGCTCTATCTGGAGCCGATCGAACAGGAACAGGCCCCGCTCGAACTGAAACGGGTGGTCGGCCTTCCGGCGGGCGCCCTGTCGCCGCACCACTAGCCCGGATATTTCGCGCGGGAGTGTGAAACGCGCGGGCCAGCCACCGATGAATGGCAACCGGACAACGGAATTGATGGGACGCCGCCGCGGCGCCGCGGCGGCGCGGGACGGCTCTGCGCTGATCGTGGTCGTGTGGGTGGTCAGCCTGCTGGCCATGGTTGTGAGCTCGTTTGCCTTCGAGGCGTTCGTGGAGGCGAAAATCACGACGTACTACCGCAACAGGCTGAAAACCCAGTGCCTGGCCAGGTCCGGCGTCGAGATCGCCAAGATGCTGATGACGCGGAGCGACGAACTCACGCGGAAGCAGACGGACATGACCGAGAAAAGCCGCTGGTATTCCGCCGCGAAGAACCTGAGCGACGGACTTGCCGTGTGTGGTCTGACGGAGCCGCTGGGCGACGGCGCGATCGTCATGGATATCGTTCCGGAACCCGCCCGGAGGAACGTCAACCTGCTCCGCTCGGAGGACGACTGGGAGCGCGTGCTGGCGGTCGGCGATATCACCGAAGACCTTGGGCTCTGGCCCGTGCTGATCGAGTCGTTCCTGGACTGGACGGACGCCGACTCCACTCCCAGGCGGGACGGCGCGGAGACGGACGACCACTACGCGACCCTCACACCGCCCTATCGCGTTAAGAACGGGCCACTGGACACCGTCGAGGAACTGCTCCTGATCCGGGGATGGAAGCCGGTTCTGCTGTTCGGCGGAGTTCTGAACACCGCGCGGAAGGACGAGGAGCCGATCCGGATCAGCGGCATCGGCGATCTGCTGACGACCTATGGGGATGGCAAGGTGAACGTGAACGCGGCCTCGCGGCGGGCGCTCATGACCCTGCCCGGCATTGACGACGCCACCGCGGACTTCATCATCGCGGAACGCGAGGCCGGCCAGGAGGCTGAAGGCGCGGAGAAGCCGGACACCTCGTTTCAGAGCGTGAGCGATTTCTTCGCGAGGGTGCCAGGCCTGGAAGGGGCGACCCTGACTCCTCACATCACAACCGGCTCCAAGATTTTCCGGATTACATCCGTAGGCACAGTAGGCGCGGTGAAGAACACGGTGTCGTGCATTGTGTCGCGCGACGGCAAGAACATGAAAATCCTCCGCTGGCGGGAGGAATAGAAAACGCGGCATGGTTCAGAGGTTCACGGTTGACGGTTGACGGTTGAAGAGGTTGGCGTTTCCGACCTCATTCGAATAACCATGCCGAAGACGGGGCGCGCAATGGGGCGAACGTATGCCACAGGACTGGTGATCCAGCGGGAAAGTCTTCAGTGGACCACCGTGCTTAGCGATGGCGCGCGTATCGAAGTGACCGGCCGGGCCCAGGTGGCCCTGCAGGCAACGGAGTCGGAGCAACCCGCGCCGGCGGCAATACCGCCGGCCGAAACCGATCCCGCGCCGACCGCCCTTGCGGCGGCGGCCGCGCCGCCGACCGAAACGGAGGCGGGCGCCGCCGCCGGCTGGAAGGACCGGGCTGCTCTGCTGCGCGAGCAGGCCCGGTCATTCCGTGGCGCCCTGGCGGTTGGGCTGGCTTCGGATCAGCTCCTCATGCGGGTGGTCCGGCTGCCGGCAACGGACGCCGCCGAACTGGCCGGCATGGTGGAACTCCAGTTCGACAAGATTTCGCCGTTTCCCGTGGACCAGATGGTGTTTTCGCGCGAAGTTCTGGCGCGCGTGGATTCCGGCAACGCCGTTCTGATTGTCGGCGTAAAGGCGGACGTCGCGGGCGCGGTCGAGAACGAGATGAATGCGGCCGGAGCTACCCCGGGCCGGATTGACGCCTCCGTAATGGCTTGGTGGCAGCTCATGCTGGACGCCGGCGAAATTCGGGAAGAAGGCCGGCAGGTGATCCTGATCCGCCGGCCGGCCGGCGTGGATTTGATCGTGGCCCAGGGCCGGATTCCCGCTGTTTTTCGCTTCCTGGGGCAGGGCCCGGGCGTCGGCAACGAGGAGTTCGAGTTCGAGGTGATCGAGGAAATCGGCTACACGCTGATGTCGCTGGAGCTCGAGCAGGGTCCGGACCAGCGGACGTCATTCACGGTCTGGCGCGAGGATGGCGCGGCCGACACGTTGGCGGAAAAAATCGAAGCGGCGCGGGGCTGCCGCGCGGAGACCAAAGCGCTGAGCGGCCTGCCGCCGGTTTCCGAGGGGCTGGCCCGCCGGGAGGTTCTGCCCGGAGTCGAGCGGCGACTGGACCTGACGCCGGCGTCGTGGCGGCGCGCGTCGCAAGCGCGGCGGCTTAAACACCGGATGCTGCTGGCGGCGGAAGCGCTGATCGGAGTCTGGATTCTGGGCGTCCTGGCGGTCATGGGCGGGTCGTATCTCGATGGACGCAGGCTGGCGCATCTGCGCGAGCAGGCCGTGGAACTGTGCGCCCCCGCGCAGGAAGTGCGCGACATGCGCGAGCGGCTCCGCCACGTGAACCGATACATGGACTGGCAATACTCGGCAATCGAATGTCTCCGCGAAGTGACCGGCGCGCTTCCACAGACCGGGGTGGACCTGATGTCCCTGACGTTCAAGAAGGGCGAAAGCCTGCGCGTTTCGGGCGAAGCGTCGCCCGCCGTGGAACTTGTCTATGACTTGAAGAACAAGCTGGACGCGTCCAGACTATTTGCCGGCAATACGTTCACGAGGGCGCCGGCCGCGATTTCGGGCCGGCCGAAGCCGACGTTCAGCTTCGAGATAGACATGAAGTTTCCGGAGCATGCGCCATGACGTTTTCGCCGCGAGAAGCCGGGCTCACGCTGGCCACGGGCGCCGTGATCCTGTTCGGAGTTTCGTTCATGCTCGCCAAGCCCGTTATGCGGCGCTGGAAGGACCTGCGCGCGGAGCAGACTCGGGTTCTCCAGGAGATCGCGGTGTCCCGGCAGTTGATCGGGCGCCGCGCGAAGCACGCCGGCGAGTTGGAAAAAGTGAGCGCCAAGATTCCTCGATATCCGGCCGACAAGAAGATGGACGTGCACTGGCTGCTCGCTATGGACCAGATCGCCCAAAATACCGGGGTGAAGATCAATAAGCGCCAGGTGGGCCCTGAGAAGAAACTGGGACCGGTCTATGAGCTGGCGATCGAATGCCACGACTGGGAGGCGTCCCAGGAAAACCTGGCGGCCTTTCTCTATGAGGCGCAGTTCGAGTCCGCCATGTTGGATATTCGCCAGCTCCATGTGACCGCCAAGCCGGACCGAAACGTTCGGGGCCGTTTTTCGTTGTACTGCGCGTATGTGAAACAAGAGAAGCCGGGGCCCGTTGCGAACGGCGCCCAGAGGAAGCAGCCATGAAAACAACACGAGCGACCGGCATCGGAGTCGGCCCCGGAGCCGCGGGAACAGGGATTCTCATTATGCTGGCCGGATTCTTGTTGGCGCAGGAGCCGCCGGCGCCCATGCCGCTGCCGCGTCAACCGGCGTCGCCTGTGCGGCCCGCCCAGACGACGCCCGAGCGAGCGGTTCCGCCGCCGGCGAAGCCGGCCGAGGAGCCGGCGCGAGACCGCGATTTCAACTACGTGAACACTCCGCTGGACGGGGTGCTGCAGGACTATGCCAAAGCGACCGGCCGCACGCCGTTGATTCACCCCCAGACGCCGAAGATCGGGGTCACCCTGAAGAGCCAGGGGAAACTGACGCTGGACGAATGGATCGAGGCCCTGGACGCCATGTTCGCCATGAACGGCATCTCAGTACTGAAGCAGGGCGCAAAGTTTCTGAAGGTGATCCCCAGCGCCCAGGCATTGCAGGAAGCCTCGGTGATTCGGGATCAGGCCGATCTCGCGCAGTTGAAGGAGAAGAGCGAGCTGGTCACGCAGTTGGTCACATTCAAGCACGTGGACCTGGCCGAAGTAGAAAAGGTCGTGAAACCGGTCTTGCACTCGTTCGGCAAACTGGACCGCCTGGAGCGGATCAACGGCGTGCTGATCACGGACACGGCGGTCAACGTCACCAGGGCCATGCAGATCATCGGCTACATTGATCAACCCGTCCAGGCGCGCGAGGAGCCGAAGGTGGTTCAGATTCGCTACGCCAAGGCCTCGGCGATCAAGCAGAAACTCGAGGAAATCATCGCGCAGTCCAAGGAGGAACAGAAGAAAATCGCGATCGCCGCCCCCCGACGGACCGGAGCGCCAGGCATGGAGCAGCAAACGATTCCGCCGCCGCCTTCCCCGATTCCAGGAGTTATTCGTCCGCCGGCGCCCGCGTCGGCGCCGACGACGCCGGCGGCAGCCGAGGAAGCGCTCGATCTGGCCGAGCGCGGGATCATCCACGGCAAGGTGCAGATCACGGCAGACGATCGGACGAACAAGTTGATCATCATCACGACGCCGGAAAACATGAGCTTCCTGCTCAATATCATCCAGGTCCTGGACGTCGAGACGATGCCCGACGTGCTGGTGAAGGTGATCCGGCTGGAACACGCCGACGCGGAGACGGTGGCCGCAAGCCTGAATACCCTGATCGGCGGCAAGCCCAAGGAGGCGGCGCCCACTCCGCCCGCGGCCAGGGAAGGGCAGTCCTACCAGGACCAGGCAGCCGCGCTGCGCGACTATGTCACCAAGCTCCAGCAGGAGCGCGCCAAGGCCGCCGTGCCGGCGCCTGGCGCCGGCGAAGCCATGAAGTCGAAGATCGGGGAACTCTCGGCGGACAGCGTCAAGCTGCTGCCCGACAAGCGCAGCAACTCGATCGTGGTGATGGCCAGCATCAGCGACTTCAATCAGATTCGGGAACTGGTGAAATGCCTGGACATCATGCTGGCTCAGGTCCTGGTCGAGGCTATTATCCTGGAGGTGCAGTTGGGCGATTCCGTCCAGACCGGCGTGGACTGGGTGCAGCGGGCTATGGTGGCCTATGAGAAGAACCCGAACGGCGTCAGCCGTTCGGCGCTTTTCGCCTTCGCGGGCGGAGGCGGAGGCGGCAGCGCGACGCCGCAGAACCCGCTGACTACCACGGTCAGCGCCGGCGGCGGACTGACCTACTACCTGACCTGCTTTGGGCTCAACCTGGACGCCGTGGTCAACATGGCGTCGAGTGACAGCGGCACGCGGGTCCTGGCTTCGCCAGTCATCGTGACCCACGACAACGTCGAAGCAACAATCAACGCTGGCGAGCAACGATACTTCTACAAAGGCCAGCGATGGGTCCAGGACACCTCGACCGGCGGCCACTACGAGCCGGCTGTCGAATCCAAAAACGTGGGCATCATTTTGACCGTGAAGCCGCACATCAACGAAAAAGGGCTGGTCGTCATGGACATCAAACAAACGATTGATGAGTTGGCGGAAGGCCAGAAGATCGGCGACACGCTCTGGCCCACCACGCTGCACCGCGAAATGAACGCGTCCGTCTCGGTGGGGAACCGGGAGACAATCGTGCTGGGCGGCCTGGTGAAGCAGAGCCGCAGCAAGGTCAGCAGCGGCATTCCGCTGCTTCACAAAATCCCGATCCTGGGCGCGCTCTTCGGCTACGACAAGACGGGCAACACGCGGAACGAAGTCATCGTCTTCCTGACCCCCTACGTCATGAACAGCCCGGAGCAGGTGGCGGCGGAAGCGCGGCGGCGAAAGCTCAATATGGACACGGCCGGCATGTGGCGGCGCGGCTGGTCGGACAGTCCGCTCGCGGAAGGTCAGCCGGCGGCGCCGGAAGCGCCGAAAACGGCGGGCGCTCGCCCCGCGGAGGCGCCGAAGCCGGCCGCCGCGGAGAAACCTGCAGCCAAGCCGCCTTCCACTGCGGCGCCGAACATTGATCCGGAGCTTCTGCGGTTCATCGCGCGGCAGGAGAAACGATACGGCAAGGCGATGGAAGAAGCGGATCGCGCGATAGAACGGGAAATGAATGAACTCCCCACCACCGCTCCGTAAGCGCCGGGCACGGCAATTCCCAATGCGCGCTATCAACCTCCCGCGCGGTATGGCCCGGAGCCCAGCACGAGCAATAATCCCACAATTTGCGTTTGAACAGAGTCCGTTGTCTTCACTCGATGAACATTGAGTG
>JASEHE010000110.1 GCA_030018915.1 Verrucomicrobiota bacterium
GGGTTCCCAGATGGTTCTCAACTCGAAATCACGTCTTCAGATGCAAGATCGAGGTTCTAGTTTCTAGGTGCGACCCTGACGGGCCACGTCGCTTTGCCATATCGGGCCTCCTTTCGCGGTGTCGAGGGGGGGCCCCCCCTCGATCCCTTCCTTCTTCTTATCCCGATAAGGCGTTCTCAGCTAGTCATTCAAGTGGTTCGAATTTTGGGGCGCGCCCCCACTCCCAAGCCAGCACGTATCGACTGAACCAGTCCATGATTGCCACCAGGAACATGTAGCCGGCGAAGAGCGGAATGTGCGTGATGTCCGCGCACCACACTTCATAGATCTCGTCGATCTGACGCATCAACGCCAGGTTCTCCGGCGTCTCCCACGTCCGTCGGCTCGTAGTACCAGCTCGAACGCGCGAGCCCGAGCAGCTCACACTGCCGGCTGATCGCGATATTGCGAATGGGAGCGCTCTCATGGCCGTCTCTCTGCCCACCATGCGGTTCCGTCTGGTTTTTACGGCTCAAGGAACCGTTCCTCGGAATATGTCCGCGCAGGCGGCCGAAGATTCAGGTGATACAGACGATAGAGTCCTTGAAAAGTCAAGTCGGGTTCCACTTTGAACGGGATATCGAGGCCGGCGGCAACCCAGCGGGCATATCCGCCGGTCGCCACCAGCCGGACACGCTTCTGGGTTCTCTGCCTGAGGTCCGGCAGACGTAGACGCCGGATGATGTGGCTGGTGATTGCCCGGACCATCGCCGGATACCCGACGCGAGCGGCGATTCGCATGGCGCCGGCCGTGCTCCGCCCCACCCCACCGGACGAGCCTGCCAGCCGAATCCTCGGCAGCAGGGCGGCTCGGTCCGCCAGATACTCCGTCATCAGAGCAGGGCCTGGCGCGATCACGCCTCCGATAAAGCGACCGTCCGCAGTCAGCACGTCGAACGTGGCCGCCGTGCCGAAGTCCGCCACGATGGCGGCGTTGGTCTGACGGCCCGCGACCGCGCACACGTTCGCCAGCCGATCGGCCCCGATCGTCTCGGGCCGGGGATAATCCAGGCGGAAGCCAAGCCGAATCCGGCGCGAAACGACCAGTGGCGAAAGACCGGTCTCCTTGTGGAATCCGGCAATCCAGAGCCGATTCATTTTCGGCACAACGGAACAAAGCGCCGCGCCCTGGATTGGGCGGCCGCGTGTCAACCGCCGAATTGCCGCGCGGACTTTTCCCGCCGTCGAACCGCGGGTCAGCAGGCGGCGGACGCGGATCACGCGACGTCCGGCCATGAGGGCGGCCGAAGAACAGGTGTTTCCAATGTTCACAACGAGGCAGGTCTGTCTCATGGCTGCAAGTCGGCGGGGTTCAGGTTTCGGGTGTCAGGTTTCAGGTGTCAGTGCCGCGGAAAACGAGATTTGAGAATCTACGTCTCAATTTTTATCTCAGTTTTTGTCTCGATCTTCGCTGACACCTGACACCTCGATCCCTGTGCCGTGGTCATCACGGCTACTCGATCTCCAGCGACAAATCGGCGGCCGGCGCCGAATGGGTCAAGCCGCCGATGGAAACGGCGTCCACTCCGGATGCGGCGATTGCCTTCACGTTGGCGAGCGTGACGCCGCCGGATGCCTCCAATCGAACGCGACCCCGGGCCAAGGCGACGCACCGCCGCATGGCATTCGGCCGCATGTTGTCGAGGAGCACCCAGTCCGGCCGGGCCCGCAGAACGTCCTTCAACTGCGCCTCGGTTTCGACCTCGACCTCGATCGGCAGCCGCGGGTACTTCCGACGGGTCGCGCGAACCGCGTCAGCCAGGCTGAGGCCGCGTTCGGATTCCCACAATCGGCGATGGTTGTCTTTGACGAGCGCCATGTCGAACAGGCCCATTCGATGATTGGCGCCTCCGCCGCAGAGGACGGCGTATTTCTCGAGCCGGCGCAATCCGGGCGTGGTCTTGCGCGTGTCCAGTATCTTTGTTGCGCGCGGGCGAACCTGGTCCACGAACCGCCGGGCCAGCGTCGCGATACCGGTCATGCGCTGCACGAAGTTCAGCGCCGCGCGTTCGGCGGCCAAGATGCCGCGGGCCGGGCCGGACACGCGGAGGACTGCGTCACCCGGGTTGACGGTCTGCCCCTCCCGGACGAGTGGGCGGCACCGAATGCGGCGGTCAACTGCCCGGAATACCGCAGCCGCGATCGGCAGGCCGCAGATCACATAGCGGCCCTTGGCCAGAATCGCGGAGCGGGCTCGGGCGGATGCCGGGACCAGCGCGCGGCTCGTGGCATCCCTGCGGCCGATATCCTCGCGAAGCGCGCGGCGGATCATCGCCCGCACATCGGCATGGGACAGGATGTCCATCGTTCTCGTCCCTGTTGTCGTTCCAGTCCTCGTTCTCGTCCTCGTTCGAGCGCGAAGGACGAGAATACGTCATCGCAAGGATGACCCAGAGCACTCAGGCGCTAACCGGCTCTCCATTCGCACGGCATGTGGCACGGCCCCTCGAACCCTTTGGCGCCGACCACGGCAATGGGAAACCGATGATCCAGCCGGTGATAGTTCGTTCGGTGGTCTTCGGAATGAAGCGAGAACGAGAGCAGATAGCTTCCGTTCGCCATGACGAGTTTCGGTATCCGCAGACGCAGCGTCCCCTGCCCCTCGATCCACGGAATCGCAAAGCCCTCGATTTGCGTGTTGCTGCCGTAGATCAGGCGACCTGCCGAATCCGACAGCGCAAATCCGAAGACAGGCTTCTCGATGCGGCGGGATGCCTCGTAACGAATGCGGGCGGCTAGTCCCCCACCCCACTCGAACGTGGTCGCCGGTTCGCCCCGGTCATTGAAGAATTCCACAGAGGCGATCCGCGCCTCGCCGGCGCCCCACTCCCGCGCGAGCCCGTCCGCGCCCTGGCGGCCGGCCAGCGAGCGGTAGGCGTTGACCACGCTCTCGGGCCCGCCTAGTCCGACCACTCGGCCGCCATCCAGGAGCAGAATCCGGTCGCTGACGGATTGGATGGTTGCCAGGTCGTGCGACACCATGAGCATGGTCTTGCCCTGCCGGCGGAAGTCCCGCATTTTTTGCAGGCATTTCCGCTGAAAGGCTGCATCGCCCACTGCCAACACCTCGTCAATGAGCAGGACGTCCGGGTCCACCTCCACGGCAACCGCGAATGCCAGCCGCGCGTACATGCCGGAAGAGTAGCGCTTGACCGGCTGGTCAATATATTCGCCGATGCCCGCGAATTCGAGGATTGCGGCGTAGCGGACGCGCATCTTCTTGCGCGTGATTCCAATGACGGCGCCGTAGAGAAACACGTTTTCCCGCCCGCTCAGGTCGGGATGGAAGCCCGCGCCCAGTTCCAGGAGGGATGAGATCGTTCCGTCCGTTCGGATCGCGCCGCGAGTTGGGGCCATGGCGCCGGCCACGAGGCCGAGCAAGGTGCTCTTGCCGGCGCCATTGGCGCCGATGATGCCCAGCGTTTCGCCCTTGGGCACCGCGAAGGAGACGTCGGTGAGCGCCTCGAAATGCCGGACGCTACGCCGCGCCAGCAGCGCGTCGAGCGCCGCAGCCTTGAGCGTGCGAGTTCCCCCACCCCGCAGACGGAAGGTCTTGCTCACACTGTCAACAACGATGGCGGGTTGAGTTGGCATCACAGTTCGTCCGCGAATCGAATCTGCCATTTCTGGAACACGGCCAACCCGAGCAGAAGAATCAGCCAGGACATGACCGCCGACAGGGCGACCAGCCCGAGACCCGGGAGCGCCTCTGCCATGAAGATCGAGCGGTAGGCGCAGATCAGTCCGGTCATGGGGTTCAGGAAAACCAGCCATTCCTGCCCGGCCGGGATGCGGTCCAGTTGGAACTGCGCGGCGTAAAAAACCGGGCTCAGAAAGAACCACGCCATGAGCGCGACGCCGAGAATGTGCTCTGTGTCCTTGATGAACACGTTGAGCGCCGAAATGAACAACGCGAGCCCGAGACAGAGGGCCGTTTGAGTCAGGATCACCACCGGGAGATACAGAACGTCGTGGAATGATCTCTTCATCACCAGCAGGAAGCCGACCAGAACAACCACGGTGAGCAGGAAATTCGCCAAGTTGGCCAGCACCTGGGCGAGCGGGATGATGACCCGCGGGAACGCGGTTTTTTTGATCAGGTTGCTGTTGCCTGTGATGGCGTGCAGGGAATCGTTCACGCAGGTGGCCAGGAACTGCCAGACCACAACTCCGACCACCAGGAATTCGAGGAAGTCGCGGCGGCCCATGTTCCACTTCATGATGCCCGCAAAGACCGCGTAGATCGCGATCATGAGCAGCGGTGTCATCAACGACCACAGGAAGCCCAACACGGAACTCTTGTAGCGGATTTTGATGTTCCGCTGCACAAGCAACCACAGCAGTTCCCGGCGACCGGCTATGTCTCGTGCGAAAGCGAGCATCGGAATTGCTTCTCTCGCAGCCGATAATGCGCGCTGACCGCCCGCTTCGCAAGACTTTTCCTGCGTGTCCTCCGCCTTTTCCCCGTTGTACGGAAGTGGAGCGTTTCGACGCGTTTTTTTCGAATGCCGCTCACCGGAACCCGATCAGTTCCGCCGACGCCCACTTTCGAACCGAATTGACCAGGCACAACGCCTGAGCGCGCGCCAGTTCATTCCGGTGGATCACCCGTTCGGTCACGCGGCCCTGTTCCAACAGATGCCTGCGGAACGCGCCTGCCAGCAGGCCGCATCCAACCGGCGGCGTGAACATCTTGTTGCCAATACGCGCGACGATATTGCAAACGGTGGACTCAGTCACTTCTCCACGCTCGTTCCAGAGGATGACGTCGTCCGCCTCCGGGCAGGATGAGCGGGCGCTTTCGTACACTCCTCGATTGGTTGTTTTGTGGTAGAGAAAGACGTTGTCGCTCCGGACGGGCGTCCGGGCCAGCGCAGCGCGAACCGGCGCCGCGCGTGGCCGGGCAACATGCGGCCGCGTCTCCACCCGGATTCCGCCGTTCCGATCGATCAGCAGCCGCACGACATGGGGCGCCACAGGCAACTCGCCGGCGACGGCGATCAGGCGACATATCAGCGTGTCCTCGTTCAGGCGGAAGTTGAAGTAGCGGGCCGAATCCGCCAGGCGGCGCAGGTGCCGGTCCAGCAGGAAATAGCCCGTTCGCGGAGTCCAGAGCATGGTTTCCAGGAGTCGGAACTCCGGGTATTCCGTCATCAGCACCCGCGCCTTGGTGAGGCATTCCTTGTGCTCCTGCTCGCCCCGCGAGTCCCAGACGATGCCTCCGCCGGTCCCGTATTCGGCTTTTGCGCCGGGTTTATCAACGATCATGGTGCGGATGGCCACATTGAACCGGGCGCGCCGGGCCGCGCCGGAGGCGCCGGGCGCGATCCAGCCCACGGCGCCGGTGTAGAAGCCGCGTGGCGAACGCTCGACTTCCCGGATAATCCGCATGGTTCGCGCTTTCGGGGCGCCTGTGATCGAAGCGCACGGAAACGTGGCAGCCATGATTTCCGCGAAAGGCGCCGCGCTGCGCGCGACCACAGTGGAGGTCATCTGGAGCACGGTCGGGTATCGCTCGACGTCGAACAGGCTCGCGACCTTCACGCTGCCCGGCGCGGCGACACGTCCAAGGTCGTTGCGAACCATGTCCACGATCATCACGTTCTCGGCGCGGTTTTTCTCCGATTGGGCGAGGGCGGCGGCGATGGCGTCGTCGTCCGCGGGCGTGAGCCCGCGCGGAGCGGTCCCCTTCATCGGGCAGGAGCGGATGCCGCGGCCCCGAACGTCGAGGAACAGCTCGGGCGACGCCGAGCAGATCGCGAACCGTTCCGCGTTGATGAACGCCGAGTAGCGGGCCTGCTGGGCTCGAACGAGAGAATGAAACAGTGCAAAGGGGTCGCCATGGAAGCGCGCGCGCAGCCGAAAGGTATAGTTGACCTGGTAGGTGTCGCCGGCCGCGATGTAGCGGCGGATCGAAGCTATGGCGCGGCGATAGGCGCGCCTCGCGATGTCAGGACGCCACGCGCCGACCCGGAAGGCCTGCTCCGGAGCGGGAAGCCGGCGGCTGAATACGGGATTTCGATAGAGCGCGAACCACGCCAGCGGCCGCGTCGAGCGCGGACTGACGGTGAAAGCCGGATCGAACCCGGGCGCCGCTTCATACGCGAGGCAACCGGCCGCGAAGTAGCGGCGGCGGCAGGCGGCTTCGACCTCTTCGAGCAAAGCGCGGATTTCGCCGGGCCGGGCCGTTTGAAGAACGGCGGCCGGGTTTGCGCACAGCGCCCAGCGATCTCCATCCTGCAGGATGGCGGTGTTGTTTTCCATGCCGCGCAACCGAGGACCGGGCCAGGCACACGCATTCGCAAATACCGTGACGTCTCTCCGAAGGTGGCCTGCGACCTTCGGGCGCGGGCTGGCGCCACCCGGAGGTCGACGTCCACCTAAGCCAATACGTCGCCATATTTACGAGCCAGTGTGCTAGGTCTTGGCCGGCCGGCCGGCGATTTCGCTGGGGCGCTTCAAGAGATCGAGAACCTGCCGCGAGGTCAGTCGGCGCACCGCTTCTTCGCTCATGCCGAGCGCCAGGAGACGTTTTTTCTGGCTCTTCTGCTTCCGGCGGCGGTCCGAAGGGTTCTTCTTCGGGCGCGTCTTGGGCCGCTTATGAAATGTCCTGCCTGTTCCCATGATGTCCTCTTGTCCGTCTGTTCTTGTTGCTTGCGCTTGCGATCGGCGCAGTATCCGAAATCGCGGGGCGCCGATCAAGCATCAAAATCATGCGGCGCTCTTCGGGGGTGCAAGACAGGAAAGTT
>JASEHE010000111.1 GCA_030018915.1 Verrucomicrobiota bacterium
GGGTTCCCAGATGGTTCTCAACTCGAAATCACGTCTTCAGATGCAAGATCGAGGTGTCAATACATCTTCCTTCTTTTCCTGCTCTCCCATCACGGATCCGGGTTTGATCTTCTTGAGCTGGGCGCCGACTGCTGGCACTTCTCTTCAGCGACGATCCGTCCGCCCGCCTTGGCGAAGGCCTCGGCGAAACTCTTCGACAGGCCCTTGCTGTAGTCGCTGTTCATGTCAATGAGCGTTGTCGCCTTCTTGACCGACTGGATTATGAAGTTGGCGATCACGGCTCCCTGGAACGAGTCGTTGAAGCAGGCACGGAACATATAGTCGTTGTCGCGGGTCACTTTGTCGTTCGTGGCGGTTGGGGAGACCACGGCAACCTTGAGCTTGGCTGCCTGGCGTCGGACGTCCAGCGCCCGGCTACTCGTGATGGGGCCGATGACCGCCACCACGTCGTCGCTGCCGGCGAGCTTGTTGTAGGCGTTGACGGTGGCGTTGACATCGTTGAGGTTGTCCTCGACGAGAAGCTTGATCGCGGCGCCGTTCACGCCGCCAGCCTGGTTGGCTTCCTCCACGCGCATCCGAGCGCCATCGAGCGTGGTCTTGCCATAGGCGGCCAGCGCGCCGGACAGCGGCAACGACACGCCGAGCTTGATTTCCTTGACCTCGCCGGCCCATCCCCAGGCAGCGGCGAATCCCTAGAGAACCCAGGCGAGCGAACGAGCGAGACGTGTGCGTGTCGTGCGGTTACTCTTTTCGAGTGATTCCGGCTCCTTTGCTTCCGCGCCTTTCGCGGGCTCGGGCTTCTCCGCCTATTGAGCGTTGAATGTTGGATGTTGAGTCTCATTTTCGGATCCATCCGGCGCGATCGTGCGCCGGCGGCCCAACCCGTCTGAGAAACGTTCCAAGTTCGGAGGTTTTCAAGCTTTGTCGCGAGTCTTGTCGCGAGCTTTGTCGACGCTGCTGGCGAAGGCCCGAACGGTCACTGAACATGCGCCTGCTCGGGAGCACCGACAAAGCTCGCGACAAAATATCCGAAGGCTTCGCTACCTCGATCCATCCGGCGCGTTGCCGTGCGTGCCCTGCGGCGGGCTCCGCTGCTCGCCGCTGTGCGCCAGAGTGCTTCCGCAGATCAAGGCCCGCTTCATCGGTGGTTCCTCCAAACCGCGCTTGAACGAAGCCTAGCCTAGCACAGCGCCCGCCCCGCCCGCAACTCCGCTTTGCCCTTCTCCATGCCCCCTGTGACAGATGCGGGCTTGTTTTTCTGGCCGCGCCTGCGAGAATGGACGTATGCGTCAACGTGTGGTCCTGTTTCTGTCGCTTCTGCTCGGCTCTGGCCGGTTCGCGTTCTCCGCCGCCGAGCCCAAGCCACTTGCCCCCGAACCGCACTTCAAGGACATCGCCCGAATTCTGAGCGAACGGCTTCCGTCCGAACACCTCACCGGTCAGCCGCTCGACGACACGATCTCGAAACGCGCCTTCGAGAAATACCTCGCCTACCTCGATCCGGCCCGAATATACTTCCTGGAGTCCGACGTCGCGATGTTCGGCGCCCACGAACTCACTCTCGATGACGAACTTGCCGAGGGCGACGTCGCCTTTGCCTTCGATGTCTTCAAGGTCTTCGTCGAACGCGTCCGCAACCGCGCCCAGCGCGCGGCCGAGCTGCTGGACAGGGACATGAATCTGGACGCCGACGAGACCTACGCCTGGAAGCGCAAGAACGCCGGCCGGGCCGCCGATGACAAGGCCTGGGACGAACTCTGGCGGAAAGTCGTCAAGAACGACTACGTGGCCCATGTCGTGGCCGCCTCGGTCCCGAACGAGGAGCATGACGACGAACCGGCCGACGCGAACACTGAAAGACGGAAGATGGAAGACGGAAAGACGGAAGACGGAAAGAAACCCGCGCCAACCCCGAAAGAAGTCATCGCCAAGCGCTACCGCCAGCACCCGACATTCGTCGAAAGCCACGACGCCGAATGGGTTCTGCAGCGCTATCTCCTGGCCTTCACTCAGGCCTATGATCCGCATTGCGACTACATGTCGCCGAGTCTCGTCAAGGATTTCGACATCGAGATGAAGCTTTCCCTCTGCGGGATCGGCGCGGTTTTGAACTGGGATGAAGGCTACATCAAGATCGTCCGCATTATGCCCGGTGGCCCCGCCGGCAAGGACAAGCGGCTCAAGGTTGGCGACCGCATCGTCGCGGTAGCCCAGGAGAACGAGCCGGACGTGGAGGTGTTCGGTTGGCCGCTCCAGAAGGCGGTCCAGATCATCCGCGGCGCCAAGGGCACACGGGTCGCGCTCACGGTCATTCCAGCCTCGGACCCCGGCGAGACCGACCGCAAGCGCATCGAGCTGGTTCGCGAAGAAGTCAAACTGGAGGATCAGGCTGCCAGGCAGGAGGTTCGCGAGGTCAAGCGCGCGGACAAGACCTGGCGGTGCGGGATCGCGCGGTTGCCCGTGTTCTACGGCGACGTCGAGGCGAAATTCGGCGATGCGGAAGCCCGAAGCTCCGCCAGGGACGTCGAACGAATTCTTGAAGCCTTCAACACGAATCGGATTGACGGCGCGCTCCTGGATTTGCGCGGCAACGGCGGCGGCTCCCTGCTGGAGGCCGCGCGTATGACCGGATTGTTCATCCGCCGGGGGCCCGTGGTCCAGGTCCGTCAGGGCCGCTCCGTGGCGGTCATTCCGGACATGGATTCGGCCGTCAGTTGGGCTGGGCCGCTCGTGATCCTGGTCGACCGCGGCACGGCCTCGTCTTCCGAGATTCTGGCCGGGGCCCTGCAGGACTACGGCCGAGCCGTCATTGTCGGGGATTCGAGCACGCACGGCAAAGGCACCGTACAGCAGATCGTGAAGCTGGGCAAAGACGAGCGGCTCGGCCGGCTCAAGGTCACCAACGGCCTGTTCTATAGGGTATCCGGCGGATCCACGCAATTGCGCGGCGTGTCCTCCGACGTCGTCATCCCATCCCTGACCGAAACCTCCGAGCTTGGAGAAACCTGTCTCGACTATGCGCTGGAGTGGACGAGCGTGATGCCCGCGCCGCATCCCGTCTATGCCGATCTTCAACCGTTGACGGCCAAACTGGCCGAGCAGTCGCGAGCGCGCCTGGCGGCCGACCGGAATTTCGCCGTCTACACCAACGTTCTGGCCCGGCTCGATGCGATGCGGAAAACCGAGGTCGTGCCCCTTCAACTCGCCAAGCGCAAGGCCATGGCCGAGATATGGCGCGAACTGCGAGCGTTGCGCAAAAAGGTGGCCGCCGACCACGACGACAAGAAGGCCGATGTCGCGCTCGACGAGGGATTGAACATTCTAGCCGACCTGGCCGAAGTCTGGCCGCGCGCCGACGGCAACGACTGGCCGGCAGGAAGCCGCCTTTGCCTTCGACCGCCCGATCCGCTTCCATGACCTCGAGACAGGCGGCGCGCTGATCACGGACCCAGCGGTCGTCCGCTCCGCCTATATCCGCGAGTTCGAGAACTATCTCGAGACGCTCAAGCAGGGCTGCCAGGAATTCTTCGTGGACTACCGGCGTGTGTTCACGGACGAAGACTACGAGAAGGCGCCGGCCGGTCTCCCATGAAACTTCCGTCTTCCTTTGCTTCCCGCTTGTTCCAGGGCCCGGGATTCGGTAGCCTGATGTCGGGCATGGCGGCGGCAGTGCCCGCCCGGGCCAGCTTAGCTCAGTTGGTAGAGCAGCGGTTTTGTAAACCGCAGGTCGTCGGTTCGATCCCGACAGCTGGCTCCCTCCTTCGCTCGCCGCTCCGGAAGCGCGTGAGCGTGAAGATTGCGGGCCGCGACAGAATCCGCGCGACCAACCGGTTCGGAGGCGGCGAATTCGCGGCGCGGCGCGTGTTCGAGAGACCGCGGAATCTGTTGGAACGACCGATCCTGACTCTCGCGGCGAACATTCATGAGGGAGTCTGCGTGAACATGCGCCCGCGGATCAACGGGCAGCACATGATCTGCGCCCTGACCGCGCCGATGTTTGGGACCGAGAGAATGAAATTCTTGACGCGGATCGGGCCGGTCGAGTAGACTAAGGATAGGTATAGGTGGATGCTTTTTCAAAACGATAAGCGTGAAGAAGGAGCGCTGGCGATGAAACATAATCTTCCCGTGTTCTCTGTTCTCCTGTTGACCGTTATTCTGGCCGGAAGCGTCGTGATGGCGGCCGTCAAGACCGCCCAGCGGTTTGAGCCGGTCTTTAGGCTCATACAGGCGCGCGGCAGCGTCATGGTTCATAAGCCCGGCGAGGCGCCGACCAAGGACCAGCATGGTAACGAGGTGTTTCCGGTTGCCCAGGATAAAAAGGCGTACCCGTTCGGAACCCGCGTCATTACCGGGCCGGACGGTTCGGTGGACGTGTACTTCACCAAGCACAGCCGCTGCGAAATCGGCGCCTGCGCCTCCCTGATCATAGGCGAGGACTCCAAGGACAAGAAGACAAAGATCATTCGGTTGGAGCAGGGGAAGGTCAACATCTTCCTCGAAAAGGGGATCGAGGAGAACGGCAACAGCCTGAACGTGGAGGCCGGCCAGGTGATCGTCCAGGCCACGAATCTCAGCCAGTTCGCTGTCGAGGCGGCGTTGGTGGACGAAATCAGCCAGGCGATCGTTTCCTGCAACGACCAGATCATCAAGGTGTTTCACCCGGCTCTTTTCGAAGCGCTCCTGGAGTGTTCGGAGAAAGGCCGTGAGAAGGCGCTGAGCGTTGGCGGCAGCCGGGATGGCAGCTACGCGCGGGTCGTGGGGATCAAGGGTGTGTTCGGAATGAAGGTGAAGAATCCGAAAGACCCGGACAAGGCCGAAGAAGAAGAGTTGAAGACCGTCGAGGAACTGAACGCCGAGGCGAAGATGGCGGAGGAACTCCACTTGCCTTCGGTGGAAGAGGGTTACAAGTATATCCGAATGGAGCCCGGCACATCCGTGAAGTTCAACCACAAGCGGCATGGGCCTACCGATGCGCGCGAGGTTGTGCTGCTCGTCATTTCGCCCATCGGCGCCAAGCTTGAGGAAATCACCTACAACGAGGTCAAGGAGGGAGCGGCGCCGGTCGAACTCCCGGCGTCCGACGTGGAAGTCGCCCCGGCGCCCGACGCGGAAGTCGAACCGGCGCCCGACGTCGAGACCAAGCCGGCCGAAAAGCCCAGGCTCGATCTTCCCGCCATTGACTTGTCCACCGAGTAAGAGCAAAGATGAAGAGTAACCGCGAATCACGCGAAAGACGCGAAGGAAGAAGAAGTGGGTGAGTCCGTGTCTTCCGGCTTCCGCTTTCGCGTTTTTGGCGTGATCCCGCGCAACGCGGGGTTCGCGGCTGGCGGCGAGTTGCGCGGTTGATTTCCTCTTGTCTTTCGCTTCCCTCCATTCGCTTTGCGCTGGCATCAGGTGTCGGGTGTCAGGTTTCAGTGTTCAGGACGGAACTTCTTCTGTTCGGAGCAAGATAGCAGGTTGGGGCGAGCGGTGGAGAGGAAATGTCGAACCCGGAGTGTGCAGCCCATTATGCGCCACTCATGGCCAACTTCTTGTTTTCCAGAGAAGGAAGATTGACCCGGAAGACACCGGTGATATAGTACCTGAATCTTGCACGTCTTTTCCATGCATCGCCCTCAGTGCCGCTCTGTGCGGCCCTCTGCGTGCAAGAAGTTTCTTGCACGGCATCACCCATATGGTTACGCGGACTATGACACGCAAAATCGCTCTAGTGCCTGCTACGACGCGTTCATTCGGCCGTGGGGTCGTCCGGGCGGCGCAAGATTCAGGTAGTAACATCATGAATTCAACGCGATACACCTGTACAATTTAACACGGGAGCGCTTCCATGGGAGCTTGGTTCGCGCGAGCGCTGTGTGGCCTGCTGCTGCTGCCGGGTCCGGCCATGGCCCAGTTGAAGATTCTGATCGCGCTGAAGCATTCCGAGTTCCTACAGTACGAGCCCCTGCCGGTCAAGGTGGTCCTCGAAAACAACGACACCCGGCCGTTCGTGGTGGCCCGCGACGCGGCGCCGATCCCTGACCTGCAATTCGTGTTCGATCGGCTCGGGGCCGGCGAAGCGCGCCGCCGCAAGGAGGGCGTGCTTCTAAAGAACCTCTACACCCTTCCAGGGAAGAAGGAGGAGTTGGAGATCAACGTGGGCGACTGGCACGACGTGTCGGCGACCGGCCAGTACCTGATGAAAGTCGTGGTGAAGTGGGGCGGGCGCGAGTATGCGTCCAACCAGGTTGTCTTTGACGTGGTCCCCGGGATTCCGCTGGCCGGCGCGGTCAAGAAGGCGCCTGTGGAACGGGACAGGATGCGGACCTATAGTCTCCGCTACTGGCGGCGCGACCGGGGCGAACAATTGTTCCTGTGCGTGACGGAAGAAGAAACCAAGATGACCTTCGGCGTTTTCCCGCTTGGCGGGCTCGTGCGGGTCCACAACCCGACCATCGAGATCGGCGCCGGCGGAACGGTCATGATTCGACACCAGGTCAGCGCGACGTGCTTTGCGCGCACGCTTCTGGAATCAACGGCGGACGCGGTCCGGCTGGTCAAACAGACCTTTCACATGGAAAACGGCGATCCCTACCCGGTGCTCCAGGGCGCATCGGATGAGAAGAATCGCTGACGAATGGAGATGACCTGAATCTTGCACGTCTTTTCCATGCATCGCCCTCAGTGCCGCTCTGTGC
>JASEHE010000112.1 GCA_030018915.1 Verrucomicrobiota bacterium
TCCGGTTCTGTGAGAGGCGGAGGGGCGCAAGCCCCTCTGCCTACTCGACGGGCTAGGCAACATCCTGACGTTTCTCAACGGGCTGAGGGATGCTGCCGGAAGCGCGGAAAGGGCTGATGGACACGCTGCTCGGCATTGACCTGGGGACCAGTGCGATCAAGGGCGTGCTTCTGGCGAGCGACGGCCGTATTCTGGCGCGCGAACGAAAAGCGACCGAGCTGATACGGCCCAGGCCGGGCTACGTGGAATTCTCGTCCGAGCGCAGCTACGAGCTGCTTGGCGAGGTCATCCGTTCGCTGATCCTGGCGGCGTCGGGATCGAAAGTCAGGGCCATTGCCCTGTCCGGCGCCACGGGAAACACGTTGCTGTTGGATCGGAACGGCGTCCCCCTGGCAAATGCCATCAACTGGATGGACGCGCGCGCCGCGGACGACCTGCGGGTAGACCCAGCCGGCATCACCCCCGCGGAAATCTACAGGACGGTCGGATGGCCGTACTTCCGCGGATTCCCACTCGTGGAACTGGCCTGGCTCAAGCAGAATAGGCCGGACTTGTTTGACCGAGCCGCAATGGCAGCCATGAACATCACCTATCTCTATCACCGCCTGACCGGCCGATACGGCATGGATCATTCCACAGCCACAACATTTTACCTCCAGGACCAAGTGAAACGCGCCTGGCACAAGCCGTTTCTGACCTGGCTTGGGCTTCGAACGGAACAGTTGCCCGTGCTCTTGCCCAGCGGCACGGTCCTCGGAACCGTCACGGCCCGGTCTGCCAAGGATACCCGGTTGCCGGAAGGAGCAGCCGTGGTCATGGGCGCCTTCGATCATCCGAGCGCCGCCCGAGGCTGCGGAGCGCTGCGGCCCGGAAAAGCGCTGTTATCTTGCGGCACATCATGGGTCGGGTTTTATCCTGTGGCAGACAGGGAGATCGCGCTCTCACAGAACATGCTGGCTGACCCGTTCCTATCGCCGGCCGGTCCATGGGGCGCTATGTTTTCGCTGCCGCGAATCGGCGAGAAGGTTCAGGAGTTCGTCGCGCGGACATTCGCCGCCGAATCTTCCATGTCCGCGCGATATGCCAAGTTCAACGAGACGGCGGGCCGCAGCCCGCCGGGGGCCGGCGATTCCTGCCGCGCGCTCATGGAGAACATCGCGCTGGACACGAAAGCGAAAATGGATTCGCTTCGCCTGGCCGGACTCCGCTACGATCGCATCGTAATGGTTGGCGGACCCGCCGAGAGTCCGGTCTGGACGCAGATTCTGGCGGACACAATCGGCGTCGAGATCGTCCTGACCGAAGCCGGGGCCTACGCCGGCGCGCTTGGCGCCGCCATCCTCGCTGGAATCGGGACGCGTATCTTCGCCGACGAGACGGACGGCTTTGCGCGAATCCGGCGCAGTGACAGGGTCGTCAGACCCGGCAGCGGCCGGACTATTTCGGAATAGAAAGCGCGCGCATGCGCATCGGGCTTTGGGACGTCCTGCTGCTGGTCGTCGTGTCCTTAATGGCCACGACGATTGCCTACATCCACAATGCCCGGCTGAAGGCGCTCATGCTGATGCTGCCGATCCCTTTCTCGATCGCCAACCTGTCGCTAGGCCTGGAAGTCGATGCGACCAATGTGCTCGGGCTCCTTGTGCTGTACCTGTTCACGCAGGGCGTGAGAATCCTGCACAGTGTTGCAGGCGTGAACATCATTGCCGCAATTATTCTGCCCGCAGTTGCCTACTGCCTGGCCGGCTGTGGGCTGGCCGCCGCGGCGCCGAAGACCGAAACCATGTTCTGGGCGACCTCAGCCGCAGTGCTGCTGATAGGGGTGGGAATCCATTTCATGTTCGAGGACGTGGATGAACCGGGCCACAGAAGCTCCCTGCCCGTCTGGCAAAAGTTGATGGCCGTTATGGTTGTGATCGGCATTCTGGTGATGATCAAGGCGCGCCTGCAGGGGTTCATGACGGTTTTCCCGATGGTGGGGGTCATTGCGGCCTACGAGACGCGCCACAGCCTGGCAACGACCTGCCGCAAGGTCGGAGAACTGATGTTCATTATGCTGCCGATGATGGCAGTCATGCGGATCGGCCAGAGGCGCTTCGGGTTCAGCATCGGGCAATCACTGCTGTTCGGCTGGATCGCATTGCTGGCGTGCCTGTTCCCGTTGGCGCTCGATGCCTGGCGAAAAAGCAGGCGCCATGAAAAAAAATTTCAGGTCGTCCGTTTCAGATCATAAAGTCAGAGACCAAGGCGCCTTTGTCGCGAGTTTTGTCGACAAAGCTCGCGACAAAGCTTGGGTTGCGGGCGGCAGTATCGCCGGGACCGATTCTGTTGCAGGACGGATAGAACTCAAGTATAAGAGGAACAGCCATGACACCCAGGGAACGCGTGCTCGCGGTACTCCGCGGCGAACCGGCCGACAAGACGCCTTTCACCGCCTATCATGGCATGATCCCGCAGTGCGCCATGGAGCGGCATCTGAGGAATGAGGGGCTGTGCCTGGTCTACCGCGGTGTGCCGGCGGTGCGGATCGAACGGTCCCACTGCCCGGAGCGGATCATCTATTACACCAACCCTGGCAACGGCCGGCTACAGTGCCGCGTGGAGATCGAGACGCCCGCTGGAATGATCACTATCGTCAAGGAACCGGCGGACTTCACCACCTGGGTGCTCGAGCACATGTTCAAGGGGCCGGAGGATTACAAGAAGCTCATGGCTTTCACCAGGGACATCGTCTACGTCCCCAATTACGACGCCTACCTGAAGGCCGAGGCGCGCACGGGCGGCGACATGATCTTCCGCGGGGACGCAGGCGACATGCCCCTGCACCAGATCATGATCGAGTGGATGGGGGTGGAGACTTTCGCCGTGGAATGGGCGGAGCGGCGCGACGAGGTCCTGGCACTGGAAAAGGTGATGACCGGCAAACTGCGGGAGCGCTTCCCCCTCCTGGCCGACGCGCCGATCACGCACGCCAATTTCGGCGGGAACGAGGTCCCCGAGGTGATGGGCCCGCCGCGCTACCGGGAACACTGCCTGCCGCTGATACAGGAATGCGCGGAGGTCCTGCACAAGAAGGGCAAGCTCCTTGGCTCGCACATGGATGGGAACAACCTGGCCTGGAAGGACCAGATCGCCGTCTCCGGCATGGACTACGTCGAGGCGTTCACGCCCGCGCCGGACACGGACATGAGCCTGGCCGACGCGTTGGAGGCCTGGCCGGGCAAGGCGCTGTGGATCAATTTCCCGTCGAGCGTCCACCTGGCGTCGCCGGACAAGATCCGGAGGAAGACACGGGAACTCCTGGACGCCGCCGCCGCGGACGCAAAAAAGCGCGGCCGCAACCGGCTCATCATCGGCCTAACCGAGGACATCCCCGAGGACCGATGGCAAGCCAGCCTGCAGGCGATCTCGGACGAGATCGGCCGGTGGTGACCGGGCCGGGGACCGCCGCCGGCCCGGTCAAGGAGGCGCCAATTGTCTCGAGAGAATCGCTCCATGCGTAACGGGGCAGTCACGGGGTGGCGTCCCCGCAGCCTTGCGCTGCGGGATGCGGAAATGTCGAACTTCGGCCGCACAAGCCGGCCAGGCGCCACCACGTGACTGCCCCCCTTCATGCGAGGAAGGACGTGGACGAAGCGTCGTTGCTTTGATAGCGTTTCGTCAGTTGCGGCGTCGGGCTGCGATGCAACCCGGCATATCGAGGTGAATGCAGTATGAACGAACTGTTCGGGACCGACGGCATTCGGGGCGTGGCCAACACCCCGCCGCTCACGGCCGAGACGGCCCTCGCGATCGGCCGCGCTGCGGCCCACATCTGCAAGCGCAGCCCCAAGCGGCATCGGATCGTGATCGGCAAGGACACCCGTCTCAGCGGCTACATGCTGGAAAACGCCCTCACTGCCGGCATCTGTTCCATGGGCGTGGACGTGTTTCTCGTGGGCCCCGTGCCCACCCCGGGCATCGCGTTCATCACCCAGAACATGCGCGCCGACGCCGGTATCGTCATCTCCGCCTCCCACAACCCGTATCAAGACAACGGCATCAAGATTTTCTCCCGCGACGGGTACAAGCTCTCGGACGAACTCGAAGCCGAAATCGAAAACCTCGTATCCACCGGCCGCATTAACAGCATCCGTCCCACCGCCGCCGACGTCGGCAAGGCCTACCGCATTGATGACGTAATCGGCCGCTACATTGTCTTCTGCAAGAACACATTCCCTGCCGATCTCACGCTCGACGGCTTCAAACTGGCGCTCGACTGCGCCAACGGCGCTACCTACAAGGTGGCCCCCATCATTTTCTCCGAGCTCGGCGCCTTTGTTGTGGCCATGCACAACAAGCCCAACGGCACGAACATCAACGACCGCTGCGGCTCGCAGCACGTGGATGACCTGCGCCGCAGGGTGCTGGAGGAACGCGCGTCCATCGGCCTCGCCTTTGACGGCGACGGCGACCGCCTGATCGCCGTGGACGAACGGGGCGAGCCGTTGACCGGCGACCACATCATCGCGATCTGCGCCAAGCACATGGACGAACGTGGCGCGCTGCGCAACCGCGCGGTGGTAACCACGCCAATGAGCAATTACGGCCTGCGCGTGACCCTCAAGAAGCTGGGCATCACCCACCTCGAAGCCAAGGTCGGAGACCGGTTCGTCCTGGAGCTGATGAAGGAAAAGTCCGTCTCGCTCGGCGGCGAGGAATCCGGGCATCTGATCTTTCTCGATCATCACACGACCGGCGACGGAATCGTCTCCGCCCTGCAACTCCTGGCTATCATGCGCCAGACCGGCCGGCTTGTCTCGGAACTCGCTTCGCTGATGCCGCTTTACCCCCAGAAGCTCATCAATGTGACGGTGGCCCGCAAGCCGCCGCTTGAGCAGGTGGCCGAGCTGCAGGCGGCGCTTACGGCCGCCGAACGCGAACTCGGCGATCAGGGCCGGGTTTTCATCCGCTACTCAGGCACCCAGCCTATGTGCCGCGTCATGGTGGAAGGGCCAACCCTGGCGGTCACGGCCCGCCTGGCCGAGGGGCTGGCGGAGATCGCGCGGCGGAATCTGGCTTGAGCCTGTCCCGTTTTGGCGCTGATGCCTCACGTGGGCCGTCTACGTGTGGGGCGGGCAAAGGGCGCCGAACGCCTTGGCAACATTCCCATTCCTCAAGCATTCCATCATTGACTGAATCGGCGGGTGGCGTTGGGTCTCCGGGCCAACGCTTCGCCGCCGCAGAGACTCTCTCATCCCCACCCTCGTCCGCCCTGCTCGTCGAAGCGCCTGCGCGAAGGATGGCGAAAGAACAACAGCGGCGGATGGCCGCGCCGGGCCATCCGCCGCCGATTCCTTGGGCTCGCTCGCCTGCTCAGGGCTCCACGACGACCGTGCCGGGCTTCGGGTTCTTCTCGCCCTCAGTGACCGCGCAGTAGGAGAGCTTCTCGCTAACCTTGCTCACCTTGAGCTTGCCGATCTCCTTGCCCTTCTCCTTCTCGAGGACCGCGCCCGTGTCCGGGTCGGTCACCAGATCGCCTTCCTCCTGCATGACCAAATCCTTGCCGACCTGAAGGCCATACTCGAAACCGCGGTTGATGATCACCTTGTCCCCGCTGACCTTCGCGACGCTGCCTTCAAACGGGAGCTTCTTGTCGGTGATCGTCTTGGCGAAGAAATAGGCGGCCTTGTTGATGCAATCCTGCGCGGCATCGCCGAGCGGCGTCTTCTTGAACGCGCCCATGTCGGTGCTCACCGGGCCGAGACTGACTCCGGCCGAGAGGCCGGCGGACCCCGCGGAACCCTTGATGGTTTCCTTGGCCACGATCTCGCCGGTCGTGGTGTCAACCAGTTTGGCGATAATCGTAATCGAAGCCTTGGCCGCCGAGCCGCCGAGCCTGACGCCGAACGCTGAGATGCCGCCGCCGCCGCCCGAGGTATTTTCCTCGACCGTCGTAATGGCGCCAGTCGCCAGGTAGCGGGCCGGGCGGATCAAGCCGGTTTTGGCCACGTTCTTGGCCTTGGCCGTTCGGCCGCTGGCCGCCAAGTCCTGCTCGGCTATGACATCCTTGAGCTTCTCCCGTTCGACAATGACAAACCGCTTGGTGTCGAACAGCGCCGACTCCAGCATGATGGAAAGGTTGTTGCCGATATGCCATTGGCCATGCCAGCCGGCCTGGTTTTCGAAGTCCTTGCAACCGATGGCATGCTTCAGGCCCGCGTATTCGGGCAAGTCCATCTTGATGTTGGCCTGCGTTGTCGTAGTTCCCAGCAGGGCGCAGCCGGAAAAACTCAGCGCTCCCGCCGCCAGCATTCCCGCGACGACCGTTCTCAGCGTCCGCATGATTCTGACCTCCCAACCGATCTTGACTGTCCCGCTGGCCAGCCCGCCGGATTCATTCCGGGCCGGCTACCGTTGGCCGGGCGGCTTCTCTACCCTGAATCTTGCGCTGGCTAGCGCAAGATTCGCTTTGCGCCAGCTGCCAAGGCGGCCGCCGGCGCAAAGACGTTCGTTCCGCGAATAACCCAGCGGGT
>JASEHE010000113.1 GCA_030018915.1 Verrucomicrobiota bacterium
CGTTTCACGCGGGAGCGTGAAACGCGCGGGCCAGCAGGTCAGGTCGTCGTTTTCGTGTCCGTGTCTCGGACTGTTCCATGCGCCAGGCCGCGATGCGCGCGTGGTCGCCCGACAGAAGCACCTCCGGGACCTTCATCCCGCGGTAGTCCGCCGGCCGGGTATACTGTGGATATTCCAGCTTTCCCGAACCGAACGATTCTTCCTTCGTGGCGTCCGGGTTCTCAATGGCGCCATCCAGAAGCCGCGCCACGGCGTCAATTACCACAGCCGCCGGCAGCACTCCGTTCGTCAGAACGTAGTCCCCGATCGAAATCTCATCCGTGACCAGATGTTCCCGCACCCGCTCGTCCACGCCCTCGTAGTGGCCGCAGACGAAAATCAGATGGCGCTCGCGCGCCAGGGCCGCAGCCATTGCCTGATCGAACGGCCGCCCCTGTGGCGTCATCAGGATCACCCGCGACGCCCCGGTCCGAACCGACTCCACCGCCCGAAAGATCGGCTCCGGAATCATGACCATTCCCGGCCCGCCGCCGTAGCAGCGATCGTCCGTTGTCCGATGCGCGTCCCGAGTGAAATCGCGGAGATTGATCGTCCGAAACTCGACGATCCCTTTCAGTGCCGCGCGGCGCAGGATGCTTTCTTCCAAAAACCCTTTCAGCATGCCCGGGAAAATCGTGATGACATCAATCAACAAAGGCCCGGCCATAGGCTTCTTTTCAATTCGCGGCCTTCGCCGTCCGCCTGGCCTTGTTCAGGAGCGTCTTGACCGATTGGCTCAGGACGGCGCCGCGGGTTGTCCAGCGCTCGATACGATCAACCGCGAGGCTGAAATTGACCCCCGGTTTCTTCGGGTCATACCAACCGAGAGACTCCAGATAGCGGCCGTCCCGCGGCGAACGCGAGTCCGTCGCCACCACTCGAAAACTTGGCTCGTTCTTTCCGCCGGTTCGCGTCATTCGAATCTTGACCGACATACCGCCTCCGATAAATGTTGACTCCGCGCGGGACGGGCTCCGTCGCGGCCGTTCGGCCGGCAACCCATCCCGGACGGAAAAGCCCGATTATTTACCCGTCGCCGGCCGTTTTGGCAAGCCCGGACACGCCTGCCCCCACGTCTGGTTTCTGTTTGAATCTCAGACTGTCGCCGTCCTGGACGACCTCAATCGCGTTCCCATCATCCAGTTTTCCGCCGAGAATCTCCTCGGCCAGTGGATCCTCCAGGTGCCGTTCAATGGCGCGCCGCAACGGTCGCGCGCCCGATGCCGCGTCGAACCCCTTCTCTATCAAGAAATTTTTCGCCTCCGGGCTGAGTGTCACTTCTTTGCTCTTGGCCAGGAGACGGGTTTTCACCTGGGCCATTTCGAGGTCCAGAATCCGCGCCACGTCCTTCTTGCTGAGCTGCCGGAACACCACGATCTCATCCAGACGGTTCAAGAGTTCCGGCTTCAGGAACTTCTTGAACTGCTCCATCATGTGGGTCTTCAACTGGCTGTGGTCGCTCTGGTCCGACGCCTCCACGAAACCCAGGCCCATGCCTTTGCGCTCCGAATCGTAGCCCATGTTCGATGTCAGGATGATCACCGTATTCTTGAAGTCCACGCGTCGCCCGAAGCTGTCGGTCAGCCGGCCGTCTTCTAGAATCTGCAGGAGCATGTGCATGACGTCGGGATGGGCCTTTTCGACTTCGTCGAACAGCACCACCGCATACGGGCGCCGCCGGATTTTCTCCGTCAACTGTCCGCCCTCGTCGTAGCCCACGTATCCCGGCGGCGAGCCCACCAGCCGCGACACGGCGAACTTCTCCATGTATTCCGACATGTCGAGCTGCACAAGCGCGCCCGCGTCGTTAAACATAAACTCGGCTAGCGCCTTTGCCAGCAGGGTCTTTCCCACTCCCGTCGGGCCCAGAAAGACGAACGAGCCGATGGGCCGGCGTGGGTCTTTGAGGTCCGCGCGAGAACGGCGGAGCGCCTTCGAGATCGCCGTCACCGCTTCCTCCTGGCCGATCACCCGTTTCGCCAGTTCGTCTTCCATGCCGAGCAGGCGGGTCAACTCGCGGCCGCCCATCTTCTGCAGCGGCACGCCCGTCGCCTTGGAGATGACCGCGTGCACGTCGTCAGTCGTTACAGTCAACGGCTTTTCCCGCGCGGCCTCCCGCCACTTCCGGACCGTTTCCTCCAGTATTTCCTGCTCCCGCTTCTCCAGGTCTCGAAGCCGGGCCGCCTCCTCGAAACGCTGCTCCCGGATGGCCGTCTCCTTGTTCTGCTTGAGCTTCTCGATCTCCGTCTCTTTTCCACGCATCTCCGGCGGGCGGGTCGTGGCCACCATCCGCGCGTGGGCGCCGGCTTCGTCAATCGTATCTATCGCTTTGTCCGGCAGGAAGCGTCCGGTCAGGTAGCGCGCCGAAAGCCGCGCCGCCACCTCCAACGCTTCGTCCGTGTAGCGGACGTTGTGATGCTGCTCGTAGCGATCGCGGACGCCCTTCAGAATCAGGATCGTTTCGTCCACGGACGGCTCGTCCACTCGCACCATCTGGAAACGCCGCTCAAGCGCCGCGTCTTTTTCGATGTGCTTGCGGTACTCGTTCATCGTGGTCGCGCCGATGCATTGCAGTTCGCCGCGCGCCAACGCCGGCTTGACGATGTTCGAGGCGTCCATGGCCCCTTCCGCGCCGCCCGCGCCCACGATGGTGTGCAATTCGTCAATGAACAGGATGATGTTCTTTGCCCGCCGAATCTCGTCGAGAACGGCCTTGATCCGCTCCTCGAACTGCCCGCGATACTTCGTGCCGGCAACCATCAGGGCCATGTCCAGCGTGACCACCTTTTTCTCCCGCATGATGTCCGGCACGTCCCCCTTCACGATGGCCTGGGCCAGTCCCTCCACGACCGCTGTTTTTCCCACGCCGGCTTCGCCGAGCAGCACCGGGTTGTTCTTCGCGCGCCGGCACAGAATCTGGATCACCCGCTCGAGTTCCCGCGCCCGGCCGATCACCGGGTCCAGTTCGCCCTTGCGCGCCAAATCCGTGAGATTCCGCCCGAAACTGTTCACCGCCGGCGTCTTTATCTCTTCCGTCTTACGGGGCTTCCCGGGCGACGCTGGAGACGACGCCTGCTGGGCCGGCGCCGACGCAGCCGACGGCGCATCCGCTTCCGATTCGAAATCCGGGTCCAGTTCCTTCATGACCTCCAGGCGGGTTGTCTCAAGATCAACATTCAGCCTGGCCAGAATCCGGGCCGCCACCCCTTCCTCTTCCCGAAGCAGACCCAGCAGAATGTGCTCGGTGCCCACGTACGTGTGGTTCATGGTCTGTGCTTCGGCCATGGCCAGTTGCAGCACCTTCTTGGACCGCGGCGTGAACGGAACGTTGCCAATGGTCTTGGTTTCAGGCCCCTGCCCCACGGTCTTCTCGACCTCCCGCCGAACCGTGTCCAGCCCCACGCCCATCCGCTCCAGCGCGTTCACCGCCACTCCCTCGCCCAGAGCGATCAGACCCAGCAGGAGATGCTCGGTCCCAATGTACGGGTGGTTGAAATTGTCCGCCTCGCGCCTGGCCAGTTGAATCACGCGCTGCGCGCGAGGGGTGAAGTTCGCAAAACCGTTCATATCGTCTCTCTCGCTTGCTCGCGGCGCCGCGCGACGCGCGGCCTGCGAACAGTACCCGCCAACCGGATGTCCTTCAGGCGCTCGCGGACCAACCGGGCGCGCGCGATGTCGCGTTCCCCGGAATCAGCCATGCGCCTCATCATTCTCTGCAGATGGCCGGGCTGGATCAACAGCATTATCGGATTGATCCGCTCCTCTGTCAAGTTGTCAACCAAGTTGAATTCCATCCCCAACCGCAGCGCCGACAGCATGTCCGCCGCCTCTCGCGAGGTTAACACGTGGGCGTGAAGAAGCAGCCCATACGCCCGGCCCACCTGATCCAGAAGATAGATTCGCCGCTGCTCGAACAGCCGCAGGCGCGCGTGCCGTTCATGCCGAACGAGTTCCGTGACCAGCGCGCTCAGGTGGGCGATCACCGCGCTCTCTGTTTGGCCCAGGGTTCCCTGGTTGGAAACCTGAAACAGGTCACCCACCGCCTCCGATCCTTCCCCCTGCACGCCCCGCACGGCCAGCCCCATCCGCTCCAGCCCGCGGATCACCGGGTCAATCTCGTTCATCATCCGCAACCCAGACAGGCGCATCATGACGCTTGCCCGCAGGCCCGTCCCCAGGTTGCTTGGGCAGGCCGTCAGGTAGCCCAAAGCCGGATGAAAGGCATACGGAATCTCTCGCTCCAGTTCCGTGTCCACGGCATCCACGACCTTCCACAAATCCGCAAGGCTGAGCCCCGGCCCGATGGCCTGCAGTCGAATGTGATCCTCTTCGTTGACCATGACCGCGATCCGCTCGTCCTCCGAAATCACCACGCCGCTTCCCGCGTTTTTCTCCGCCAGTTCCCTGCTGATCAACTGTCGCTCCTTCAGCACGTCCTTGTCAACTGGGGCCATGGCGGACATCTCCAGACACATGGCTGGGCGCATGTGTTGCTCATGTTCCAACACCCGCGCGATCCGCTTCCAGAGCTTGGCGCGCGCCTCCGGGCAGGCGCTTCCTGGAAAGAGCGCGCCCTTGACGTTGCGAGCCAGCCGGACCCGGCTGCTGATGACAATCTCCGAGGTTTCGTCGCTCGCCCGGCGCAGGACAGGGCTTCCCAGCAGGTCGTCAGCCATCATGCGAGGTCTCCTTTCCGGCGGCGTTTTTCATGGCGCCGATGCGGTCCCGCAAGCGGGCCGCCTCTTCGAAATTCTGCGCGGCAATAGCCTGCGCAAGCGCCCCTTGGATTTGCGCGATCTCCGAGTTCGCGCGCTCGCCGACCGGCGCTTTGCCCACGTGCTGCCGGCCGGGATGCATTCCGGCCAGAACAGACTGGAGTTCCTCCGCAAACGTCTCGTAGCATTGTGCGCACCCCATGCGCGCGCCTTTCTTGAACTCGCTCAACCGCAGACCGCACGCCCGGCACTTGCGATTCCGGACGCCATTCGAGAGTTCACTGGGCGCCACGGCGCCGAACAGTAGATTCGTCAGCGACAGCGGTGATGCGCCGCTCAAGCCCTTCTGCCCGGCGCAGTCCGCGCACAACGACAGTTCCTGGACCGAGCCTTCGCACACCTGCTCCACGTGCACGGTGGCCTCATTCGTCTTGCACAGATCGCATTTCATGGCTAAGAACGATACTACTGCTCGTCTCGTTGAACGCTAGGCGCCGCAGCCGGCTTTTCTTCTTCTTGCGCGCCCGCAAGCGCGGATTTGCGAATTCGCCAGTAGTCCTCCGCGGCAACGACCGCCGAGTCGGAGACCAGATCCCCGGCCTCGCGCGGATTGCCGTCCTCGGCCGGAACGTAAAGCTTCAGTTTCAGCCTGACGGCGCACGTGGCCGTCTTGGATTTGGTTTCAGCAAAGAACTTCTGCACGGCCGGAAACATCGGCGACTTGGAAAAGGGAACCGTTCGGCCGACCAACTGTCCTTTCCCGAGCCTGGGGCAGTTGCCCGGCTTTGAATAGTCAGTCTGGTCCGTGGTATCGGTCTGTCGCGATTCGTACAGGAGCCTCTCTCCCGCTTTTACCTGCCACTGCCAGGACGCGTCGGAGAGTGTCTTCATGTGAATGCGTCTTTGCGGGAACCACATTCGTCGTTCATTCTTCCCAGGCTCGGGATGGACGCAAACGACATCCGCCATCAATGCGTCCATATCCGGCGCCAAACTCAAGCACAACCGAAAGCGGTCCATATCTTTCGGAGACTCCTCAGATACCGTTTTCTTCTCTTCAAGGTCCGCCCTTGCCCGAGCAGCCAGTATCTTCTCAATCATGTCTCTGGTTACACGGGCGGGCTTAACCGAGAGCATGCAACGATCACGGACAGGCCTGCCATCCGGACCCGGGAGTTCCGCGCTCAGGGGATACTCAAGATTCCAGAATTCATCCGACTTGGCCTCATACACCGCAGATTTCAGAGGTTCAAATATAACAAGCTCAGCTGACCGACGATAGATGCCTATGTAGGCGCTCGGCATGAGGCTGACGGCATTGTTGGTCACTATGTCACCAGCAATCGTCTCAGGCGCTGAGCAAATGTTGTCGCCGGACCTTGTGTAGGCTCCCACTGTGGTCAAGACGGGCTCTGGAACTTCTATGGTACCATCCTGTCTTTCCGGCTTCTCCCTTTTCTTTTCGGCTCTAAACCAGATGTTGTGATAGTGAGCCGTTCTCATATCGATCAGTTGAGCTTCACTTGACGCATTGATTACTCGCACAGTGAACCTGTCGTTTTGGGGCTGTGCGTCCAGTCTTGTCTGGAACCTGTAATTTGATGGCGCTGTCGCGCTTTCCCCCATTAGTTGCCAAGGAAGCAAGAAACCTATCAGTCCAGCAAGAATACAAGCCACACAGCAATGTCTGGTCTTGTTCATACCTGAATCTTGCGCCGCCCGGACGACCCCACGGCCGAATGAACGCGTCGTAG
>JASEHE010000114.1 GCA_030018915.1 Verrucomicrobiota bacterium
TTCGGTGTCCGGAATGATCGCGGATTCAGTGTCCGGATCATCGCGGAATACGCACATCTCAATGAGGGCAAGACCATGCTGGCGGACAAGAAGAAGACCGGCAACATCACAGGCATGGCCATCGCCCGGAACATCATCGCGATTTTCGAAGAGTGTTCCCAAGGGCTGCAAAAGTCCAAGGACTTCGCGTTCCCGGAAAGAGTCCGGCGGGAACTGGCCGAAACGATCGAGGCCTGCTGGCAAAAGAAAAAGGAGATCGAGGAACTCTATACGACGGCGGTAGCCCCACTGGAGGCCGACTACTACAACCGCTTTGTCGAGAAAGCGAAGGCCCAGAGCGGCGCCGACCAACCTGAAGCCCAGCTCAAAGCCCTCTTCAAGAACCTCATGGCCGGCGAGGATCGGGGCTCGGTTCAGCCCGGCGGCGAGACCAAGGCCCCTGGCCCGGCGGCTGAACCGGCGCCCGCGGTCCCGGAAATCCTCGGGGCGTCGGGCCCTGCCAAGAACTGGGTGAGCATTGGGTTCTGGACCGCTGAGGTTTCCGCGGTGGAGATGATCCGGATTCCCGTGCTCAAGATAGCGAAGCCCTCGAGGCAGACGATTAAAAGCGAGGAGTCCGGCCGGTCCATCTCGACGGCATACCGCCCGTTGCGCGTGTTGACCAAAGGGACGCCCGGCCTGGCGTTCCAGGCCAAGAGCATGCCCGGGCGGCTTGGCGCGGACATTGTCGAGTGGCCGAGCGCGCGCAACGAATGGCGCCTGTTAGCGCGAGTGAAGCCGTTGGTGAACGTCCCATCGAAGCACGGCATGGAGATTCAGGTGGCCGGCGAGGCTTCGGCGCAGGAACTCGGAACATTCCTGGCGGAGAGCGCGGCGCTTGCCAACAGGAACAACGCCGCCGCGCCTGCTGTTGCCACTCCTCCGCAGCCTCCTCCCAATGTCAAAATCAGGATCGCCAGCGATCCCGCGGGCGCCGTAGTGCATCTGAACGGCAAGCAGGTCGTGGTCGGCGGGGCGTCCGTTGCGACGCCGTGCGTGGTAGAGGCGGCGCCGGGCAAGCATGACATCTCGTTGAAGCTGTTCGGATACGTGGACGGCAACTTCATCGGGTTCAACGCCGGGACCAACGCGGCCATCATCCACATGTTTTCCGAGGACACCACGGCGGCGGTCGAGTCGAGCCTGAAAATTTTCGCCAGCGAAGGCTGGCGCGAGTCTCAGGTAACGGTGGCCAACGGCGACAGGCTGATCATCAGCGTGAGCGGCGCGTGGAGTTGCGCGCCGCGCGAGGAGAAAGTCGGGCCGGAAGGCTATCCGCAGGACGCCGCGCACAATCCGTACTACCTTGGGCCCTCAGCGCTGCCGCGCGTCCACGCTCGCGCCAATCTCGGCGCGTTACTCATGAAGATCGGCGCGAAAGGAGGCGCGCGCGTGATGGGGCGAAGCCAGCGGGTCGTGGCGGAAGCCGCCGGGCCGCTCTACTTCGGAGTCAACGAGGCTGATCGAGACAACTCGCTTGCCGACAACAAGGGCGGGCTCACCATCTACATCCAGAACCTCGGTTCCGGGTCTGGAAAATAGAAACTGGCATGGTTCAACGGTTCGGGCGGGCCGTGAACTTTGAACCATGCCGAAATCACGCGCCCCGCCTGGGTCCACAAGAATTGGTCTGTCTCCATTTGCTTTTTCGGTCAGATCGCGGGCCTTTCTCGCGTTCGGATGGCGACGACGAGACATCGCGCCACTTCCGGACCCTCTCCGTTGCGGCGGCCGGCGGCTTTTGGGCGTGGCGAATGCTCGCGTGCCAGAACCGGACGGCCAGGCCCAGGAGGAAGAGGCCGAGAATCAGGAGAATGGCCCGCTGTTCCTCGACGGTCAGTTCGATCCAGGATCGCGCGACAATACGGATAGACCGAAGGCGGGCGAGGCGGTCGGCGACACGAGTCACAAACCCAGGCGGCATATCTCATTCCTATTGGGTCGGTAATCCTGCGGAGCGGGAGTACATGTTTAACGTCCCCACGACGACCACGCAAAAGGCGGCGAGCCCCGCGCTTTGCCCCGTAAGGCGTGGTCGTCGTCGGACCAAGGTTGGGTTAACGGCGTCCATGCGACTCCACCAATCTTTTGCTCCGATGGGACAAGCCCGTCTGGGGGGCGCGCCAAACAGATGCGCGGGATGCGCCGATAACCGACCACCGATAACCGATCATTTCTTCACCTCTTCACCGCTACGACGCGGCGACGTTGACGAGCTTGTTGGGCACTACGACGATCTTTCGGACCGTCTTTCCCTCGATGTGCTTCCGCACCTGCTCGTCGGCCAGAGCGGCGGCTTCGAGTTCCGGCCGGTCGATGCCGGCTGGAACCGTGATGCGGCCGCGGAGCTTGCCGTTGACCTGGAGCGCGATCTCGATCTTGTCCCGGACCAGAGCCGCCTTGTCCACGGTCGGCCACGGCTGGTGGAGCAGGGTCGGCGGGTGGCCGAGTGTTTCCCACAGTTCCTCGCAGATGTGCGGGGTAAAGGGATAGAGGAGGACGACCATGGTTTCCACGGCCGCGCGGAACACGGCCTTCGTTCGAACGCTGCTCTCCGCCGAGACGCTGCGGGCGTCCGTCGCGTTCGCCAGCTCCATGATCTGAGCGACGGCCGTATTGAAATGAAAACTGCCGTCCATGTCGCCGGTCGCGGCGGCGATGGTTTCGTGTATCTTGCGGTAGAGGTCGCGCTCTGGACCGTTCATGGCGGCGAGCTCGGGCGCGAGCCCGGCGGCGGCCCGGATGACATCGAGGTTGTCGTGGATGCGCTTCCAGAGGCGGCGGAGGAAACGGGCGGCGCCCTCGATGCCCGCGTCGCTCCATTCGGCGTCCTTCTCCGGCGGGCCGATGAACAGCGTGTAGAGCCGCAGGGTGTCGGCGCCGTATTCCCGAACCAGCTCGTCGGGGTTCACCACGTTGCCCCTGGACTTGGACATTTTCTCAAGGCGGCCGGTCACTTCGATTTCCCCGGCCAACCTGGCGGCGAGCGGCATGCCGAGGTCGCAACGGCATGCGTTGAGCACGGTGGGGTCGTTGCTGACGATCTTGTCGCAGCGGCGGCAGACATAGGATTTCTTGCAGATCATGCCCTGGGTGAAGAGCGCGCCGAACGGCTCGGTGAACCCGAGGAATCCGGCGTCGTGAAGCGCCTTGACGATGAACCGGGAGTAAAGGAGATGGAGCACGGCGTGCTCGACGCCGCCGATGTACTGGTCCACGGGCAGCCAGGCCTCGACGTTCTTTCGGTCGAAGGCCTTGTCCGTCATGCGCGGGTTGACGAAACGCAGGAAGTACCAGCACGAGCAGAGCCACTGGGCGAGCGTGTCGGTCTCGCGGCGCGCCGGCCGCCCGCATTTCGGGCAATCGGCCTTCACGAAACCGGCGTGCGATTCGAGCGGGTTGCCGCGTTCCTGGCGGAAGTCCACGTCGTCGGGCAGGAGCACGGGCAGGTCTTTCTCGGGGACCGGCACGGCGCCGCAGGCCGGGCAGTGCACGATGGGGATGGGGGTGCCCCAGTAGCGCTGGCGGCTGATCAGCCAGTCGCGGAGGCGGTAATGAACGGTGAAATCGCCGAAGCTGCGGTCCTTGGCGCGCAGGATGAGGTCACACATGGCTTCGCGGTTGTGGCGGCCGTCGAATGGGCCGGAATTCACCATTGGCCCATCCTCAACGTAGGCGGCAGTCAAGGACTGGGCGTCCAGGGACTGCGCAGGGTTCTGGATGACGACCTTGATGGGCAGCCCGTAGGCCTTGGCGAACTCGAAATCGCGCTGGTCATGCGCCGGCACGGCCATGACGATGCCGGCGCCGTACTCCATGAGCACGTAGTTCGTCACCCAGAGCTGGGACTTTTCGCCGTTATATGGGTTGACGACGTGAAACCCGGTGAAGACGCCTTCCTTGCGAGTGGCGTCGTCGGAGCGCGCGGCGGCGGAGATCATGAGTTGCCGCTCGACGAAGTCCATCACACGCCGCGCGCGATCCGTCGTCGCCTTTTCCCGGAGCGCGCCGGCGAGCAGCTTTTTGAGGAGTGGATGCTCCGGCGCGATGGCCATGAAGGTGACGCCGTAGATCGTGTCTGGCCGCGTGGTGAAGATGGGGCAGGGGTCGCCGGTTTCGGCGATCGTGAAGGCGACGCGGGCGCCTTCGGAGCGGCCGATCCAGTTGGCCTGCATGCTGCGGACTTTTTCGGGCCACTTATCGAGCAGGCGGAGGTCGTCGAGAAGCTTCTGGGCGTAATCGGTGATCTTGAAGAACCATTGGGTGAGGTCTTTCTTGGCGACGGGTCCGCCGCAACGTTCGCAGGCGCCGTCGGCGCGGACCTCCTCATTGGCGAGAGTAGTGCAAAGGTCGCACCAGTTGACGGGAGCGTTCTTGCGGTAAGCCAGCCCGCGTTCGTGGAGCTTGAGGAAAAGCCACTGGGTCCACTTGTAATAGTCGGGATGGCAGGTGGCGATTTCACGGTCCCAGTCGTAGGCGACGCCCCAGGAGCGAATCTGCGCCTTCATCTGGGCGATGTTCTGAAGGGTCCACTCGCGGGGGTGAACGCCGCGTTTCTTGGCGGCGTTCTCGGCGGGCAGGCCGAACGCGTCCCAGCCCATGGGCGAGAGCACCGTGTGGCCCCGCATGAACTGGTAGCGGACAACGACGTCGCCGATGATGTAGTTCCGGCCGTGGCCCACGTGCAAGGTGCCGGACGGATAAGGAAACATGTTCAGGCTGTAGTACTTCTTACGGGCGGCGGAAGTAGCGACGTTGAAGAGGCGTCGAGCCTCCCAGTAAGTCTGCCACTTGGCTTCGATCTCGGCGAACGGGTATTTCTCTTTCATGCCGGCTGACTGGCGGCCGCCCTACGGCTTTTGGGGCCCGGCCGAGGCGCCTGTGAATTCGTTGTTTTCCCAGTAGCCGTCAAAGGTCTGCCCGCCATCGGCGGTGTAGACGCCTCGGCCGTGCATGCGGTTGTCGCGCCATTGGCCATCGTAGCGATCACCGTCCGGGAAAATGAAGAGGCCGGCGCCGTTCACGAGGCAGTTGTCCTCCCAGCGTCCGGCCAGTTGCCCGCCGTTGGCGAACGTGTAGACGCCCTGGCCGCACATGCGGTCGTCCCACCACTGGCCATCGTATTTTTCGCCGTCGCTGAAACCGTAGACGCCCCGGCCGTGCTTCTTGCCGGCCAACCACTCGCCCGTGTACCGCTCCCGGTCGGGGAACAGGAGGGCGCCCATGCCCTGCATCCTGTTGTTATGCCACTCGCCGAGGTACCGGGTTCCGTCCGCAAAAACGATTTCCGTGATGTTCGAAGGCGGTGGCTCCGGCTTCACGGAAAGCGCAGGCGTGGCCGACTTCCGAGCCCGCTCGGCGATGAGCCGCTCGAACAGCTCCCGGAGCTGCGCGGTCTTGATCCACTGGGCGACCGACGCGCCGTCGTCGGCCTTAGTGTAGGGGTCGGCGCCGCTCTCCATCAGCGCTTCGATGACCTTGGCCCCTTCTTTCTGCACGGCCAGATGCAGGGGGGTCAGGCCATCCGACGTCTTGGCATCCACCTCTGCGCCCTTGGCGATCAGGAGCCGAGAGACGTCGGCCGCGTTGCCGATGGCGGCCCAGTGCAGCGGCGTGTAGCCGCGATAGGACTTGGCACTCACGTCGGCGCCGCGAGAGAGAAGAAACTGCGCGATCTGCACGGCGTTCTTATTTGACGCCCAGTGAAGCGGAGTGGACCCCTGGTCGGTCGTGGCGTTCACGTCGGCGCCGGCTTCGATCAGAAGCCGCGCGGATTCCTGGTTGTCGTAGATGGCCGACCAGTGCAGTGGAGTGGCTCCGCCCTTGCTCCTGACGCCCACCGTTTCCTTGGGGTTCTTCTTCAGAAGCGCCTTGAACTCGGCGATCTTGTTTTCCCGGATGAGGGAGTCCGGGGCCTGTCCCAGGGTCCAATCCGGCGCGAAAAAACTGAGGACAGCGGCCAGGACTGCCACAGCATGGAATTGCCGGTCTTGACTGTATCGCATTGGAGCCTGTCTTTCTGTAGAGCGCTCCCGGGCCATCCGGACTGACGGTTCCATCGCGGCTTCACCGGGTTCAAAGCGCCGCAGGGAGCCCAGTGTCCAGTCAGCCCGCATATTTCACACTCCCATGTGAAACATGCGGGTCAGAAGCGGGCCGAAAGCCCAAAAACGCAGCGGGCAGATAATAGAGAATCCGAACGGTCTTGGCAATTAGGAAAAAAGGTAACTACTCAGGTGCCCGCCCGCAGCGGGCGCGCACCTGAAGGAATTGG
>JASEHE010000115.1 GCA_030018915.1 Verrucomicrobiota bacterium
AAATGCGCGCGGCGCGCCTTGCCGGCCCTGCCACCGCGTCACTGACCGGTTACGCCCGTTACGGGATTCGCCTTTACGTAGGCGCCGGGCTATGCTAGCGTTAGTATGCTGTCAGGGCGGAAACGGCGCCGCCGGTCGGGTTCGGTAGGGACAGGAAAAGGAAAGGAATGGATTACGAATAAGAGAAGACGGTAACACACATGAAACACCGAATCGTTGACGTTCACAATCATCCGAGCTGGCACGGGCACACTATGGATCGTCTGGTGAAGAATATGGATAAGCACGGGATCGAAAGGACGTGGCTCCTGTCGTGCGAGACAACGCCGGACGAACTCAACGCCGCGCCGATCTACCATGGGATCATGGACCCGCGCGGGCTGTCGCAACCGCTGTGGATGGTGGTCGAGGGGCTGCGGCGGTTTCCGGACCGGTTTATCGGCGGCTGGGCGCCGGACCCGCGCGACCGGCATTCTCGCGCTAGACTGAAGGCGGCCGTGGATTTGCACGGAATCCGGGTGTGCGGGGAACTCAAGTTCCGAATGCGGTATGACAACCAGGATGCCATTGCCATGTGCCGCTTTTGCGGAGAACTGGGGTTGCCAGCGCTCTTTCACCTGGAGGCGCCGGCGTTTCGGCTCCGGCAGGAGTGCCGGGGCCCGCAGGAGTGGCCGGAGTGGTACGGCGGAGACCTTTCGGTAATTGACAACATGTGCCGGCTGTGTCCTGATACGGTGTTTATCGGACACGGCCCCGGTTTCTGGCGGGAGATCGGTCCGAACGCCGAGCGAAGCGCGGCCGTGTATCCTCGTGGGCGGGTGAAGCCTGGCGGACAAGCGCCCATGCTGATGCGCAAGCACGGGAACCTCTACGCCGATCTTTCGGCCGCGAGCGGCTGGAATTCGCTGGCCCGGGACTTTACGCACGCCAGGCGATTCGTGAGCGAATTCCAAGACCGATTGCTGTTCGGCCGAGACGGGTTCGACGGGCGGCTCATAGAGCTGCTGGAGAAACTGGATATAAGCGACGCCGTCATGGCGAAGGTGCTGTGCGGCAATGCCGAGAGGCTTGTGCCGATGGCGCTCGCCGAGACCAGCCCGGATATTTCGCGCGCCCGAGAGAGCGTGGAAATATCCGCTTCCGCGCGCGCGCCTTTGTGAGGGCCTGCAAGAAAGTCGAGCAGATGTTGGGAAAAGGCGCCACGCGCGAGGCGGTGAGCCGGTTGGTCAGCGCCGAAGGCCGCGGAAAGTTCTGGGATCGGTGGCTGCGGTAGAGGTGTTCAGATGTCCCTACTTCGCCCAATGGGCTTCGTAGGGCAAGCAGGTGTCAGGCAAGAGAGGGCACAAGTCATGGCGGAAACGGAGAAAGTTCGGGTTGGGATTGCGGGGCTTGGGCGCAGCGGGTGGGATATTCACGCGCGATTCCTCGGGCCGTTGGGCGACAAATACGGCATCGTGGCCGCGCTGGACTCGAATCCGGCCAGGCTCAAGGAAGCGGCCGACAAGTTCGGCTGCCGGACCTACTCGGCATACGACGCCCTCTTGGCTGATAAGGCCGTTGAGCTGGTGGTCGTGGCCGTGCCGAGCCACCTGCACGCCGACTACACCGTCCAAGCCCTGAAAGCCGGCAAGCACGTGGTTTGCGAGAAACCGATGGCCGGCGGCGTGAAGGACGCGGATCGGATGATCGCAGCCGCCAAGAAGGCCAGCAAAGTCCTCACGATCTTCCAGAATCGGCGCTACGCGCAGGACTTTCTGACCGTGCGCGGCGTCATCGAGTCCGGAGTTTTAGGGCGCATCGTGCATGTGAGGATCGCATACCACGGGTTCAGCCGGCGCTGGGACTGGCAAACGCTCGAGAAATACGGAGGGGGCAGCCTGAGCAACGCAGGTCCGCACTCGCTCGACCAGGCTCTCGTCCTGTTCGGAGAGAAGAAGCCCAGGGTCTTCTGTCTGCGTGACCGCGCGCTCACGCTTGGGGACGCGGACGATCATGCGAAGGTCATCCTCTACGGGCCCGGCTCGCCGACGATCGAAATCGAGATCACGGCGGCCTGCCCATACCGGCAGGACACGTGGCTGATCATGGGCACGCGCGGCGGATTGACCGGGACCGAATCAAGCATGAAGTGGAAGTACTTCGATCCCGAGACGCTTCCGAAGCGCGTCTTTTCGGAAGCGCCGACGCCGGACCGGAGCTACAATTCCGAAACGCTGCTCTGCGTCGAAAAAAGCTGGACGCAAATGGAATTCAGGATGCCCGGGGAGCCGGAGTTTTACCTGGACCTCTACGAAACGATTCGGAACCGCCGTCCTTTGCAAATTAAGCCCGAACAGGTTCGGCTGCAGATTCAGGTGTTGGAGCAATGCAAGAAGATGGCGCCGCTAATCGGATGAAGAGTCAACGTTCAACGCCCGGCATCCGACGTTCAATCGGCGCCTGTCTTGGCGCGTTCCGTCAGAACTTAGGCCCACAGCAGCAGAAGCAAGCCCAACCATTCGAACTGGCGCGCGATAAAAACAACGCCGCACAGCGCGAGCAGGGAACCGGCGATGCCGGCTGTTCCGTTGTGTAACGACCAAACTCTTTGCCGCCGAACCGCGAACAGAACCCTGAACCCTATCTCGCCTTGCCCTGGCCGGCGACCTTCTCCTGGGCTTTGCGGACTTCCTCAGGGTCGCCGAGGTAGCGGTGTCCCAGTGGCTTCAGGTCGGCATCGAGTTCATAGACGAGCGGGATGCCGGTGGGAATGTTCAGGCCGACGATCTCTTGATCTGAGACGTTGTCGAGATGCTTCACGAGCGCGCGCAGGCTGTTGCCGTGCGCGGCAATGATGACTCGGCGGCCTGCTTGGACCGACGGGGCAATGGTCCGGCGCCAGTATGGGAGGAACCGGCTGACCGTGTCCTTGAGGCACTCGGTCAGCGGCGCGTCCTGCCGGCTCAGGCTGCGGTAGCGCGGGTCGTTGCCCGGATAGCGGGGGTCGGTCTTCTCCAGGGCGGGCGGCGGGATGTCGTAGCTACGGCGCCAGATGAGCACCTGCTCCTCGCCGAACTTAGCGGCTATCTCGGACTTGTTCAGGCCCTGCAGGGCGCCGTAGTGCCGTTCGTTCAACCGCCAGGAATTCTCCACCGGAATCCACATGAGGTCCATGCGGTCCAGCGCGATCCACAGCGTGCGGATGGCCCGCTTGAGCACCGAAGTGTAGGCGAGGTCGAACACGAAGCCCTCCTTCTTCAGCGCCTCGCCGGCCTTGCCGGCTTCCTCAACGCCCTTCTCGGACAGGTCCACGTCGGTCCAGCCCGTGAAGCGGTTCTCCTTGTTCCAAACGCTTTCACCGTGCCGCAACAGCACCAGCTTGTGCATGCTCGGCGCCCCTTTCCGGCGCGCCCGGACGCGCGAAGATTTCTTTGTAGTCGGACCAGCATGTAAGGTAGTATATCGGCCCGAGTAGTCGAGAGCGAATAATAATGGTTTCTCCCGCGCACAGGCGGTTTCGACGAGGCTGGACCGCGCTCATCCTGGCGCTTTGCGCGTCCGCTCACGCCCTGGAATACAAAGATGCCTGGAGCCCGCGCAACGCCGAGCGGCCGATCCGGGACCGGACCTACTACATCATCCTCCACACTACCGAGGCGCCCAAGGAGAGCGCCCTGAACAAGCTGCGGAGCGCCGGCGAAACGCACTTTCTCGTAGACACGGCCGGCAAAATATACAGGATCATGGACCAGCGCAGGGTCGCCCTGCACTGCGGCCGGAGCATGTGGAAGGGTCTTGCCGATATTGACCAATACTCCGTCGGAGTTGAAGTCGTCGGGCGATACAACAGCGACATTACGTCCGCGCAGTACGCGGCGATCAAAGAGCTCCTGCTGGAGCTGCAGAGAACTTTTCACATTCCAGACAACCGCGTGTTGACCCACTCCATGGTCGCGTATGGCGCGCCCAACCGCTGGCACCTGCGGTCGCATCGCGGCCGGAAGCGGTGCGGCATGCTGTTCGCCACGACGGCAGCGCGCCGGAAGCTCGGGCTTGCCGGCAAACCCGCCTGCGACCCGGACGTGGACGCCGGGCGGCTGGTCGTGGCCGATCCCTACCTGGCCCGGGTGCTCTACGGCGTTTCCGCCAAGCAACAGGAGGACGCGGTCACCCGGTTTGCTGGCGAGGCGAACAACGTCATTTCACGCAACCGCTCGGCCTGGGACATTGCCCGGGATCGCTACGCGAGCGCGGAAACCGTGTACATCTTGCCCGATGGCGCCCGCAAGCGCGGCAGCGAAATCCGCGATTGGGGGCGGGTGCCGATCGGCACCCGCGTGGCGCTAGGGAAAGGGACTCGCGAGGATGAGGATTCGGAAGAGCCCGTGAAGGAGGTGGGGGCGGACGGCAAATCCGCCGGCGACCTGGTTGGCGACGAAGCCCGCAACGAGAATACCATTTACATTCTGCCGGATGGAAAAATCAAGCGCGGCAGCGAACTGACCCCTGGGCGGATCGCCGCCATGCCGGCCGGAACCAGGGCGCTGGTCGGTTATACGATCGGCGGGCAGGTCACGGCCAGGCGCAGCGCGTTCGACATCTGCGGGATCCGCTGGAAGCTGCCGTCAACCTATTGTCTCATGCCGTGCGGGAAACTGGTCAAGGGCGACAAGATGGACGAAAGCGCGATTCCCAAGAACGCGGTGATTTTCTTGCGGGAATAGCCCGGACGCGCCGGGTTCCCGCGACGGTTCCGTACCGCAAGGCATGGGCAAACGCTCCCGAGGGCTTGAGGCCAGATCTCTCGGATGGCGCGTGCTGCGTTCTATTCGCGCGGCAGATCTGGGAATGTCTGGGCCACAGCCGCGTTGACCAGTTTGCCGTCCCAGGTGTTGACGGCAGCGGCGTGTCCGCTGCTCTGCGCCGCGAACGCCTCCACGCCGAGCCGGGCCAACTGGCGGGCGTAGGGCAGGGTGGCGTTGCAGAGCGCTCGGCTGCTCGTCATGGGCACGGCGCCAGGCATGTTTGCCACGCAGTAGTGAGTGACCCCCTCCACCTCGTAGGTGGGGTTATTGTGGGTTGTCGGCCGGCTTGTCTTCGCGCAGCCGCCCTGGTCAATCGCCACGTCCACGAGCACCGCGCCTTTCTTCATCTTCTTGAGCAGGCCGCGCTTGATCAGCGCCGGCGCCCGGGCGCCCGGGATCAGAACGGCGCCGACCACGAGGTCGGCGATTGTGGCATAGTATTCGATGGCGTGCGGGTCGCTGTAGAGGACGGTGACGTTCTCGGGCATGACTTCGTCGAGGTAGCGGATTCGATCGAGATTCGTGTCGAGCGCAAGCACGTTGGCGCCCATGCCGGCGGCCACGCGGGCTGCGCCGGCGCCGACCACGCCGGCGCCGAGCACGAGCACGTTGGCCGGCGGCACGCCCGCCACGCCCCCAAGCAGGATGCCCAGCCCGTCCATCTGCTTTTCCAGGCAGCGTGCGCCCGCCTGGATAGACATCTTTCCGGCCACCTCGCTCATCGGCGTGAGCAACGGGAGCCGGCCCTGCGCGTCGAACAGCGTTTCGTAAGCTACGGAGGCGACGCCCGATTTCAGGCACGCGGCCGTCAGTTCGCGCGAGGCTGCGAAATGGAAGTAGCAGAACAGAATCTGGCTGCGGCGCAGCTTCCGGATCTCAGCGGGCAGCGGCTCCTTCACCTTGACGATCATCTCGGCGCGCCGGTAGATTCCGGCGGCCGTCGGCGCGATTTGCGCGCCGGCCGCGACATAGTCCCGGTCGGCAAACCCGGCGCCAAGCCCGGCGCCTTTCTGGACGAGGACCGTGTGGCCGTCTTCACGGAGGAGTTGAGCGCCCACGGGCAGCATGGCGACGCGATGCTCGTTGGCTTTGATCTCGCGCGGAACACCGATGATCATGGAAGCCTCTTTCTACTTCATTCTGAACGTCCGGTTTCCAATTTCCAAAAGCGACCACTGTAGCGGGACCGCGCCGCGGAGGCAACCGCGATCTGAAGCGCTGTAATTCTTAGTGGACAGTAGTTCCTAAAGCTGGCGGGATAGCGTGCGGAGAGGGGCGCACGTAGAG
>JASEHE010000116.1 GCA_030018915.1 Verrucomicrobiota bacterium
TGGGGCCAATTCCTTCAGGTGCGCGCCCGCTGCGGGCGGGCACCTGAGTAGTTACGTTTCGAGAACCTTCAGGAGAACCTGAAGCTGCAGAATCGAGCGCTGGACGACATTCCGTACGTTTTGCAGTTCAACAAGCGCGACCTGCCGAACGTGGCGCCGGTCGAGTTCATGAATTTCATGCTCAACCAACGGGAGGCCAAGGCGCTGTGCTTCGAGACGGTGGCGCGGGACGGGGTGGGCATCTACGAGTGTCTCAACATCATCTGCCGGATGGTGATGGCCAAGTTCATTCAGGAACACAACATGGCCGCTGCGGTCCTGAATGCGAAGGACCTGGCGGTGAAGGCAACCCAGTCATGACGATCCAGGCGGTGAACGAGGAGCAGAGCAAGGCGATCGGCGTGGTGCTGTCGGATTTCATGGTTCTCTCGGAGGCGGGGGCGGTGTTCCTGAGCGACAACGGGGGCAACCTGATCGCCTATGCGACCGCGACCGAGCCTGCGGACGACACAATTTACACGATTGCCGCCCTGGCCGCCGGGTCGTTTTGCGCGACGCGGGAGCTTGCGTCGCTGATCAAGGAGCCAGCTTTTCATTCGATCTATCACCAGGGCGACCGCGCGAGCATCTACATGCGGAGCATCGGCCCGCACTACCTGATCCTGGTGATCTTCGGGCGCAATACGCCGGTGGGGCTGGTAAGGCTGTGCGCGGACCGGGCGGCGCAGGACCTGAATCCGCTGATCCGGCAGATTGACGCTCTGGGCGGCCCGATCGCGGTGACGGGGAACATCCTCGAGCTGTCCGGCAAGGACGCATTCCGCCGGCGGTCCAACGCCTGAGCGGCCGCTCGGCGTCGCTTTGTTTCCGCGCGACTGCCCAAACTTAGTTTGATCCCAAAGGCGCTGAAGCTCGAGGTCCGAATCTGCCGGCGATGCGGTGAAAAAGGTTCGCCCGGCCGACCGGCCGTGATAGAGTAGCGTTGTTTGGCGGCGAGCCGGCGGCCCGGAAACGGCGCCGGTGGTGGGACGAAGAAAAAAGGGACATGGTTCACGGTTGAACCATACCGAAGATAAGGAGGCCGTGGCGATGAGCAGGATGAAGGTTGTTGGAGCGGCGGCGGTTCTGGCGGCGATCGGTGCTTTGGCGCCGGCAAGCGGATGCCGCGGCATTCCAAGGGGGACCACGGAGGACATCGCGGTGGGGACGGTCAAACTGCAGGCCACCGGCGCGGGGATCGTCAAGGCGGATGCGCAGAAGACCGTCTATAAAGTCAAATGCTCGGAGTGCGATTTCAAAAGTTTCGACATGACGGCCGAGACGCCAACTGCCGTGAGGCCCTACCGCTTCGACTGGACCTGCCCGAAGTGCGGACACGAACAGAAGGTCACGATCCGGGTCGCGGCGCCATGACCGTAGCGGCGAAGATCAGGACGGCCATGACCGAGTCGTCGTGTATCCGGCAGATGTTCGAGGAAGGCGCGCGGTATGCCGGAGGCGGATCATGGGCAGTTTGCGATTCTTGCTGGAGTTCTGCGCCAACTTCCACCAGGGCGCTCATCCGGAGCTTCACTGTTACATGTTCATTTCGCCAGCGTGGATGCTGGGCCTCCAAATCGTGTTCTACCTTCTGGCGCCCTGGCTACTGCCGCGTCCGAAGCTGATGATCGCGGTTCTGGCGCTCTCGTTCGCGGCCCGCGTCGTAGCATGGCAGTTCGGGCTGAACCAGGATCCTTGGACCCACCGCTTCTTCCCCTTCGAACTCGGAGTGCTCCTGCTGGGGGTGGCGTCGCGCGGGATCTATGCCGGGCTCCGCGAGCGCCGGCCGGGCTGGCTCGCTAGGCCGTGGATCGGATGGGCCGCGCTGGCCATTCTGACGGCGGAGTTACTCGGTTTTCCGCTCTTCCGGGGCATGGGCCAGTCGGCTTTTTGGCTCTGCAACCTGAGCGCCGTGGCCGCGATCCCGTTTACGTTTCAAGCCACCATGCGTCTGAAGTGGGACCGGTGGCTGGGGGATCCGTCCTATCCGGTCTACATCGCGCACCTGCTCGTCATGTCGGCCGGCGAATTCTTCCTGAACATTCCGCTCAATCGCCTCGTCTACTTCGCCATTCCGGTGACGCTCGTGGCGGCCGTAGCCCTCGACAAGGCGCAGGACCGGATTGACGCGTATCGCCGCGCGCTTGTGAAGTAGGCGGAACCGCTTTCGGCATGGCTCAAAGTTCACGGTTCAACGCCGTCACCGGTCCGAGGCGAGCCGGATAGATCAAGCGAGCAACACCGTTTCAGGGAGGCGGCGCTCGGCCTCCGCGTGAGCGGGACGTTGTCCCGCAACGCGGGACTCACGTCCCGGACGAGCGCGGAGGCTGAAGATGCGCAGGTCGGGGACGCCATGCGCCACCTTGCGGAGACGGTGTCACTGACGAGCGGTTTCCGCCCAGCGAAGGCGGGAACCCTCTCTTCGGGAAAAAACATCCGCTTGAACTCGGGCTGGCGCGTGGATAACATGGGCGCCAATGTTCAAGAAGCCATCTGCGGTGCGCCGGCGGCTGAAGGAAGTCCGGAAAGAACTGTCCTTGTTGGACAGCGGCATCCGGACACTGTCGCGCCGGCCGGCGTCGGCGGCGCCGCGTCCACTGTCCGCGCGCGTGCTGCAGGACGAGGCGCCCGGCGCTGACGACCGGTCGAAGCCGTTCGCGCCGCGCGGCGAGCCGGCTGAGAAGGCATCGCCCGGCGTGGACACGCGGGACAAGCGCTTTGCCGAGTATTTGGCGAAGAGTTTCCAGCCGGAACGACCGCTGGCCCGGGAAAGGAACATCCGGCGGAACAAGGCGATCGTGATGGCGGTTTTCGTGCTCGTGGCGCTGGCAATGCTGCTGTACCGGCTGCTGGCCTGGTAGGCGGCGAAAGGAGCGCGCGATAATGACCGGACCTCGGAATTCCGCGGAGAAAATCAATCCCGCATGCGGGATTGACGTAGCCTATGTCGCGCGTCTCGCACGCCTGCAACTGAACGCGGACGAACTGGCGACGCTGCAGGGGCAGCTCGAGCAGATCGTCGAGTTCGTGCGCAAAATCCGCGAGCTGGACCTCTCGGGCGTTCCGCCCACCTCGCATGCGCGGGTAACGCCGAATGTCTTTCGCGCGGACGAAGTGCGGCCGGGCCTGGACTCGGAGACGACGCTGGCGAACGCGCCGGCGCATGCCTACGGGCAGTTCGCGGTTCCGAAGATCGTTGAGTAGGTGGTTGGCTGGAAATTGGAAACCAGCCCGCCACAGGCGCCCGCTTGCCTGCCCGCCGTAGCGCTTGGGCGAAGGCGGGCGCGCCTCGCCGCAGCCCGGCGAAGACGGAAACCCTTCCGAGGGTCGGATGAACATTGGGACGCTGACGATATGCGGGGCGCTGGAAGAACTGCGGGCGGGCCGCTGCGGTTCCGAGGAACTGGTCAAGGAACTGATCGCTGTCATTCGGCGGCGCGATCCTGAGATCGGCGCCTACCTGTCGCTGGACGAGGAGTCGGCCCTGACCCAGGCAAAGGAGGCTGACCGGGCGCGGGCAGCAGGGCAGGCGCGCCGGCTCAGCGGAATTCCACTGGCGATCAAGGACATCTTGAACGTCCGCGGGCAACCATGCACATGCGGGTCCCGGATTCTTCAGGGCTACACGGCGCCCTACGACGCCACAGTGATCGCAAAGCTACGGGCCGAGGGAGCCGTGTTCCTGGGCCGGACGAACATGGACGAGTTTGCGATGGGCAGTTCGACCGAGAACTCGGCCTTTCAACTCACGCGCAATCCACGCGACCCAAGCCGCGTGCCGGGCGGCTCGAGCGGCGGCTCGGCGGCGGCGGTAGCGGCCGACGAAGCGCTGGCTGCCCTGGGTTCGGACACGGGCGGCTCGATCCGGCAGCCGGCCGCGCTGTGCGGCTGTGTGGGGCTCAAGCCGACCTACGGCCGGGTCTCGCGCTACGGGCTGGTGGCGTTCGCCTCGTCGCTGGACCAGATCGGCCCGATCACCAAGACAGTGCGGGACGCCGCGCTGCTCCTGAGCGTGATCGCCGGCCGCGACGAGCGGGACTCCACCTCCGTGGACCTCGCCGTGCCGGACTACACGACCGGGCTGACGAACGACCTGAGGGGGTTGCGGCTGGGGCTGCCTCGGGAGTGCTTTGTGGCGGGCATCAGCCCCGATGTGGAGGCAACCGTTCGAAGGGCCGTGGACCAATGCCGAGCGCTGGGCGCGGAGATTGTCGAAGTGAGTCTGCCGCACACCGAGTACGCGATCCCGACCTACTACATCATCGCCACGGCCGAGGCGTCCGCGAACCTGGCGCGGTTCGACGGCGTACGCTACGGGCTGCGAGCGCCGGAGGCCGCCAATCCGATCGAGATGTATGGGAAAACGCGGGCGGCCGGATTCGGGCCGGAGGTCAAGCGCCGCGTCATACTGGGCACCTACGTGCTCAGCGGCGGCTACCACGACGCCTACTATCTCTCGGCCCAGAAGGTCCGCACGTTGATCGCGCGTGATTTCGAGAACGCCTTCGCGACCTGCCACGCGCTGCTGACTCCGACGACGCCCACCGCAGCGTTCCGAATCGGCGAAAAAACGTCCGACCCGCTCCAGATGTACCTGGCGGATATCTTCACGGCCCCGGCCAACCTGGCCGGGATTTGCGGGCTGTCGGCGCCATGCGGGCAGACGCCGGACGGGCTGCCGGTTGGGCTGCAGATTTTGGGGCCGGTTTTCGGGGAAGCGAACATTTTGCGCGTGGGCCACGCGCTGGAACAGGCGCTTGCGGGAGACGGCGCGGCATGAACTTTGAGGCGGTCATCGGACTGGAAGTGCACGTGCAGCTCAAGACCCGTTCGAAGCTGTTCTGCGGCTGCAGCGCGGAGTTCGGGGCGGCGCCGAACACGCGCGTGTGCCCCGTGTGTCTCGGCTATCCCGGCGTCATGCCCGTCCTGAACGAGGAGGCGGTCTGCCTGACCGTGCTCACCGGCCTGATGGTCGGCGCGCGGATCGGCGAAACCAGCCGGTTCGACCGCAAAAGCTACTTCTACCCGGACATGCCGAAGAACTACCAGATTTCCCAGTACGACCAGCCACTATGTGTCGGCGGGAGCGTGGAGATCGAGGTGGGCGGCCGGCCGAAGGCGATCGGGCTCACCCGCATCCACCTCGAGGAGGACGTCGGCAAGAACATGCACTTCCACGATTCGAGCGGAGTGGATTTCAACCGCGCCGGCGTGCCGCTGATGGAGATCGTGACCCAGCCGGACCTGGCGTCGCCCGAGGAAGCGTTGGCGTTTCTGCTGACTCTGCGACAGATGGTGCGGTACGTGGGGGCGAGCGAGTGCAACCTGGAGCAGGGCAACCTGCGTTGCGACGTGAACGTGAGCGCGCGACCGGCGGGCCGGGCGGCGCTCGGCACGAAGATCGAGATCAAGAACATCAACACGTTCAAGGGTGTGGTCAACGCGCTGAAGCACGAAATCGCACGGCAGGAGGAAGCGCTGCTGGCCGGCGGCGTCATCGCCCAGGAGACCCGGCGGTGGGACCCGGACGCTGGCGTGACCGCAGGAATGCGCGGCAAGGAGGATGCCCACGACTACCGCTATTTCCCGGAACCCGACCTGATGCCCGTGGCCCTATCGCGGAAGCGGATCGAAGCCTTGCGCGCGCGCCTTCCGGAATTGCCGCGCGCGCGGCGGGCCCGGCTGTCGAAAGAATACGGCCTGCCCGATTACGACAGCGGCGTGCTGGCGGCCGACAAGGCCGTGGCCGACTTCTTCGAGGCAGCGGCCCGACTGTCGCCGAATCCCAAGGCAGTGTCGAACTGGATGATGACCGACATGCTGCGGCGGCTCTCGAAGCAGGAGATGGATATCGCCGCAGCGGCGATTACGCCCAGGGCGCTGGCCGACCTGATCGCCATGGTCGACGCCGGAGTGGTCAACATGCCGACCGCCAAGGAAATCTTCGGCGTCCTGTTCGAGAATGGCGGGGACCCCAACACCCTGACCCGGGAACGGGGGTTGACGCAGGTGAG
>JASEHE010000117.1 GCA_030018915.1 Verrucomicrobiota bacterium
GACAACTGTCCGGTCTGATCCCGGAATCGGTGTCCGCTTTGACCGGAATACGCAGCAGGCTTGAAGGCCGTCGGATCACAGGGGACATACCACCACCTGCCGGGCCAGTCAGGGTCGGCGAGTGCCTTCAGACCGATGTTGGCGGCGGCGTTGAGGTCGGCTTGGAGGCCCTTTGCCGCAGGAGATTTCGCGTCGGCCGAGACGAATATCTCGCCGCCCTTGACCGGAACGCGGACAGCCCCGGCCTTCTCCCAGTCGGCTGCGGGCTCGTCTTTCCACTTTGCGTTCAGGCCACAGAGGAACCGTTCGCGCGCATCGCCTCTGCCTTCGGCCTGTTTCTTCTCGGCCTGCGCGACCTGCTTCCGCCAGAAGGGCGACCGCATGAACTCCTTGACGGGCACATCCTGACAGCGGACGCCCGGCGCGCCCGTGCGCGAGTCCTGCCGTGACGTATAGCCCGCCTGGACTTCGCGTAGATGCAAGCCGCTCAGTTGGCACGCCTCGGCCAGGCACTCCTTGACCTCGCTCGACGACCAGGACATCAACTGGCGGTTCTCCCGCCGCGTACGTGTCTCCTCCGGTCGGTAGTGCGTGAGGTTCTCGATGACGACGGCATGGCAGGGCTGGTCCACGCGGGCGCGCGGGCGCGCGGGGTCTTTGCCTCCCTCGAACCGCTTCATACGCCCGATGCCGAGCGCCGCCTCGGCGATTCGGCTCGCCAGTTGCTTGACGCGCTGTTCGCGCATGTGCTCCATCACGTCGAGGATGCTTCGGCCGAAATCAACAAGGGCGTCGTCGCCCTTGGACGGGATGTTCTTTCGCAGGTCTTCCGGCTCAGCCCGCATGTGAAAGGCCTTCTGGACCTGGTAGAGCGACTTGACGGTGGCGATACGCGTGAGCGAGAGGCCTCCAACGTGGCGGATGGCGCAGTCGGCCTCGGCCTTCTTGCCTCGCGGCAGAATCCAATCCCGGAGTCGGCGTAGACGCTTCCGCAGTGTAACGTCATTCTCGCGCCAGTGCGTGGCCCACAGGCAGTGGAGTTTGCGGCACAGGGAGTCGTTCTTGGCGAGGCTCTCGGCGACTGGCTTGAGGTTCTCTGCCAGGTCAGCCCGATATTTCTTGCGGGTCTTGGGCGTGGCCTCGGCATCTTCGGGGATTTGCGGCAAGGCCGTGCCTTGCAGCAAAGGCGTAACGTGAGTCTCCCACTGCGGCTTGGCCCATTCGTCGGTCCATCCTTTGCCTGTGAAGAGGGCGTACCAGTCGGCCAGCGTATCGGCCAGGAGTTCGACGCGCCCCTCATCTGTCAGGGCTTCTTCTCGGCTGCCAGGCAAGAGCTTCTTGCTTGCCGTCAGGTTGAAGGCGATGCGAGCGCATCGGCCGTGGCGCTGAAGAGCAAGACGCGCGGCGCGAACCGTTTCAGACATCAGGTCGTCCACCCGCAAAGAACGCTGATCCAGCGGCTCGCGTCCTACCTCTTTCTCCAATTCTTGGGCAGCTACAACTTCCGCTGGGCTTGCTTTGCGGGCTTCCTCGTCCTCCCCTTGGAGCTTGATGAGGAACTGGCGGTCTAGCCGCGCCCAAGGGGCAGGATGCGAAACGGTTTTGACTTCCCCCGTCCCTCTATCAACGGCCTCGATAGAGTCCGCGCCGATACGCCGATATACGCCCGTTCGGTTTCCGTTCTTGAGATGCAGATAGAGGTCGTCGTCTTTCGGCGGCTCATGTCCCGCGACCTTGCAATCTTCCTTGGCTTGTTTAGCGTTCAACGTCTCCCAAACCGCACACGCGGCGGCATAGCGATGGCCAAGGTCAACGGAGAGTACGCGCAGGCCGGGCACCAAGCGCGAGAGCAGGTGTTTGGCCATGCCCTTACGGCCCTTCTCATTGCATGGATGCCAGAAAGGGAAAGCCAGGCCGCGCCACTCATCGCGGGAATCCCTTGGCGTGGTGACAACAACGTTTTCTTTCTGTTGTCTGTCGTGCCGCACTTCCAAGAGATTTTTGTCTTCACCATACGTGAGCCACGGCCCCTGAGGCCGCATCTCCAGCGAGACAATAAGCCGCCAGTGGAGTCGCCTCCGGCACTTCTCGGCCTCGGTTTGCTTCCCATCCCCAAGAAGGCGGCCAATGGCCTCCAGTGCCCTGCGCTCACCCAAGAGCGTGCCATTCCATTCAGGTTCCTTCTCCCTTGCCGGCTCGCTCACGCCTTCAGTCCCGGCACCTTCCTCGTCGATCTTGCGAGCCTTCACCTTTTTCCGGTCGAACACGTGTGCTACGCGAACGCCCTCCTTGCCCGGTAGTTGCGCCACTGTGGCGATAGACAAGCGGCTGCGCCGCGCCACATCCACAAGGTCGGCGGCACCCTTAAGGGCCGAATCACAGGCTGCGCCGACCTCACGGTCCAATCGTTTACTCACGGCGTGCAGAACGTGCAAGTCAGCCTTCCTGTCGTCCCAGAGAAGTAGGCCGACGGCTCGGACGTCCCTTCCCTCCGGCTTGGCCGTAAAGTCTCGTAGTCTCCTGAACTCGATGCGGGGGCGCGACACGCCAAACTGGCAAAACACGGGGTTGAAGTGAGGGTCGGGATGCCGGAAGGCAGCGACCTTGAGTCGCACGGCATCCGCCCGGGCCTTTTTGCCCTTCACGTAGGTCTTAAGGATTTCCGGCTTTGGCGCGTTCGCATGCCACCACACGGCTTTGCATTTCTCTTCGGCCAAAGCCATGAAAAGATTGATGTCGCCGAACTTCTCATCCGAATCTTCATCCTGAAGCCGTTTTGCCGCCTCAATGCGTTGCTCTTCGGCAGCTGTAGGATCACTGGTGCCGGCAGTGGGCTCCCATGCCTTTACGACACGATCCCATCCGTCAATCTGGCGAGGCCGGATACGGCACTCCTCCCGGGCCCCCGACGCGGTGCCGCGCTCAACGCACAGGGCGTCCAAGAGGTCCAAGGCCAGCTTGCACTGCGCGTCAGCCTCAAGTGCTTTGAGCGCCTCATCGGCAGCCTTGCGGTTCTGGCGCTCGACCTCCTGCTGTTTCTGCTTCGTGTGAATCTGCGCAAGGCGAGAGGCCGCCTTGGAAAACATCTCGCGGTGCAGTTCCGTGGGAGAAACGCCATCCTTTTTCCCCGCCTTGGCGTCACGCATCGGGATTCCCGATGCTTCCACGGGAGGTTTCAGGTGCGTCTTCCAATGCTCACGCAGGGCAAGTTGGCGGGGAGGCTTCCCGAAGCCCCTTGAGTCCTTCTTCCCGCCAAAGATGTGCGAGAACGGGTGGCGCGTCCTTTGCCCCGCGCCCTTGCCGGACTGGATGACAGCACTTCGCTTCTCCTGGCTGATGTCCTCATCGGACGCTTCTCCCTCTGTGTCCGCCGCCTTCTCTTCCGGTTTCTTCGCTTTCCTGGGCAACTTGAGGTAGTCGTCGCCAAGGAGGAACCATAACAGCGCTCGAGAGTCTTCCCTCGCCTTGGTCACATCCTGGCCATTGCATGCCACGTCAAACGCCTTGCTGCGGTTGACCCAGACCGTGTCGTCCCTGATGGCGGCTGTCAGAGATGCTGAGCAATCTTGAACCCATGCATCAATCTCGCTCTTGCCAAGGCCGCGCTTCTTCAGAATCTCCTTGAGCGCCTCGACCGTCTTCCAGTTGCTGCGCGCAACGGATTGCTTGCACATATCGCGAGGCACGAAGTGCTTGGTTGGCGCCCCTCTCTCGGATTCGACCGACAGCCACGAGAGGGCCAGCAGGATGCGCCGCGCCTTGCGCTCGTCGTCGGTCGGGTCGCGGTCAAGCTTGCCTCTGCCCTGAAGTGTCTTTACGTCCGCGAGGTTGTGGTCCAACCCGCCGCGCAGGGTAAGCAGCCAGTCGCCGAACGCTTTGGCCCCCTTGTTGACCGCCTCGTGGGTCAGCCAGAGCGCATCCCGCCAAGACTGATCCAGTGGTGCCGCGCCCTGTAGCCGTAGCGTGTAGGCACGTTGGGTGGTCGCTACCTGCTTGGCCATGTCATCTCCTCGCCGCTTCGGCATCGCGGCCCGCATTGGGCCCCTCCGGCATCATGAGCGCCGCGATGTAGTCGTAATCACCGCTCCGCTCGGGGAAGAGGATGTGGGCTTCCGCGAAGCGCCTCCGGTCCCATGTGCCGTCGTCGCCGCTTTCCAAGGCCGGGGCCGTGTGACGGACAACATCTTCATCGAGCGGCTGTGGCGCGGCGTGAAGCGCGAGGACATCTATCTGCGGGATTATGACGACGGGATTGCGGCGCGACAGGGATTGGAGCGGTATTTTCGATTCTACAATTCCGAGCGGCCACACTCGGCGCGCGAGTGCCGGACGCCGGAGGAAGTCTACTCCATGGCGGCGTGAACCGCCATCCAGGGGGGGGGGGCAGGACAAGGCTCGGATTGTTCGGAGGTTCGGCGAAGGGGTCGTATTCATAGACCATTCTGACGCCATGCGCGATATTAGACGGAAGCCGGCAGGAAAAGGATTGACTTTTGCGGACATTTCTCAACGCAGACCGCGCATCGCGCGCATTTGGCATAGTCAATCACAGCAAGATTGTTGACCACGGCAACGGCCCGCGTAGGGCAGTTCTTTTCGCATATCCGGCAGGCGATACACGCGATGGAGCAGACTTCCTTGGCCCGCTTGCCATTGTCCAGATTCCCGCAGGCAACCAGAACGGCTTGATTTCTCGGCGCCATGCCGATCAACTTTCGGGGACATGCCTTGACGCACTTCCGGCAGGAACGGCATTTGGCGCTGTCCACTGCGGCCAGCCTTTCTTCGGTGATCCTGATGGCGTCAAAGGGGCAAACCCGGACGCAACTTCCCAGGCCGAGGCAACCGTATGCGCAGTATTTATCGCCTCCAAACAGAAGATTCGCGGCCTGGCAATTGTCCACGCCGACATAGGCGTATTTCTTTTTCGCGATCTTTCTGCCGGCTCTGCAGGCAACAAAGGCGACGAGATCCTCTCTGGTCTCCACGGAGACGCCCATGGCCCGGGCCAATTTGGCGGCGACGGCAGCCCCGCCCACGAGGCAGCCAGTGGGTTCGACGCCTTCCTTGCCCAAGGTCTCGGCATATGCCAGGCAGCCCGCGTGTCCGCAGGCTCCGCAGTTCGATCCGGGCAGGATTGACATGAACAGTTCAAGCCTGGGGTCTCCCTTCACCGCGAGGAATCGGTAGGACACAAAAAGGAGCGCGGCAAACGCGGCGCCCATAAGCCCCAGGACCAAAAACGGAATGAAGATGCCCTCGACGGATATGCTCATAACCCGAACAACCCTTTGAATCCCATGAACGCCAACGACATCAGGCTTGCCGTGATAAAGGCGATGGGATGTCCCTTGAACAGCGTCGGGACCGGGGCATGATCCACCACCTCGCGAATCGCGGCAAACATGACAATGGCAACACAGTAGCCGAAGCCGACTCCGATCGTATAGACAATGCTCCGCGCGAAATCGAGTTTGTAGTCAATGCAGAGAAATGCGGCGGCCAACACGGCGCAGTTGACGACAATGAGTGGAAGATAAATCCCCATGGCTCGGTACATGGGGGGAAACATCCTGCGGATGAACATCTCCACCAATTGAACAAATGTGGCGATGGTCAGAATGAAGGCAGCCGTGCGCAAGTAGACAAGGTCGAAGCGAACGAGTATGAAGTGGTATACGGGCCAGGAGACGGCGGTGGCCATGATCATGACGAAAATAACCGCCATGCTCATTCCAATGGAGGTCTTGATGCTGTTGCTGATTCCAAAAAACGAACATATCCCAATGAACCGAATCAGCAGGATGTTGTTCACAATCATCGCGCTGAACAGGACCAGGAAGATGTTCAAATCGTTCGATATCATTGCGCGCGCCGTTCCCGCGTCTATGTTTTACCTGAATCTTGCGCCGCCCGGACGACCCCACGGCCGAATGAACGCGTCGTAGC
>JASEHE010000118.1 GCA_030018915.1 Verrucomicrobiota bacterium
ACGACGCGTTCATTCGGCCGTGGGGTCGTCCGGGCGGCGCAAGATTCAGGTATGAGCAGGAACGGCAAACGCAAGAGCGGACAGGGCATGGTGGAGTACATCATTATTGTGGCGATCATCGCCATCGCAGCCATCGCCGTGTTCGGAGTCTTCAGCGACCGGATTCGCGCCCTGCTCGGCGGCGCCATCGAGGAGCTTGGCGGCGAGACCGGAGACGCTCTCGACAAGACGAGCCAGGAATGGCTGAAGGACCTAACCCCCTCTTCACAACAACAATAGCGCTCGCGGCCCGAAAAGCGCCTGGCGCCTGCTGCCGCCCGGCGTGGATGAGATGCCGGCCCGAAGTCATGTGCCCACGGCTTAGCCGGGGGCTTGTCTGACGCTTCGCTTGGGCTGCTCGAAGCGGCATGTTCATCCTTATGCCGGCCTTGCCGGCGCCGATCCCGTTCTCACTTCATCGGCAAACTCAACTGCTGTTCCTGCCGTTGATCGTCTGCCTCCTGTTGTCGGATGTGCTCCCGAATTGCGTTGTTGCACAAGCAACAAGCGATGAAATAGAATCCGTCCGATGGTTTTCGCGTCTCCGTATCTGATGACATTCCGCAAACCAAGATGGATGCCAAGGAAATGAATCGGCCTGCTACACACACGCCCAGAAAGATATTGCGGCCGGCCGCGCGGCTCTGCTAGGTTCACCGGGCGAATTGAGCCGGAGTTCAACCCGCGCCAACCTACAAGGAGGTTATTGTGGATTTCAATCTGACCGACGAAGAACGAATGACCCAAGACTGCTCCCGCGAGTTTTCCGAGAAGCGTCTGAAGCCCGTGGCCGCGGACCTGGACAAGAAGGGAGAGTTCCCATCCGAACTCGTGGCCGAGCTCGCCGGGCTCGGCCTCATGGGCATCCCCGTGCCCGAGCAGTGGGGCGGAGGCGGGTTGAACACCGTGGCCTACACGCTCGCCGTCGAGGAAATCAGCCGCAGCTGCGCCTCGATGGGCGTGACGCTGAGCGCGCACACCTCCCTGGCCTGCGATCCGCTGTCCAAGTACGGCACGGACGAACAAAAGGAGCGATTCCTCCGGCCGCTGGCAAGCGGCAAGAAGCTCGGCGCGCTGGCCATGACCGAACCGGGTGCCGGCACCGACCTGGGCGCGGCCAGCCTGGCCGCCGCCAAGGACGGCGACTGCTATGTTCTCAACGGCGCCAAGGTCTTCATCACCAACGGCAGCGTGGCCGACGTCGTCCTCGTGCTCGCCTCTACGGACAAAGCGGCGGGCAGCAAGGGCCTGACGATGTTCATCGTCGAGAAGTGCGCGCCGGGCTTCTCGGTCGGCCGGCCCGAGCACAAACTCGGCATCCGGGCGTCGAGCACTACGGAGCTGATTTTCTCGGATTGCCGTGTGCCGGCCGCGCAGCGGCTCGGCGACGAGGGGCATGGCTTCAGGATCGGCCTGGGCGCGCTGGACGGCGGGCGGATCGGCATCGCCGCTCAAGCGGTAGGCATCGGCCGCGCGGCCCTGGAAGTGGCGATGGCCTACGCCAAGGAGCGCCAGCAGTTCGGCAAACCGATCGCCACGTTCCAGGCGATCCAGTGGATGATCGCCGACACGGCCACGGAACTGGACGCGGCCCGGCTGCTCTACCTGCGCGCCGCGTGGCTCAAGGACCACGGCGCGCGCTTCGGGGTCGAGGCCGCCATGGCCAAGCTGCTCGCCAGTGAGGCGGCCAGCCGCGCTGCGGACCACGCCATTCAGATTCACGGCGGCTACGGCTTCACCACCGAGTACGCCCCGGAGCGGCATTACCGCGACGCCCGCATCACCCGCATCTACGAAGGCACCAGCGAGGTCATGCGCATGGTCATCGCCGGCGGATTGTTGAAGTAGGGCGTTGCGTTGTTGCAGTCAGCTTTGTCGCGAGCTTTGTCGACAAGGCTACCGACAAAACTAACGACAAAGCTTCGGCTGTGGCCGAAGCTCGCTCGATCTGGAAGGAGCGTCTGTGGCATACACACAATATGAAGTTCGCGGAAACGCCGGCATTCTCACCTTCAACAAGCCCGAGGAGCTCAATGCCCTGTCCCGGCCCGGCATCGAAGAAGTCACCCGCGTGATTTCGGACCTCCCCGGCCGTCTTGCGGGCGAGCCCGGCGTCCGCGCACTTGTCCTGACCGGCGCAGGGCGGGCGTTCATCGCCGGAGCGAACATCAAGGAAATGCGCGAGATGGACGCCCAGGCCGCGCGCGAGTTCAGCCGCGCCGGGAACCGCATGCTCCGGCTGATCGAAAGCTTCCCACTTCCGGTCATCGCTGCCGTCAACGGCTTTGCTTTGGGCGGCGGCCTGGAAACGGCCCTGAGCGCCGATTTCATCTATGCCGCCAAGACCGCCAAGTTTGGACTGCCAGAGGTCACGCTTGGCCTCATCCCAGGCTTCGGCGGCACGAAGCGCCTGCTCCAACGCGTCGGAAACGCCCGGGCCCGCGAACTCGTGCTGACCGCCCGGATCATTGACGCGGAAGAGGCGTTCCGGCTCGGTATCGTCAATCGGGTCGTCGATCCCGATGCGCTCCTGGACGCCGCGCTGGCCACGGCCGCCGAACTCGCCAAGACAAGCCCCAATGGAGTCAGGAACGCCAAGGCGTTGCTCGATCAGTGTGCGGAAACCGCCTGGGATTCGGTCATCGAACGGGAGGCGGCCCGATTCGGAGACCTCTTCGCGCACCCGGAGGCGGCCGAGGGTCTTTCGGCGTTCGTGCAGAAACGAAAACCCGCGTGGGCGCCACAGCCTCCGCCCAAACCGCCGGTATGAGGAGACAGCATCATGAATGACGTCTATATCGTTGGGGCGGCGCGAACCGCCGTCGGAAATCTGCTGGGCGCTCTGGCTGAAATCCATCCCGCGAAACTGGCTGAGCCGCTGATCCGCGATCTCATCCGCCGTGCTGGAATCGAGGCTGCGGCAGTGGACGAGGTGATCCTGGGCAATGTGCTCTCAGCCGGATTGGGCCAGAACGTCGCCCGCCAAGCCGCCATGGCGGCCGGAATTCCGAAAGAGCGGCCGGCTATGAGCGTCAACATGGTCTGCGGGTCCGGGCTTCGTAGCGTCGGCCTCGCGGCCCAGGCCGCGCGCGGCGGCGACGCCGAGATCCTCATCGCCGGTGGAACCGAAAACATGTCGCTCGCGCCATACATGCTGCCCAAGGCCAGGGCCGGGATCCGCATGGGGCACGGGGAAGTTCTCGATTCCGCGGTGCGCGACGGGCTGTGGGATGTCTTCAACGACTATCACATGGGCGTTGCGGCAGAGAATCTCGCCGAGCGCTTCGGCATCAGCCGGCAGGACCAAGACGAGTTCGCGGCCGGGTCGCAGGCCCGCGCGGAATCCGCCATCAAGGCGGGCCGGTTCGCCGAGGAGATCGTGTCGGTCGGCGTTCCGCAGCGCAAAGGCCCGCCGGTGGACTTCAAGACAGACGAATTCCCTCGATTCGGGACCACAGCGGAGGTCCTCGCCAAACTCAAGCCAGCCTTCAAGAAGGACGGCACGGTAACGGCCGGCAACTCCTCGGGAATCAACGACGGCGCCGCCTGCCTGATGATCGCCGGCGAGGAAGCAGTTCGCGAGCACAAGCTGACTCCGCTCGCGAGGATCGTGTCCGGCGGGGTTGTCGGAACCGACCCGGCCCTCATGGGGATCGGGCCAGTCGAGGCCGTCAAGAAAGCGCTGACGGTCGCCGGCTGGAAGCTGTCCGACGTTGACCTGATCGAGGCGAACGAAGCCTTTGCGGCCCAAGCCCTGGCGCTGACCCGGAGCCTGGAATGGGACCTGGAGCGGGTGAACGTCAACGGCGGGGCCATTGCGCTCGGCCACCCGATCGGCGCCAGCGGCGCGCGCATTCTCGTGACGCTGCTGTGCGAAATGCGCCGCCGCAACGCAAAGAAGGGGCTCGCCACACTCTGCATCGGCGGCGGAATGGGCATTGCCATGTGCGTGGAGCGGTAGGGTTCGGAAAAGGGTTTCAGGTTTCAGCGATCAATGAGAGGACATGGCCAGGCCAGGTGGCGCTCGGCCTCCGGACGAGCGCAGTCGCCGTGGATGCGCAGGTCGAGACGCCCTGCGCCACCCGCTGCGCCCGGGCCGGATCAAGTGATAACGAATAACGAAAAAGCCCCGTGAAAGGGGTTTGACATGAGCATCGAGAGCATCAAGAAAATCGGCGTGGTCGGCGGCGGCGCCATGGGCAACGGCATCGCGCAGGTGTTCGCGTCGAGCAGATACCAGGTGGCACTCGTGGACGTCGAGCAGAAGTTCCTCGACCGCGCGCGCCAGACGATCGAGAAGAACCTGGACCGGCTCGTCAAGAAGGCGGTGCTCAAGGAGGAGGACAAGGCGCGCGCGCTCCAGTCCATCGCCTTCACCACGGACTTCGCCGCGCTGGCGCCCTGCAACCTCGCGGTCGAGGCGGTCCCCGAGAGCGTGGAACTCAAGCGCTCCGTGTTCCAGCGGCTCGACGCGACCGTCGGCGAGTCGTGTATCCTGGCCACGAACACCTCGACGATCTCGATCACGCTGATCGCCTCCTTCACGCGCAAGCCGGAGCGGGTGATCGGCATGCACTTCATCAACCCGGCGCCGGTCATGAAGCTCGTTGAGGTGATCTCGGGCCTGGCGACCGCGGAGGCGGTTCGCGCGGCGGTCATGGAGCTGGCGCGCGCGATCGGCAAGGAGCCGGTGGCCGTGGCCGATTCGCCGGGCTTCGTGCTGAACCGGATCCTGTTCCCCATGATCAACGAGGCGATCGTGGCCCTGGAGGGCGGCGTGGCAGGCGCCGAGGCGATCGACGCCTGCATGCGGCTCGGGGCGGCGCACCCGATGGGCCCGCTGGCCCTGGCCGACCTGGTGGGATTGGACATCTGCCTGAACATCATGGAGGTCCTGCACCACGACCTGGGCGACCCGAAGTACCGGCCGGCGCCGCTGCTCCGCCGCATGGTCTCCGCCGGCCGGCTCGGCCGCAAGACCGGCAAGGGCTTCTTCGACTACGCCGCCAAGTGATGGCCTGACTGGGCCTGGCGCCTGACGCGGACAAGAAGGCCCTCCACAGAGCGACTTTCAGACGAAGGCTTCGCTGCAGATAATGCGGGGCACGGCCCGACCTTCCATTTCCAGATTCCGTCGGTCTGGTCCATCAACTCAACGGCATTGCGCAGATTGCCGGCGGTTTCCTGGGCCATCTTGCCGGCGTCCGTCCGCTTCGGATAGACCTGCCGTTCAACCTCCGCCGCCATGTGTGAGGACTTTCCGGCCATGATACATTGTTATCAGACCAAGCGTTTCTATATCCTTGCGGGACACCTTGCGTCGTCCGGCAAACAACTCGGAAGCCGCTCGGAAGTCCAGCGCTTCCGAGTTCAGCGTCGGCATGGGTTCCTCGTCGAACGACCGGTTCTGGGCCGACCGTTCAATCTCGCGGATTTTCAACGGGGCCGGATCTCGGCTCGATGTTCTCTCCGGGTGGACCTCCTGCCAGGCGCCTCGACTCTTCAGCACCTTCTCGGAAGCCTCCTTTTGTCGTCGCACACGGGCGCCAGGAATGTATCGCGCCGGAGGGTCGGCCTCTTCCAATTCGGATAACGTTTTCCTGGAAATCATCGCCCGATCCGCCATCACGCACAACTCACGCACCCGAAAGCGCCGTTTCATGCGGTCAACCACCGGCAATAACGTTTTCACGTCTGTCGTATTGCCGGGCCACATCTCACAGCATAAGGGCCAACCCTCGCCGTCGAGGGCAATCCCGACGATCAT
>JASEHE010000119.1 GCA_030018915.1 Verrucomicrobiota bacterium
TTTTCAGGAGGTTACACCTTCTCCACTTTTACAGGAAGTATCGGACATCACCCATATCGCGCGCTCCACGTCGAACTCGTGCCGCCTCCCCTTCAGTTGCTCCGCCAACGCGCCGGCGATTCCCGTCTCTTCCCACAACCGACCAAACACCACATCCGGCCCGATCTTCTTCAGCGCCACCGCCTCTGTCCGTCCAGCTTCATGCGCATCGAGCACGACCAGTCGTTCACTCAAGCGCAATCCGGATCGCAACAGCGCATCCAACTGCCCGCTGGCCTGCAATACGTCCAGACGCCCCAGCGACAACAACGTTTGTTGTTTGGTTGTGCCCTCGTCGCGATAACTGCGGGCAATCTGCGCGTACTGATATCGGCCGGCTCGTGTGACGCGGAAGAACATGGTGTCTCTCTTCTTTGCCCATACCATCTATGCCGCGTCCCGTGCTTCCGCAACTGAAAAACATCGCCGCCGCGATTTGTTGCCAACACATTTCGACTTCGCTCAAAAACAACCCCGCAAATCCTTCGGAAAATCGGCGATTTCACGAAAAATCAGAGCAAAAAGTGTGGAAAATGGGCTTGACATGGGCCTGCTCGAAGAACCGGATGCCCGACGTGAGCCAGTACGGAATCGAAAGCCGCTTCAATTCCAGCTCCATTTCCAAGGCGTGGTAGTGCGCCCGGTAGAGGATCGCCATGTCCGAATACCGATAGCCCTCCCGCCGCAGGCCGACGATCCGGTCCACCACGTAGCGCGCCTGCTCGCCGCCGTCGCGCAACCGCGGCACGACCGGTTTGCGGCGCGCCTCGCGCGTGGCTCGCAGCGTCTTCTGAAACTGCTCCGGGTTCAAACAATGCTCAAAGTCAATTCCGGGCATGAAAGCCCTTCTTGCTCGACGAGATCTTTTTCATGATCAGCGAAGACGACACGAGGCGTTCGTGGCCGCGGTTATTGTACTTGTGGCGCAACCATAACGCGCACGTGATAGTTGTCAAGCCGGCATCCTGCCGTCTCCTTCGTTCGGCTTCAGGCCCGAGAGGCGGACAATCGGCAGTTTCTTTTCCCAGCCTCTTTCGGTAGTCTCCAGGCGGTGAACAATATGAAGCGTCGCGTGGTGGCGATCGTGGGGCGGCCGAACGTCGGCAAATCGGCTATCTTCAACCGGCTCGCCGGCCGCCGCATTGCCATTGTCCACGAGGAGAGCGGAGTCACCCGCGACCGCCTCATCCGCGAGGTCACTTGGGAGGATCAACGGTTCGATCTGATCGACACTGGCGGCATCTGCAACCTGCACGCCGGCCGGCGGGCAGGCGTGGACCCAACCAAGACCGCTGATGAGATCGAGGCCGGCATCCGAACGCAGGCGGCGGTGGCCCTGGAGGACGCGGCCGCTGCCATCCTGGCCGTGGACATCGAGGCCGGACTGCACCCGTTGGACCGCGAAGTGGCCCGGATGCTCCACGAGGCGCAGCGCCCGGCCGTCGTCGCCGCCAACAAGGCGGACACCGAGGCGCGCGACCTTCAGAGCGCCGATTTCGAGGAGCTCGGCTATCCGGTTTTTCCCGTTTCCGCTCTTCACAACCGCGGGTTCGACCCGCTCATGGAGAACATCCTGCCGCATCTGCCCGAGGCCGGGAATCCGGCCGCGCAGGAGGCGCTCAAGGTGGCGATCGTGGGGCGGCCGAACGTCGGCAAGTCGTCCTACGTCAACCGGCTCCTCAACAGCGACCGGGTCATTGTGTCGGCCGCGCCTGGCACGACGCGCGACAGCATTGACATCCCGTTCGCGGTGGGCAAGGGCGCAGCGGCGCGCCGTTACCTGCTGATAGACACGGCGGGCCTCCGGCCCGTGGGCAAGGTTCATTCCGCGGTCGAGCGCTTCAGCATGTTCCGGGCCGAGAAAAGCATCGGGCGCGCGGACGTGGTGGCGCTGGTGCTCGACGCGACGACCGGCCCGACACGCCAAGACAAGCACGTGGCGGCCCTGGTCCAAGAGCACCGCAAGCCTTGCCTGCTAGTGATGACCAAGTGGGACCTGGCCGGTGAACTGACCCAGACGAAGCGCACGCCGGCGGTGTTCGGGATCCTGCCGTTCCTGACGCATTGCCCGCTGGTCTACGTGTCGGCCAAGACCGGCTACAATATCCGCCGGAGCGTGGACGCGATTGACCTGGTGGCGGCGCAGTCGCGCGTCGCGCTGCCGACCGGCGTGCTGAACCGGGCAATCCTGGATGCCTGCGAGCGGGTGCAGGCGCCCTCGCATCGGGGCCGGGCGCTCAGGGTATTCTACTCGACACAGGTCGGCTCGGCGCCGATGCGCATCCGGGTCTTTGTCAATCATCCGGAAATCGTTCGCGCGTCGTTCGAAGCGTACCTGATCCGCTCGCTCCGCGAGAAGTTCGGGATCGAGGGGGCGCCGGTCTTGATCCAGTTCCGCGGGCGGAGGGAGCAGGAGTGAAGAGCGATCAATCGGCATTGCGTTGTGTGGGGCAACGGCCACGAAAGGCGGGAATGAGCGCCCATGCCGCGCAGATCTTTTCGCGCAAGAATTTTTCCTGAAAATATTCTTGCGCTGCACTACCTGTGGGGCCATAGTGGCCACGGTTTCAAAACCGGCACCATATGTTGTGGTGTCACCTGACGCGTCAGTGGGTGTTGCGCGCGAGAATGAGCACATGTGGAAATGGTCGAGGATATCAACCTTAAGAACTAGAGATTGTTGAGGCGCGCCCTTTCGTGAAGCCCTGGGTCGAACAACACGGTTACGGCTTGTTTGTGGTTTTCCGAGTAACCCAGTGTCAAGTCGCTGTGTGGACGATGGCAACCAATTTTGAACCGACTCGTTATCAAAAACTGTAAACGCTCAACAACAGGCACAAACATTGGAGGCTACACGACACCGCCTTCGGTTGGTAGTGAGCTTCACCGCCATCGATAGCCGCTTCTCCAACCCTCCAAGAGGGAATGACCCATGTTGGACGCTCGAGAGTCTTTGGCCGTGGACGAGGATCGCCGAGCCGTCAAATCAAGGCTTTCGCGCGGCAGCCGGTTGCCGCGCAAAGCCGGTGACCGGACCTGCGGGCTCCGTGTCAACTGCGTCTTGAGCAAGGAAGGAGTCAGCCCGTTCGACGAGGTCGAGTGGGAGCGGCGCAAGGTCTCGATCAGCGGGGACAAGGGAGAGACGATCTTTGCCCAGGACGACGTGGAGGTCCCGAAGTTCTGGTCCATGCTGGCGACGAACGTCGTCGCATCGAAGTATTTCTACGGCGCGCTCGGCACGGAGCAGCGGGAGTTCTCGGCGCGGCAGCTCGCGCATCGCGTGGCGCGGACGATCGCCGACTTGGGGCTGAACGACGGCTACTTCGCGACGCCGGAAGATGCCGAGGCGTTCTACAACGAGCTGTGCTGCATCTGCGTGAACCAGTATGGCTCTTTCAACAGTCCGGTGTGGTTCAACGTGGGGCTCTACCCGATCTACGGGCATGTCTCGCCGAGCCGCGCGAGCTACTGCTGGGACAAGGAGAAGGACGAGGTCGGGCAGATTGCGAATACCTACGAGCGGCCGCAGGCTTCCGCGTGCTTCATCCAGGCGGTTGAGGACACCATGGAAGATATCATGCGCCTGGCGGCCACGGAGGCCATGCTCTTCAAGTACGGCTCCGGCACGGGCTCGGACCTGAGCACGCTGCGCAGCTCGCGCGAAAAGCTTTCGGGCGGCGGCACGCCGTCGGGGCCCCTGAGCTTCATGCGCGTGTTCGACCAGGTGGCGGCCGTGATCAAGTCGGGCGGCAAGACCCGCCGGGCGGCCAAGATGCAAATTCTAAAGGTCGAGCATCCGGACATCCGGGAGTTCGTCGAGTGCAAGGTGAAGGAGGAGAGGAAGGCTTGGGCGCTGATTGACGCCGGCTACGACGGCAGCTTCGGAGGCGAAGCCTATGAGTCGGTGATGTTCCAGAACGCCAACCTATCCGTGCGGGCGACCGACGAGTTCATGCACGCCGTGGAAAACGACGGCGTCTACCAGACCAAAGCTGTGGTGACCGGCGAGCCGGTCGAGACGATCAAGGCGCGCGAGCTGCTGCGCAAGATCGCGGAGGCCACGCACCTGTGCGGCGACCCGGGCCTGCAGTACGACACGACGATCAACCGGTGGCACACCTGCCCGAACTCCGGCCGAATCAACGCGAGCAATCCCTGCTCGGAGTTCGTATTCATTGATGACAGCGCGTGCAACCTGGCCTCGATCAACCTCATGAAGTTCATTGACGAGGCGGGGAACTTCGACTTCGAGCGGTTCCGGCACGTCGCGCGCGCGCTGATCATTGCCCAGGACATCCTCGTTGACGGGGCGAGCTACCCGACGGCGCGGATCGCCAACAACTCGCACCGCTTCCGTCCACTCGGCCTGGGTTACGCCAACCTCGGCGCGCTGATCATGCGGCTGGGGCTGCCATACGACAGCGAGGAAGGCCGCGCGCTGGCCGGCGTCCTGACGGCGCTGATGACCGGCCACGCTTACCAGACCTCGCAGGAAATCGCCGGCGTGCTCGGCGCGTTCGACGAATACGAGAAGAACACGGAGGAAATGGCCCGGGTCATCGGACGGCATCAAGCGGCGGTCGAACGGATCGACAGCGCAATGTGCCCGCCGGACCTCCGGCGGGCCGCCCGCCAGGTCTGGACCGAGGTCGCCGAGTCCGCGCCACGCGTCGGCTTCCGCAACGCGCAGGTGACGCTCCTTGCGCCGACCGGCACGATCGGATTCATGATGGACTGCGACACCACGGGCGTCGAGCCGGACATCGCCCTGATCAAGTACAAGCAGCTCGCCGGCGGCGGCACAATGAAGCTCGTCAACCGCACGCTGCGTCCCGCCATGCGCCGGCTCGGCTACTCCGAGGAAGATGTCGAGTCCATTATCCGCCACGTGGACGAGAAGGAAACGATCGAGGGGGCGCCGGCCCTGAAGGGCGAACACCTCGCGGTATTCGACTGCGCGTTCAAGCCGAAGAACGGGAACCGGTTCATTTCCCACAAGGCGCACCTCAAGATGATGGCGGCGGTGCAGCCGTTTTTGTCGGGCGCGATTAGCAAGACGGTGAACGTGCCAACGGAGACCACGGTCAATGAGATCATGCAGACCTACATTGACGGCTGGAAGCTGGGTCTGAAGGCCGTGGCCATATATCGGGACGGCTCCAAGCGCGCGCAGCCGCTCAGCACGAGCAAGACCAAGCAGCCGGAAGGCGCGGCGGCAGCCGCCGGAACGCCGGCGCCGATTGCGCTGAAGCCGTTCCGCCGCCGCATGCCGGCCACCCGGCAGTCCATCACGCACAAGTTCGAGGTGGCCGGGCACGAAGGCTACCTGACGGTCGGGACCTATGAGGACGGCTTGCCTGGCGAGCTGTTCATTACGATGGCCAAGGAGGGCAGCACGGTGGGCGGGACCATGGACGCATTCGGCACGGCCATTTCGCTGTGCCTGCAGTATGGCGTGCCGCTCAAGGAGCTCTGCCAAAAGTTCGCGCACAGCCGCTTCGAGCCGAGCGGCTTCACGAAGAATCCCGACATCCCCATCGCGAAATCAATCGTGGACTACATCTTCCGGTGGCTGGACCACACGTTCCCGAACGGGAAGGCGCGCCCGTTCGCGCCCGCGCCGGGCGCGGCGGCCCATGCGCAGGCGCCGGTTTCGGCGCCGGCCGTTTCCCACCTCGCGGAA
>JASEHE010000011.1 GCA_030018915.1 Verrucomicrobiota bacterium
GCAACCGAGTCCAGCCCAAAAAACGAACTTTTTTCGGTTGCGTTTCGGGGGGGGGGATAGACTATGCTCTGTGCTGAGGGAGTTGGCTGGGGCCAATTCCTTCAGGTGCCCGCCCGCAGCGGGCGCGCACCTGAGTAGTTACTCAAGATCAATCCGCTCCGCAATCCGCTCTATACCCACCTGATCAACTACGCGCCCGACGGTCCCGAAGGACTGCAGTTTCTCAAGTTGCTCGGGCCGCTTGGTGTCGCTGCGGCGGCCGGCGCCGTCGAGGTGTTTCCGTCGGTCGGCGCGCAGGAGCCGAACGGCCTGCGGCAACTCCCGCTGCCGCCGGACGGATGCCAGTTCGTCGCGCTACACGCCGGCGGGCAACATCCGTATAAAGCCTGGAATCCGGCCTCCTTTGCCGCCCTTGCCGGGCGCTTGCGCGATGAGCTCGGTCTGGCGCCGGTTCTCGTGGGCGGCGCAAGCGAGCGCCGCGCGGCGAACGCGGTGATGCGAATCGCTGCCCGCTCGGAAATCCCGCTGGTCTCCGCCGTCGGTCCCGCCCCGCTTGGCGACACGGCCGCCCTGATCCGGAAGGCCCGGCTGTTCGTCGGCACGGATTCGGGCCTGGCTCATCTGGCTGGGGCCATAGGAATCCCGACCGTGGTGCTCTTCGGACCGAGTGATCACGCGAAGTGGGGATGGACCGGCCCACGCCACGCGGTCGCGCGAAAAGACCTGCCGTGCTCGCCGTGCTTCATCTTCGGCTATCATCGGCCGTGCGGGACCGTGGCGTGCATGAAGGCGATCGGCGTGAACGACGTGCTGGCGGCATGCCGCGCGGTCTTGCAAGGCGAGCCGGCGCAGGTGTCGGAGGGTTGAGGGTGGTGGTGGTCGGGGGGCGGTATAGAGCGCAGGCTGATTTCCGCGCCGGTTTTCAGAACTCACCGGCAGGTCTTGGAATTGGAGACGCCCGCTTTCGCATGGCCCGCAGCTCGCTGTTCCAGGCGTCGTTGAGTCTGCTCGCGGCGTATTCGTAGTGGCTGGACCCCTTGACCCATTCCAGCGACTCCATCGCCCCCGCATAGTCGCCGGCCCGCGCGCGCAGGTCAACCAGCACGGCGTGGTTGTAGGGATTCCAGAACTCCCAGTCCACGCACGCCTCCCAATAGCGAAGCGCCTCGACCACGGATTCCCGTTCAAGAAGACGTGTTTTGAGGAGCCGGAGTTGGCTCTTGTAGGGATTCCTTGCCAGTCCGTTATCGCACCAGTAGGCGGCCATCTTCACGTGTTCCGGGATTTCGCGGCCCAGCAAATCGAAGCGTTCGTGCCAGGCCGATTCTGCCGTCCAAACGCAGAACCAGTAGTTCCACGGGTAGAGTCGCTGCGCGTCCTCGCAGCGGCGAAACGTGGCGCCCAGCCGGCCGGCCTTCGGGTACTGCAATACGCCGCCGAACTTGCATTGCCGGTAGAGGATTTGCGCGACGCCGGCGCGCGCCCCGCGCGCCGTCCAGGCGACGGCAACGCCCAAGAGCAGCGCCCCAGCCGAAATCCGGCAGACTCTGGCAGTGAACGTTCGCATGGCGAATTGCCGGTCGCCTGGCGAGGGAGGCCGGCACGGACGCGGCGTAGCCCGTCATATTCCGCCGAGGCCGACCCACGTGCGCCCGACCTCAACCAGGTCGTCGGGCTGGATCGGTGGATCCGGCTCTTTGCCCTTGTCGATCTTCTTGACGTCGAACCGAATGACCTTCTGCCCCGTCCGATCCTTCCTCTTGATCTTCACGTCGCCGAGGTCGGCGAACTCCGTAGGCCCGCCCGCCGCCGCAATGGCCTGGCGCAGCGTCACGTCCCCACGCAGCAGATAAGGGCCGGGCCGTCTGACCTCGCCCTGAACGTAGTACTGGTCTTCTTGAACCGTCACGGTGACGGACGGGGCGCTGAAGAACTTGCCTTCCCGGTAGGCTTTCTCAATGAGCGCCTCGGCCTCCGAAGTGGTTTTGCCCTCGATTTTTACGGCGCCGATAAGCCAGAGATTGATGGATCCAGCGCCGTCAATCATGTCGCTGCGTTGCTCAGGCAGACGGCTGCTCGTAAGCTGGATGATCAGCGTGATGCGGTCGCCCTTCTTGAGCGGGCGCAACCAGACGGCGTTATCGGGCGGCTGATTGGTGGATGGCGCGGCGCTCGTCCCGGCGAACCCGGTCGAGCCCCACCGACCGACGCGACGTCCGCCGCTGTCGGGCCGGTATCGGGCCAGACGCCGGTCGCTGATGGAATCCGTAGCGCAGCCAGCCAGGAGCGAGAAGACGGCGATCGTCGCGGCCGTCCGCCCTCGCCATCGCCCGCTTGTTGTCGGCGCATTCATGTCTGGGCATCCTGACTGATCGATTCCAGCGACGACCGCTTCTTGCGTTTGGCGGCGTCTGAGTACGCGTGGTGCGAGCAATAGGAGTAGTCGCGCAGGATGTTGATGTTGTTCAACACCACGCCGATCAAGTTCCCTCCAACGTTATCGATCATGCAACGGGCGCGGTTCACCAGAGCCAACGGATACTTCCGGTGCTGAATCACCAGAAGGACTCCGTCCATTTCACGAACCAGAATAGCCGCGTCGCTGACGCCGATGATCGGCGGCCCGTCGAAAAACACGCGCCCGTAGCGATCCTTCAGCGCCTTGACCAACTGGCCGAGCCGCGCGCCGTCCAACAATCCATGGGCGCCGGCGGACATCCGGCCGCTCGGCAGAAAATGGAGGTTTGAGATTTCCGTGGGCACGACGGCCTGGTCGAGTTCCAGTTCCCCGGCCAGCACGTTGGCGAGGCCGGCGTCGCGCGACAGCTTCAGAATCCTGTGCTGGGACGGACGATGCATGTCCGAATCCACGACGACAACTTTGTCTCCCAGGCGGGCGTATACATAGGCCAGGTTGAAGATCGTCAGAGATTTCCCCTCTCCCACGCTGCCGCTGGTCACGCCGATCACCTTGCCGCCCTGGAATTTCTTCGAGAATTGGATGTTGGCCCTCAGGACGCGGTACGCCTCCCCATGCGAGCCGTACGCGTCATCACCGGGGAACGGCTTCACCTTTTGCGGGATCGCGCCCACCACGGGAACGCCCATGTGCCGCTCGATGTCGTCTATCGTCTTCACCGACGCGTCCAGGCACTCGAAAAAGAAGGCCAGTCCGATGCCGGTCCCCAGCCCGGCCAGAATGCTGAGCAGGATATTCAACAACGGCTTCGGGCTGTCGTAGTCGTCCTGGTCCGGGACCTTGGCCGGCTCGATCTTGTCGAAGTTGGTTTTGGGGATATTGAGCTTGATCTTCTCCTCCTCGTAGCGGGTCTCCAGCAGGTCGCGCATTTTTCGGGCGCGTTCCAGTTCCTCCGATGCCTTCTCGAATTCGAGGTAGGCGCCTGCCTCGGCCTTCCGCTCGGCCTCCTTCTGCCGGCCCAGTTCCTCGTTCAGGCCCTTGCATTCCGCCTCGGCGGCGTCGCACTCGATCTTGAGCCCAGTCATCAGACCGCCGACCGTGTCGTTGATCACCGTGTTGAGCTTCTCGATCTCGCAGGTCAGCTTGACGACATCCGGGTGTTTCGCCCCCTTCTCGTTCAATTCGCTCGCCGCCTGCACCTCGGCTCGATGCCGGGCCACCACCAATTCGGTCAAAGCCCGGTCATTTGGAACGAGAATCATCACCGCCGCCAGCAGCTCCCGGCCGGAGAGTTTGTGGAGTTCTTCGTAGCGCGATTTCTTTCCGATTAACTCCTTGTTGGCCAGGATGCGCCTGGTCTCCAATTCCATCAGGGTTTGCTTGGACAGGGCCCAGTCCGTCCCGCTCTGCCGCTGGATGAAATCCAGTTTGTGCTTCAGCCGGATGTCTTCCACCTTCTTCTCGGCGACCGTCACCTCAACCCGCCGTTTGTCCAGCGCGTCGCCGAGCGCCTCGACCGCCCGCATCGCGACCTCCCGGCTCTTCCTGGCGGACCGGGCGCAGTACACCTCGGCAATCGCGTCGGCGGTTCGAGCGGCCAATAGCGGCGCCTCCTCGGGAACGCCGCCCAATTCCTGAATCCGACTCTCGATTTCGATCAGATTCGTGTCCCGATACTGCTGAACCTTCATTCGCCGGGCGATGATCTTGACCGTTTGGTCGAAGGCCTTTTCTTTGCCCAATGGCGCCAGGTAACCGTAGGCCCGGCCCAGCTTGTCGTCCAACTCCAGCCGGCGAATTGCCTCCTCGATCACCGGCCGGGACTGGATGATCTCGAACTGGGTGCGAAGGAACAGGGGATCGCATCGGTACGCCTCGCGGGTCAGCACCTCCACATCGGGAGTCTCCTCCTTGACCTGAATCTTCACCGAGGCCTTGTAGACCTTCGGCATCCACAGGAAGGTCACGAGCACACCCGCGGTAACGACGATCAGGAACATGGCGATAACCAGTTCCTTGCGCGACGACACGACCCGCCAGTAGTCGAAGAAATGCAGATCTTCTCGGGGTTCCGCCTTACGATCCATGATCTTTTCCCGCCCGATACAAGACCGAATCAGCAAAGAAAGAAGAAGAGAAAGGCCCGGGACTTCCAAGCCGAAGTCCGAACGCCCTCCGTCCCTCGCTCCGGCGATCCTCGCCGGGGCGCAAGTCGCGCCCGGGCCGAGCAGGCTAGAACTGTTTGGAGAACGTCATCCGGGTGGCGTTCCGCGTGTACGGCCATGCCGCGACGAGATCGGTGTCCCTGTCCTCGTACGACTGCACAAGCCGAATGGATGTCTGCTCGTCGAAATTGAAGGCGACGCTGCCGTTGCCTGAATAGACATCCTCGGAACCGTTCCCGGGCCGGACATAGGCGGGATCTGTATGCTCCACCGGCGCCATGTCCACGTCATACTCGCCGCGCCGGTATGCGTACCCGACGCCGAACTCCCATCTGGATACAGGCCTCCATTCCACATTCAACCCCAGCCCCGTGTACTCCTGCGAGGCATAGGGATAGATGTCGGAGTCGCGCAGCATGTAGGAACCGTCGACCGTGAAGACGATCTGCTCGGAAGGCGCGGAGAATCGCAGGCGCCCCTGCAGGTAGGGCGCGCTCGCGCCGCCAAGTTCGCTGTCGCCATATTCCAGGGTCTTCCAGCCGGTCTGGAGCGACCCTTTCAAAGCGGCCCCGATCAACTTCTCCAGTCCGATCCCGCCTGCCCAGGCCGTGAAGTCGCGGTCGAGCCCACGGGCGCTGTCATAGTCCCATTTCTCGACCGTGACGTCGAGCAAAACGCCGAAATCACGAAGAATGGCTTGCCAGATTCGCAGGCGCCCGTTGAAAGATTCTTCGTCGGATTCCTGGGCAACTGCCGCCTCCTCGTACCGTTTGAGCCAGTGCTGACCGAGCAAGCTCAGGTCCATGCCGGAGGCAATCCGATAGGCGGTCTCCAGCTCGGCACGGTTCAGCGTGAAACTGCAGTCGCGCCTGAGCGTCAGCCCCTGATCCACGACCACGGGGTCATCCGTGAGGTTGAAGCGCTCCGTGGCCCGCAGGCTCCAGCGCTCCTGTAGTTTGTGCTTGAACTCGATGCCCAGGTCGTGCTGAAACTCCGTTTCGTTCTGAATGTCGCTGGGATCGGTTCGGCGCCGATAGCTGGGCGCATAGAACAGACTCAACACCGTCCGGTCCTGAACCGCGCGGAATTGCGCCTTGATCTTCGGCGTCAAGAAGAAGTCGAAATTGTCTTCTCCTTCCTCCGTCGAATCGCGGTTGTCGGTATACTCGCCCGCCACGTTGATGGACAGCTTCACCGGGCCGCCTTGGCCGATCGCCAGACTTTCCCGGGCAGCTGCCACGGTTAAACAGCACGCCATTGCCAAAAACGGTCGTTTCGCGCTTCTCATAAGCTCTCCTGTGATTGTAGCTTCGCCGCTTCCGCCTTTGTACAATCCAAATTCCGCCACACCGACCAAATAGTGTCGCAAATGTACCTTTTTTGCCGGGTGCGTCAACAATAAAAACCGAACAGTTGAACGGCGCCCCGTTTTCTGCTAGGCTCCTCTCAAATGGGCCGGCAGACCTCGTTCACGTACAGCCTCCTTCCAGAGCAACAAAAAATCCTGAGCGACATCCTCAGGCAGGGCAATTACCGGCCCATTCCGATCCGGCACGCCGTCACGGCCGCCGAGAGCGACGGTTGCGCGATCGCCATCTACAAGACCGGCAAGTGCCTCGTTCAGGGCCGAAACGCCGCCGATTTCGCGACTTTCGTGCTCGAGCCGCTCGTGCTCCGGCGCGCGGAACTCGGCTACGACGATGTTCTCCACCCCGAACTCTCCCAGCCCCACATCGGCGTGGATGAGAGCGGCAAGGGCGACTACTTCGGGCCACTGGTGGTTGCCGGCGCCTACGTGGACGGCTCGCTCGTCCCCGTCATGCGCGAGATGGATGTCAAGGACAGCAAGAGAATCTCCAGCGATCGCAAGGCCCTCACCCTGGGTCGCGAACTCCGCAAGCTTCTCGGCAAGCGCTACGCCATCGTCAAGATCGGCCCGCGAGCCTACAACCGCCTCTACGCCCGCATGCGCAACGTGAACAACATCCTCGGCTGGGCGCACGCCCGCGCGATCGAGAATCTCCTGGAAGCCGTGCCGGACTGCCCCCGCGCCATCTCCGACCAGTTCGGGAACGAGCGCCTGGTCCGCGACGCGCTGATGAAGAGGGGACGCCGGATTCTGCTCGAACAGCGTCATCGGGCGGAGTCCAACCTCGCTGTGGCCGCCGCTTCCATCATCGCCAGGGAAACCTTCCTCGCCGCCCTCCGCGAGATGCAGGACGCCTGTGGCGTGTCGCTTCCAAAAGGCGCCTCGGCAGCCGTGCGCGAGGCCGCAGTCGAACTGGCGAAGAAACGCGGGCCTGCCGTCCTCATTCAGACCGTCAAGTGTCATTTCAAGACCACGGACGAGGTGCTGAAAGAGTTAAAGTCCGACCGAAGTGTCCTTGGCCCTGACGGGCAGGCCGTCTCCCGTCCGTCGCGGGAGTGGCGTCCGCAGTGATTGGTTATCGGTGGGCGGTTATCGGTTGTCGGTGATTTCGGTGGGCGGTTATCGGTTGTCGGTGATTTATGTCGCCATGGTTGATGAATCGCGGTTGCCTCTAACCCTCCTCTCGCCCTACCCCAGTGCCCGCCGCAACTCGCGGACCAATGTGGCCAGGGTTCCCTTCTGAGCTGCCTCGACCAGCGCGCTGCCGACCACCACGGCATCCGCCACCTGCGCCGCGGCTCGCGCTTGTTCGCCACGCTGAATCCCGAACCCCACGGCTATCGGCAGCGTCGCGCATCGCCGCAGCAGCCCCACCTGCGCGGCCAGGTCCGCGGCCAGCCGCTCACGGGCGCCGGTCACGCCACGCACCATGATGTAATAGACGAACCCCTGCGCCCGCGCGAGCAGTTTCGTCGCCCGCGCCGCGGACGTCGTCGGCGCCACGAGCGGAATAAAGAACAGCCCATTTCGGTCCAGGTGCGGGCACAACTCGTCCTTTTCCTCGAACGGCAGGTCAACCACGAGCAGCCCGTCCGCGCCGGCCGCAGCCGCTTCTTCGGCCGCCCGCGCATAGCCCCGCCGGAAAAACGGATTGGCGTAGCCGAACAGCACGATCGGCGCTGCCGTGTCACGCCGCAGCCGGCGGACCAGCTCGAGCGACTTGCCGAGCGTCATGCCCGCCCGCAACGCCCGATGGGACGCCGCCTGGATCGTCGGTCCGTCGGCAGTCGGATCCGAGAACGGGACCCCGAGTTCGAGAACGTCGAGCCCGTTCTCGATGGCCGTCCGGATGTTCTTTTCCGACGCGCCGGGGTCCGGATCGCCGGCGGTCAGGTAGCCCACCAGTCCTTTCCGTCCGGCTTGCCGGAGTTCGTCGAATTTCTGGGTGATGCGGTTCATGGGTATCCGCCCGCCGGTCCGCCGCCATGGGCCAGCGCCGTCTCTATGTCCTTGTCGCCCCGGCCGGACAGGTTGATCACGATCACGCCGTCCGGGCCGAGCAGGGGGGCGCGTTTCCGGGCTTCCGCCACGGCGTGGGCCGACTCCATGGCCGGCAGGATTCCCTCCAGGCGCGTCAAATCGTAGAAGGCGGCCAGCGCTTCGGCATCCGTGATCGAGCAGTACTCCACCAACTTCGAGTCCGCCCATAGCGCATGCTCGGGCCCCACGCCGGGATAGTCGAGTCCCGCGCTGATCGAATGCGCGTTGAGAATCTGCCCGTCGTCGTCTTGTAGAACATAACTCTTGCTCCCATGCAGGATTCCCACCTTGCCCGCGCCGATGCTGGCCGCATGCTGCCCTGTGGCCATGCCAAGGCCGGCTGCCTCGACCCCCACAAGCTTCACGCCGGCGTCGCCGAGAAAGGGGTAGAAGATGCCGGCCGCGTTGCTGCCACCGCCCACGCAGGCAATGATCATGGACGGCAGCCGCCCCTCCGCATCGAGAATCTGCGCGCGAGTTTCGTCGCCGATGATCCGCTGGAAATCCCGGACCATCGTCGGATACGGATGCGGGCCGGCCACTGAACCGATGACGTAGAAGGTCGTATCAACCTCCGCCACCCAAGCGCGAAGCGCCTCGCTCATGGCGTCCTTGAGTGTGCGGGTTCCGCTGGAGACCGAAATCACCTTGGCTCCTAACAATTCCATGCGCTTCACGTTGGGGGCTTGCCGATGGATATCGGTCTCTCCCATATAGACCACGCATTCCATGCCGAGCAGCGCGGCGGCCGTGGCCGTGGCCACGCCGTGCTGGCCGGCGCCCGTCTCGGCCATCAGCCGCCGCTTGCCCAGCCGCTCCGCGAGCAGCGCCTGGCCGATCGTGTTGTTCACCTTGTGGGCGCCCGTGTGGTTCAGGTCTTCCCGCTTGAGATAAATCCGGGCGCCGCAAAAAGCCTCCGTAAGCCGGCCCGCCAAGTACAGCGGCGACGGCCGGCCCACGTAGGTTTTCAGGAGTTCAGCCAGCCGAGCCTGGAACGTCGGGTCGGTCTTGGCCTGCTCGCGGGCCAGATCCAGCTCGATCAGGGCGGGCATCAGCGTTTCGGCCACATACTGCCCGCCGTAGATGCCGAAGCGCCCTTTCTTGTCCGTCACAGAGGTCATTTTATGGCTCGAAATCCCGCGCGGCCTCACGCGCGCGCGCGATAAAGGCCCGCATCTTCCCGTGATCCTTCCGGCCCGGCCGGGATTCCACGCCGCCGGCCACGTCCACGCCCAGCGGCCGGACCGCGCGAATCGCCTCCGCCACGCTCTCGGCCGTCAGGCCGCCTGCCAGCATGACCGGCGCGCCTGCGGCCAGCTCGCGCGCGGCCAACCAATCCGCTGCCACACCAGTGCCGCCATATTGGCGCGCCACGGCCGCATCAACAACATAACGCGCGGCGCCGGGCCAGTCCGCCGGACGCGGCGTCCAGACGCCGCGCTGAAAATGAACTGCCCGCCAGACGGGCGCCGGCATATCGCGGAAATCCTCCGGCTGTTCGTCGCCGTGCAACTGGACCGCGCGCAGGCCGCAATCGGCGGCGACCGCCTCGATTTCATCCCGCGGACTGTTCACGAACACGCCGACCGCGCGCGCTGTCTGAGGCATCTCGGAAAGAATCCTCGCCAGGGCGCGCGCGTTCGTTGCCCGTGGGGATTTCGGGTACAGGACGAACCCCAGGTAGTCGGCGCCGAGCGCGGCGGCGGCAGCCGCGTCCTCGGCGTTCGTCAACCCGCAAATCTTGATCTCCAGCGGCATGTGAGAAATGCGGCAGAGCCGCGATTCCGTGCTACAGGCCCAAGTTAAGATCGCCCAGGCGCGCATCGCCGAACACAGGCGCCCCCGGAAGATCGCCCACGAAGACCTTCATGCCCTTTTCGATCGGTTCACCGATCCCCGCGCGGACGGCCCGACAGGTGCGCGCGCCGACCTCCTGAATCACCGCTTCGGCGACCGCCTTGGTCAGCACCGACCGCGACGCCTCACCCTGCACGACTTTTTCCACGGCAAGGATCGTCACCTTCTTGCCCACTGCCGCGCCGTTCATGTCCGCGTCAATCAGAATCTGCGAATCGTCGAGCCATACGACGTAGCCGAACTCGCCAAGCGGCGGCTCGTCGTCCGGAATCCGACAACTTGCCGGCAGCTCGCGCGCCGAGATATTTCCCAAGCTGATCACGTCCTCCGGCGCCGCCAGCCGGAACTGGACGTCGCCATGGATATCCGGGTGCGCCACCCGGGCCGCGCGCTTCCCGTTCAGGTAGAGAGCCACGACGTCACCGGCCCGCCGCGCGCGCACGTTGTACTCGCGATTCATCTTGATCAGCGAAGCGCCCTTGGCGCAGTTCACGTCCAGCTTCGGCTTCACCGTGGCCGGGAGTCCCGGCTGCTTCTTGAGAACTTTCTCGCCTTTCGCGAAATTCAGAGTCTGGCCGGTCACTACCACGTTCTTGTCCCGTCCGTTGCCGATCCCGAACGTCAGAGCCGTCCGCCGCGCCGGGCAATAGATTTCGACGAGCAGGTCGCGGACCCAGTCTTCCTCCGGAGGCGATCCCGTTTTCTCGATTGTCAGTTCGCAATCGAACTGCGCGTTGCCGCTGAAGGTTTCGGTCGTCGCCATTACGGGAACGTCCTCGGGCGCGCCCGGAACGCTCACGAACCGGCCCTGCTGTTCCTTCCACTTGCCGCTGACGACATCCATGATCTTGGACTTGACAATCCGGCCCGTCCGGCTCTCGCGGAAGCTCTTGCCCTCGACCTCGACCTTCCGATTCGGCGGCAACGGCTGAAGCGAGACGAGCACGGACTGGTTCGCGCCCGACGGGAATTCCTCGCCCGCCGCCAAGCGGCAGATCGTGCCGCCTCCCGCGGCCGCGAACTCGGCCGGCACGCTCTTTCCGGTCCAGAAGGCGAGGATTTCATCCGTCTTCGGGTGCGAAACTCTGTCCCGGACGGCCACGAGGCACCCCTTTGCCGGGCACGGACCGGCGCCGTCCAGGGCAACCAGCACGCCCCTGCTTGTCGTATTCCGAACCACGCCCGAGAGCAACGGCGGCGCGGACTCTACGCCGCCAGGCTCGTCGGCGCCAGGCTTCTCGGTAGGGAGTGACGCTTGCGGCGTAAGCGAAATTACGAGGTCATTTCCAAGGGTCTTCCCATCGGGTATGGCGCAGACCAGCCAGGGGTCCAGAATGTCTCCAACGCGCCCCACCACGGGCTCGGGCGGTGTGGCTGAATCCTCTTTGCTCAGGAAATAAACGTCCGAGCCGACTTTCACGCTCGCCCAGGCCGGTTCACTGCCGCGCGACACGAGCGCTTCCCTCCGATCGCCGCTCAGCGCCGCGATTTCGGCAATCCCCGTCGTCCGTGGGCGCTCGACTTTCACGTTGTCCAGGTGAATCTTCCCGTCAATGAAAAATCCGATGCCCTTGATCGAATCGCCGGCGCGCGGCGGCAACGTCGCGTCCGCGGACACCTGGTTGATCCCGGATGTGGGACTAATCTCCATGCGCGCGAACGAACGCGCCCGCGTGAGCACGACCCGCCGCGCGCCACGGGCAACGCCCGCCTTGCCGAACGAGGCTCCTCTTGCCGGCGTCCCCCCCACGTAGATTCCCTCTTTCTGTGTCCTGTCGCCGCCCAACAGGAACTCGACGTCGCCCAGAACGATGGTCACCCCCTGATCGGCGGAAGACGCGAGGTCCATCGAGACTCGCAGCGGTTCGGCAAAAGGCAGGTCGAGGAGCAGGTCGTGCCGCCGCGCCTCGTGCCGCTGGCCCGGAACCTCCACCAGGAGCCGGCCATCCTCGATGCGGCCGCCCCCGTGGACGATTTTCCAGGCCGGATTCAGCCGCCCGGAGAAGTCATCTTCGAAAATCACCTCCGGCTCCAGGACGCCGGCCGCGGCGATTATTCGCGCGCCCGGGGTCAAGTCCTTCCGCGCGAGCACAACGTCGCCCATTGCCGGCTTGATCTCCGCGTCGGCATCGGGAATGGAGAACACGATCTGCTTCTCGCTGATCGCCTGGAACGGCAGGACCGCCGTCACCGTCACCCTGGCAGCCAGCAGATCGGCGCCGGCGCGCGACAAGAACACCATCTTCTCCTGGAACAGTCCGACGCTCTTGCCCGCCGGATCGGCCATGGCCGCGCTCAGTTCCACGTAGTACTTGCCGCCATCCGCCTGGATGATCTTGCCGTCGCCCAGTCCGCCGGGGCGCAGACCTTTCGCGGCCGCGAAAAGCTCGGCATACTTTTGCGCGAACCGCGTGGACCTGTGCCGCTCGCCGCAATGCGCCAGTTCTCCGCAAAGGGCGGGGATGTCCTTCCGCTTGGGGTCCTCGGCCAGTTTCTTCAACTGAGCCACACAATCGGCTGGGACAGGAATCTTGCTCACCTCTTTCTTGACGATTTTCCGCCAGATCATCCCGCACTGCCGGATGGCGTCGCGTTCCGACAGCAGTTCCACCTCGGTCAGCTTGGCGTGGGTCAGCAGGACGTCGCGAAGCAGGTGCCCCTCGGCGTAGCGCAGGTATTCCTGCGCTACGAGCAGGTCGTCTTTGCGGATGGCATAGACCCCCTTGAGCACCGGACCCAGGCTCTCGACGAGGTTCACGGTGTCTTTGTCCGGAGCCACGGGCTTGCCCGGAGGGTCCTTCTCCTTCTTGGCTGCCGCGATCCGCGCGTCGGTCGCCTGCAGCAGCTTCACCTCCGTCAGGGCGGCAACCGCTTTGTCCCGGACCGAAGCGAGGTCCTTGTCCGCCGCCAGGGTGTCGAGGAGCCGAGTGGCTTCGTCGTATCGGCCCGCAAGCAGGGCATCAGCGACGTCTTCGACCGCGCGCCGGAGTCGTTCCTCGATTTCCTTCCGCCGGGCAGCCTCGATCTCATCTTTCTTCTGCTTTTCGTCGGTTCGACGTTTCGCCTCGGCCTGCCGCCGCAGTTCGGCCAGAACGCCTTTCTTGGCGGCGGCAATCTGGTCGCGGAGTTTCGGATTGTCAACTTGGTAGACCTTGAGAGCCTCCTCGCAGGAGCCGGCGCCGGCCAGCTCGAGCGCCCGCGCGTCGAGGGTTCGAAGGATTTGCTCGAACTCCATGCTTTTTCTGTCGCGGGCCTGCTCGATTTCGCGGATTCGCTCGGCGATCATGAGTTCCAGACGCGGGTGCTTCGCCAGAGCCTGGCCGCGGACCCGTTGGTACTGTTCAATGATCGCGTTCAGGTCGTCAGAATGGGCTTCGGCGTACTCCCCGATGGCCCGGCATTGCTCCTCCAAATCCCGCCTCTGACTCAGAGCTCGCAGAACGAGGAAACCGGTCAAGCTGCCGATCACGAGCAGAAACACGGCCGCCGCCGCGTAGCGAATCGCGCGGCCCCGACCCGGCGGCTTGCCGGCCTCCAGCACAGCCTTGTAGCGGTACCGATCTAGTTCGTCGCCGGCGACGCGCAGTTCGCGCTGAACCGGCTCCGGCAGAGGCGCCCGTGGCGCCGGTGCGGGATAGATGATCTGGGCCTCGGCCGGATTCTCACGGGCCCTATCCGCCTTCTCGCTCGTAAGGACCACTTTGCTGAGCTTCTCGAGGTCCGCCGTGACACCGATCGCCGGATCCTCCTCGGCGCTCACTAGGATCACCCCATCCAGCGGACCCGGCGCGGACTTCTCGGTCTGCGCGGCGGCGGCGTCCACCACCTCAAAAGCCGTCTCGGCAATGTTGACCCGGTCGCCCAGCGCCAGTTTCCGGGATTTGATCACGCGCCCATTGACCTTCACCCGTGGCGTGTCGGTCAAATCAGTGAGCGTGTACACCTCGCCCCGCGCGCCGACCCGCGCGTGCATCAAGGCCACGCTCGGGTCGGCGAGCAGGACGTCGCACGGCGCATGACACCCGATGAAGCTGACCTCCGCCAGCGCAAACACGCGGCCGACGTCCGGTCCGGAAACGACCTTCAGCGCCAGTTGTCGGTGGTTTGCCATGGCCAGGCTAGTCTTGCCGCTCGGCCGATGCCGCCAGCCGCGCCTGAACGATCCGGATGAGTTCCGATATCTCCAGCGGCTTGGTCAGGCAGGTGTGATAGCCGCGGTCGCCGACAATCTGCCGGAGCGCGTCGCTCGCGACGAACCCCGTGCAAAAAAAATAAAGGCCGGGAGGAGCCATCCGTTCGTCCCGCAAAGCGAATTGATCTGCCTGTAGGATTCCTCGCCGTTCATGACCGGCATCGAGAGGTCCATAATGATGATCCCGGGCCGGTTCTTCTCGAAGATGTCCCGGGCCTCCTGCCCGTCGGAGGCCGTTTCGATGACCAGACCCGGGAACGCCGCGGAAAGGGATTTCAAGAATATATCACGGAGCATCTGTTCGTCGTCCACCACGAGAATCCGGCCCATGTCGCAGGCCAGCAGTTCCTTCGGCGCCGGAATGTCGTAGCGCGCGCCGCTCTCTTCGTCTGGAACCGTGTCCAGGGACTCCTGCCGGCGAAGCTGCACGATAACCTCCACGATCCGGTCCACCTGCTTCTTGTGCTCCCGGTTTTGGTCCAGCTCAGCCATGCACATCAGGATCTGAAGCGGGTTGTTGATGGCGTGGATCAACGTTGACACCGTGTCGAGCCGGGCCTGGATCTTCTCGGCGTCCACGAGTCGCTCGTTGGCATGCTTGAGATTCTCCTCGGCGCGCCTGCGCTCGGTGACGTCCCGCGCGAAAATGCACAGCGACTTCTGCTGCCGGCCCCGCAACCGGTTGATCACGATCTCGGCGAAAAACCGCGTGCCGTCCGCCCGCAGGCAAACCGCTTCCAAAACGGTGAAACGACGGTTGTCCGCGTTCTCGCGAATCACATCGAGCAGCTTCTCGTCGGCGCCGGACACCAGCTCGAACAGGTTCCGACCGTAGAGGTCGTCGCGCGCCAGCATGAATGCGCGCTCGGCGCGAGCGTTGGCTTCCGTGATATTGCCGTCCATGTCGGTGATCAGCACGGCATCGTAGATGCTGTGCAGGAGCCCGTCGTACTTCGACGGGCCCTGTTCCATGCGGGTCGGGCCGATCTCGGAATGCTCGACTGCCCGATGGGTTATCTTCGCTCGGTCGCTGTCGGCCGTTTCGGCGTAGACGGGTTGGGCAGGCGTGGCATCCGCGCGGTTCTTGGCCGCGGTCGCCGCGTCAACCGGGACCATCCGCCCCTTCGTCTTCTTATAGACTCGCACCGGTCTCTTGGACATGGGAATTGCGCCGACTCTTTCCGAAATCAAGGAGGGAACATAGCGTCCGAAAGGCCGCTTATCAACCAAATAAGAGCGATTTTTTCGGGGCAGCGCGCCGGACAAGACTAAACAGTCTCGTCCAGATGGGCCGGTATCAGCTTCGGCTTGTTCCCCGCGATGACGATCGTGACCTCGCCCTTGATCCTGGCGCCGGCATACTCTGCGGTCAGCGCGCTGAGCAGACCGCGGCTCACGCGCTCGAATTTCTTGGTCAGTTCCACGCATACAGCCGCCGGCCGATCGCCAAGAACGGCAAAAGCCGCTTGAAGCGTATTCTCCACGCGGAACGGCGACTCGAACAGCACGAGCGTGTGCGCCGCCTCCTTCTCCTCCTCCAGAAACCGGCGACGAGGGCCGGGCTTCCGCGGCGGATACCCCTTGAACGTGTAGCTGGAGGTCGGCAGCCCCGAGAGCAGCAGCGCCACGTGAACCGCCGACGGACCGGGAATGACCTCCAGTGGCTCGCCGCGCGCCACGGCGAGACGAACCAGCCGGTAGCCCGGATCGCTGATGCCTGGACACCCGCTGTCCGAGCAGAGCGCCACTTTCTTCCCTGCCCGGAGGAACTCCAGCAACCGCTCCCCCACCCGCTCTTCGTTCCCCTCGCGGTACGAGAGAAACACCGCCGGCGCCGGCGCCTGGAAGCGGCTGAGCAGGATGCGCGTCCGCCGCGTGTCCTCGCAGGCGATCACGTCCGCCGCGCGGAGCGCATCAACGCCCCGCGGGCTCATGTCGCCCAGGTTCCCGATCGGCGTGGCAACGATGGAAAGCATGCGACGGGAATCTACGGGCGTCCGGCGCCAAAGTCAAAGTCCGTTCGCCTCTCCGTCGGGGGCCGTGGTCTATTGGGAGAGGGCTGACTCGCTCCCGCTCGTCGAGGCCCCGTTGGCAAGTGGAAGCGAGTCAGTCAGTCAATGCCGGATGGCCTTCCTTCCTTCCTTCCTTCCTTCTCCTCCGGGTCCTTGGCGGACGCCGCGCCGCGCGCGTCCGCGCGAACGAAGGTTGCGCGGACGGCAATGACGTTCTTCAGCTCGGCCAGCCCTTCCTTCCGCAGCGCCGAGATTGCCACGGCGCCCGGGTGCTCGGCCTTCAAGAATTCCAGGACCGGCGGCGGAACCAAGTCGCATTTGTTGAACACAAGCAGGAACGGCACGTTGCTCGCGCCTATCTCGGCCAGCGTCTCCTTGACTACCTGCAGATGATCGGCAACACGCGGGTGGCCGGCGTCCGCCACCACGAGCAGCAGATCGGCGTCCGCCGCCACGTCGAGCGTCGAACGGAACGAGGCGATCAGCCCGTGGGGCAGGTGGCGGATGAAGCCGACTGTGTCGGTCAGCAAGACGGCCCTGCCGCCGGCCGGCTTGACCAGCCGGGTCTTGGTGTCGAGTGTGGCGAATAGCCGGTCGTCAACGTATGCGTCGGCTGACGCCAATGCGTTGAGCAGCGTGGATTTCCCCGCGTTCGTATAGCCCACAAGGCACACCGCCGGCCAGGGCCGCCGCACCCGAGTCCGCTCGCGGCGTTCCCGAATGGCCTCGAGCTTTTTCTTGAGATCGCGAATCCGCTTGCGCATGGGCGCGTTGCGCAGTTGCAGCGGGCTCTCGCCGGGACCCCTCATGCCGATCCCGCCATGAAAGCGTTGTTGCTTTTCCGATGCCGGAATGCGGGAGATCAGGTACTGGAGCTGGGCGAGTTCCACCTGAATCTGCGACTCCGCCGAGAGCGCGCGAATGGCGAATATCTGCAGAATGAGCTCCGTGCGGTCAATAACCTTGATCCCCAGCGCCAGGTCCAGGTTGTTCACCTGAACGGACGACAGATCGTTGTCGAAGATAACCAGGTCCGCCTTGGCCTCGCGGCAGGCCATCTGGACCTCTTCGAGCTTTCCATCGCCGATGAGAAAGGCGCCCGTGGGCCGGTCGCGCCGCTGGGTAATGCCGCCCACCACCACGGCGCCGGCGGTATCGGCCAGCCGCTCCAGTTCCAGGAGCGAATCGGCCGCCTCGCCCTTGTCGCGTTTGCCGTAGACTACCTGGACGAGCAGCGCGCGCTCGCTTCGCGCCATCTTGATGCTGCCGCGTGGTTTCAACGCGCGATGGACCCTTTCACCGGCCGCGAACCGGGCGTTTCCAGCGGCGCCGCGTTTTCTTGCCGGCCCGGAAAAAGTCGCGGCGGAGTTCTTTGCGGCTCTTCACGGTGGGTTCTTTCTGCCAGTCGCGGAACTCCCGGTAGCGTTCCTCGTTGCCGAAGCCACGGCACCACCTGCCGCGCTGCCACTGCCCGCGCGGATGCGGGAACAGCCAGCAGCGATCGCCGAGATTGAGCAGGCAGGCATGGCATCGGCGAACCGGCTTGCGGCTCGATCGCATGCGGGTCTCCGGAGTAAGGGCCGGGGCGAATAGCCCTAACTTATCGGCAATTCCCCGAAGATCAACAAAAAAAAACGGACACGAAAACAGGCTTCAGGCATCACGCCCTCTCCCGCTTGACGAACGCCGGGCAGTCCCTGTATGGTCGCGTCTCACAACGGGCGACTCGGGCGAGCGCGGCAGGCGCGGAGGCCCAGCCATGAAACGAATAACCGATGATCTCAAGAGCGGGCAGCCGCTGATCTCCGACGGCGCATGGGGCACTCTGCTCCAGCAGCGCGGCTTGAAGTCCGGCGAATGTCCCGAACTCTGGTGCGTCGAGCGACGCGACGCCGTGCTCGACATCGCGCAAAGCTACATCGAGGCCGGGGCCGATATGATCAAGACCAACAGCTTCGGCGCCACGCGCTTCAAGCTGGAGCACTACGGCCTGGCCGGCCGCGTCGCCGAACTGAACGAGGCGGCGGCCGCGATTTCCCGCGAAGCCGCCGGGCCCGCCCGCCACGTGATCGCCTCGATCGGCCCAACCGGCAAAATGCTGCTCATGGGCGACGTGACCGAGGAAGAACTCCTCGATGCGTTCGCGGAACAGGCGCGCGCCCTCGAACGCGGCGGAGCCGACGCCTGCTGCGTCGAAACCATGTCGGCCCTCGACGAGGCCGTATCGGCTGTCCGGGCCGCTAGGGAGAACACCCGGCTCGAAGTCATCTGCACCTTCACCTTCGAAAAGACCAAGCATGGCGACTACCGCACGATGATGGGCGTGTCGCCGGCCGAAATGGCCGAGGCCCTGCTCCGAGCCGGGGCGGACATCATCGGCGCCAACTGCGGCAACGGCATGGGGCCAATGGCCGAGATCGCGCGAGAAATCCGGCGCGCGGCGCCCGCGACGCCGATCCTCATTCACGCCAACGCCGGCGCGCCCGTGATCGCGAACGGCATCGTCACGTTCCCGGAAACGCCGGCAGAAATGGCGCGGCGCGCCCTCGAAGTGGTGCGCGCCGGCGCAAACATCGTGGGCGGCTGCTGCGGCGCCACGCCCGAACACATCCGGGCGATCGCCCTGGCAGTGAGGAAGCGGACCGAGTCAGGCGTCAGGTGTCAGGTGTAGGGTGTCAGGCAGGAGCATAGAGAAGGCCGTGGCCTGACACCTGAAGTCTCACAGGAGGTCGCGAATGCGAATCGTCGTCGTCGGGCCCGGCGCCATCGGATGCCTGTTGTCGGCCCTGCTGGCCGAGTCCGGGGAAGACGTCATTCTCCTCGACAAGCGCTCGGCCCGCGCCCGCCTGATCTCCCACAACGGTATTCGCCTGGACGAAGGCGCGCGCTCCCGTCGCGTCTCGGTCCGCGCGGTGTCGGATGCGGCCCGAATCAAGCGAGCCGACCACGTCTTTCTGTGCGTGAAGTCCTACGATACCGCGGCTGCCGTTCGGCATGCCCGCCTGCTGGTCGGGCCGGATACGACGCTCTGCTCGTTTCAGAACGGCCTGGGCAACGCCGAGATCATCACCCGCGCGGTCCGGCCCGGCTGCGCCGTCTGCGCGTCCACGGCACACGGCGCCACGACGATCGCGCCGGGCCATGTCGTGCACGCGGGCGCGGGCGTCACCATGCTCGCGCCCTGCCGCGGCACGGCCGCGTCCCGCGCCGAGGAACTGGCCGCCCTCCTGCGCCGCGCCGGGCTCCATGTCCGGTTGACGGGCGACGCCCGGAGCCTGATCTGGAGCAAGCTAATCATCAACGCCGCCATCAATCCCGTAACGGCGATCGCCGGCGTGGCCAACGGCGCCGTCCTCCAGCGCCCGGACTTGCGATCTCTGTCGGCGCGGGCCGCGATCGAGGCGGAGCGGGTGGCCCGGGCACGGGGCGTTACGCTGCTGTTCCGGGATGCCGTCGCCGAGGTCGAGGCGGTCTGCCGCCGAACTCGCGACAACCTGTCATCCATGCTGCAGGACATTCTCCGCGGCAAGCGCACGGAGATAGACGCCATCAACGGCGCGATCGTTGCCGAGGCGCGGCAGTCCGGCATTCCGGCGCCGGTCAACATCCGGCTCGTGGAAAGCGTGAAGACCAAGGAACGGCGATAGCGCCGGACGGAGCGCCTACAAACCCAGACCAAATCCGGAAGGCCGCGCGCGCGCAATATTCAATACAATATTTTCGCGTTTCCCCTTTTCTTGCCAGCCGGCGGAGAGTATAGTGCCGTCGGCTTTTTGCGCGCAGGCATACGGATATTGACGATGAAGATATTCGGTTCCTTCAAGGGCGGAGTCCATCCTCCCCAACACAAAGACCCGACCGAAAACAAGCCGATTGAGAGCATGCCGCTCCCGTCACGGGTGATCATTCCCCTTCAGCAGCATACCGGCGCGCCCTGCGAGCCTGTTGTCAGCGTGGGACAGGAGGTGAAGGAGGGGCAGAAGATAGGCCAGGCAAAGGGTTTTGTCTCCGCGCCGGTTCACGCCTCGATCTCCGGCGCCGTGGTTGCAATCGAGGACCGGCCTCATCCCGTGCTGCCCGTTCCCGCGCGCTCTATCGTGATCGAAAGCAAGAACGCGGCGGCGCCCGCCGCATGGGGAACGGCGACGGATTGGTCCGCCTTGTCCGGCAAGGAGCTCCTGGACAGAATCCGCGACGCCGGAATCGTGGGACTCGGCGGCGCCGCATTCCCCACGCACGTGAAACTGTCTCCTCCCAGGGAAAACAAGATTGACACCCTGATCGTCAATGGCGTCGAGTGCGAACCATATCTCACGGCGGATCATCGCCTCATGCTGGAACGAACCGCCGGGGTCCTCGAAGGAGTGAAGATTCTCCTCAAAGCGCTTGGAGTTTCTCGCGTTTTCATCGGCATAGAGAAGAACAAGCCGGATGCGATCCGGACTATGCGGGAGCGCGCGGCCGACCGATCGTTCTGGAACGGCGCGGCTGTCGAAGTAGTCCCGCTCAACGTAAAGTACCCGCAGGGCTCGGAAAAACAGCTCATCTACGCCCTGTTGCGCAGGGAAGTTCCAAGCGGCGGACTCCCACTCCACATTGGGGTCGTTGTCCAGAACGTCGGAACGGCATTTGCCGTCTATGAGGCGGTGGTCAAAGGCAGACCTCTCATCGAGCGCGTGGTCACCGTGAGCGGCAATCGGATACGAGAACCCAAGAATCTCGCGGTCAGGATCGGCGCTCCGTTTGCCAATGTAATCGAATACGCCGGCGGGATTGTTCCGAATGGCTCCCCCGTGAAAGTCATCATGGGCGGCCCAATGATGGGCATCGCCCAGTACACCCTCGATGTGCCGGTCATCAAGGGAACAAGCGGAATCCTCGTCCTCGAGGAGGTCGGCCAAAAGAAGATCCTGCCTTGCGTCAAGTGCGGCGCGTGCGTGGACATCTGCCCCATGAATCTCATGCCCAACCGTATCGCGGATTTCTCCGAGCGGGACAATTTTGCGGAATGCGACGCGTCACGCGCGCGCGATTGCATGGAATGCGGGGCATGCGCCTACGCCTGCATATCCGCCCGCCCGCTCGTGCACCTGATCAAATACGCCAAGCTCAATCTCAGCAAAGCAAAGAAACCATGAAAAAAATCCAGGTCTACGACACCACTTTGCGCGACGGAGCGCAGGGCGAAGGCGTCTCGTTCTCCGCCGGCGGCAAGCTGCGGGTAGCCCAACGTCTCGACGAGTTTGGGATGGACTACATCGAGGGCGGCTATGCCGGCTCCAACGAGAAAGACACGCGATTCTTCAGGGAAATCCGAGGGGAACACCTGAAGCACGCGAAAGTCGTGGCGTTCGGCAACACACGCCGGGCGAGAACGCGCGTCGCGGCCGACACCTGGGTCAGGAGCCTGGTCCAAGCGCAAACCCCCGTGGTCTGCGTGGTTGGGAAAACCTGGCTGCTCCACGTCAGGGACGTGCTGCGGACCACTCCCCGCGAGAACCTGGCCATGATCTCCGACACCGTGCGCTTTCTGAAGGATGCGGGGAGAGAGGTCTTTTTCGACGCCGAACATTTCTTCGACGGCTACCGGAAAGATAACGCCTATGCCATGGACGCGATCGAGGCCGCCGTCGAGGCAGGCGCCGATGCGGTGGTCCTGTGCGATTCCACCGGCGGCTGCCTGACTCACGAGGTGGGGGAGATCGTCCGCAAAGTGGCCCAAGCCTCTTCCGTCCGGTTGGGATTCCACGGCCACAACGACATGGGCTTGGCCGTGGCCAACACGCTCGAGGCCGTTCGGGCCGGCGTCACGCAGGTGCAGGGAACGGTCAACGGCTACGGCGAGCGGTGCGGCAACGCCGATCTCTGCTCGGTCGTTCCGTCGCTCCGGTTCAGGATGGGCTGCCGCTGCGTCAAGGACGAACAGATCGCCCGACTGCGGGAACTCTCGCTCTTTGTCGACGACATGGCCAACGCGCGCCACGATCCACGGGCGCCGTACGTCGGCCGGAGCGCGTTCACGCACAAGGGCGGCGCGCATGCGGACGCCGTGCGAAAAAACCCGCGCAGTTACGAGCACCTGAATCCGCGGCTTGTGGGCAATGACCGGCGCATTCTGGTCTCCGAACTGTCCGGCGGAAGCAACGTCCTGCTCAAGGCCATCGAACTCGGCGCGGGGCAAAAGGAATCCGCCGAGGGGGCCGCCGAGATCCTAAAGGCCCTCAAGGACCTCGAACACAAAGGCTACTCCTTCGAAGCGGCCGACGCGTCCTTCCGGATTCTCATCCAGAAGGCGCTGAAGAAACACAAGTCTTTCTTCGACTTGGAGGGATTTCGGGTGATCGTCGAAAAGCGCGGCCGGAACGAGCCGTGCCTTTCCGAGGCCACGATCAAGGTCCGGGTGAAGGACGAGATCGCGCAGACCGTGGCCGAGGGAGACGGCCCGGTAAATGCCCTCGACGGCGCGCTACGCGGCGCGCTTGCGCGCTTCTATCCCGAGATCGCGCAGGTGGCGTTGACCGACTTTCACGTATCTATCCTCGACCCGGAGGAGGCCACGGCGGCTACTACGCGGGTGCTGATCGAGTCCGGCGATGGCCAGGACACCTGGCGGACGATCGGGGTTTCGCCGAACATCATCGAGGCATCGTGGCAGGCCCTCGTGGACAGCGTGGAGTACAAGTTGTTCCGGGAGGAAGAAGCCGCGAAGCGGAAGCCGCGCCGCCACAAGGCCGCCGGCCGCGCGCGGAGGGGCGCGCGGTGAGCAACCCGGCGATGGAAAAGCGATGCGATCCTCGCGCGATCGAGGAAAAATGGCGCCGGTTCTGGACCGAGCGGGACCTGTCCCACGGCGATTCGGCGCGGGGAGGGACGCCGTACTGCGTCATGATCCCGCCGCCGAACGTCACCGGTGTCCTGCACATGGGCCATGCGCTGAACAATACGATCCAGGACATCCTCGCGCGCTGGCGCCGCATGCAGGGCCGCAACACGGTTTGGGTGCCCGGCACCGATCACGCCGGAATCGCCACGCAGAACGTGGTCGAGCGCGCCCTGCAGGATGAAGGCAAGACCCGGGACGACCTTGGCCGCGAAGCGTTCATCGCGCGGGTCTGGGACTGGAAGAAGCAGTACGGCAGCACGATCATCAGCCAGTTGAAAAAGCTGGGGGCGTCCTGCGACTGGGCCCGCGAGCGCTTCACGATGGACGAAGGGTTGAGCAACGCCGTGACGGAAGTTTTCGCGCGGCTGTATGACAAGGGCCTCATCTACCGGGGCCAGCGCATCGTGAACTGGTGCCCGCGCTGCCGGACGGCGCTGTCTGACGAGGAAAGCGAGCACGCGGAGGAAACCGGGCGTCTCTGGCACATCCGCTACCCCGTTCTGCCCGCCGGCCGGAAAGCCGCGACGCCGCCCAAGTCGTTCATCGTGGTGGCCACCACGCGGCCTGAGACGTTGCTCGGCGATACGGCGGTGGCGGTCAATCCGCGCGACCCGCGCTACAGAAACCTCGATAAGAAGCGAATCGTCCTGCCCGTGCTCGGGCGCGAACTCAAGGTGATCCGCGACGACTTCGTCGCTCCGGAGTTCGGCACCGGCATCGTCAAGGTCACGCCGGCGCACGATCCGAACGACTTCGCCATGGGCCGGCGGCACGGGCTGGCGTTCGTCAACATCATGAACGGCGACGGGACCATGAACGAGGAAGCCGGCCCGTACCAAGGGCTGGACCGCTTCGAGTGCCGAAAGAAAATTCTCGTTGACCTGGAAAAACAGGGGCTCCTGGAGAAAGTCGAGGAACACCGCCACGCGGTCGGCCACTGCTACCGGTGCGACACCGTGGTCGAGCCGCGGCTGTCGGCGCAATGGTTCGTCAAAATGAAGCCGCTGGCCGCGCCCGCCATCGAGGCGGTCAAGAGCGGCAAGGTGACCTTCACTCCCGCCCGCTGGACCAAGGTCTACCTGGAGTGGATGGAGAACATCCGCGACTGGTGCATTTCCCGCCAAATCTGGTGGGGCCACCGCATCCCGGTCTTTTCCTGCGAGGGGTGCGGGAAGGAATGGGCGGCCCGGGGCAGGCCCGGCCAATGCCCGAAGTGCGGCGGCGCGGACATTCGCCAGGATGAGGACGTGCTCGACACGTGGTTCTCCTCGTGGCTCTGGCCGTTCAGCGCGCTCGGGTGGCCGGAGCGCAATCCCGACATGGCATTCTATTATCCGACGAACGACCTTGTGACCGCCTCCGAGATCATTTTCTTCTGGGTGGCGCGCATGATCATGGCCGGTCTGGAGTTCATGGGCGACGTGCCGTTCACTCAGGTGTACATCCACGGCACCGTGCGCGACGACAAGGGCCGCAAGATGAGCAAGAGCCTGGGGAACAGCATTGATCCCCTGGACGTGATCGAGAAGTTCAGCGCGGACGCGCTGCGGTTCAGCCTCATGATGCTGACGGCGACCGGACAGGACGTGTTCTTGTCGGACGAGAAGTTCGAGCTGGGCCGGAACTTCGGCACCAAGCTCTGGAACGCCGCGCGGCTCATGCGGATGCGCTCCGGCGACCGGCCGCCCCCGCCGCAGGATCGGGCTCCGGACTTCGCGCCGGAGCGGCTTGGCTCGGACGATCGGCACATCCTGGCGCGGCTTCAGGAAGCCGTAGCCGTCTGCACGGCAAACCTGGCGGGGTTCCGGTTCAACGATGCCGCCCACGCGCTCTACGAGTTCGTCTGGCGCCAGTACTGCGACTGGTACGTCGAATACGCCAAGGACATCCTGTGCGGGCAGGACGCCGCGCGGAAGGACGAGACGCTGAAGGTCATGCACTACGTGTTCGCCACGGCGCTCAAGCTCCTGCACCCCACCATGCCGTTCATCACCGAGGAGCTGTGGCACGCCATGGGCTATGGCGGCGAGAATGATTCCATCATGGTCGCGGCCTGGCCGAAGCCCGAGGAGGCGGCCGCCCTGGCGCGCTGGGGCGCCGACCCCGGAACGGTCGAATACGTGGACGAGAAGCACAACCTGATTCGCCTGGGCCGCGCGCTCAAGGCCGACTACGAAATCCCGGCAACCCGAGAGGTCGAATACCTGATCAAGCCGAGCTCGGCGAAAGCGGCGGAACGACTGAAGGCGGACGAGCCGGCGATCCGGCTGGCGCTCAAGGCGTCACGCTTGATGATTGACGCGTCTTTCGAGCCGGCCAAGGTCATGGCAAGCGGCGTGGGCAAGCTCGGCGCGATCTATATGCCGCTCGAGGGGTTGATAGACGTGGAGAGGGAGAAGAAGCGGCTGTCCGATCAGCTCGCCAAGGTGGACAAGGCGCTGGAGCGGGTGAGCGTCAAGCTTCAGAATCTGGATTTCCTCAACAAGGCCAAGCCGGAAGTGGTGGAGAATCAAAAGGCTCAGAAACAGGAACTGCTCGAAAAGAGCGAGAAACACCGCCACCTTCTGCGGACGCTGGCAGGTCTGGAGAAAAGACAGGGCGCGGTTTTCAAAGGTTCACGGTTGTCAGAATCTGGGCGGAAACGGTCAACCGTTGAATCGTGAACCGTTGAACCATGCCTCAACGAGACCAACGGCGCTTGCGCCGATCATCTGGCCGTCGCGCTGCGGAACGTCATGGAGACGGCGCCGGGCCTGTTTGCCCCGGCGCGCGCGGAGGAGAACTCCAAGCCTGGCTGGACCGGCGCACAGGCGGCGGCGTTTGCGCGAACGGCGCTGGAATCTCGAATCCGCGCCCGCTTAGGGCCATTCCGATCGTCGGCGGCATAGGCAATGTGAGCGGGACGATGGGAAACTGCTTCTTCAACGACCAGGCCGCCCGTTGTAACTACTTGGCTCCCAATGGACCCGCGAAAGAAACCGTGGAAGATCGGCATCACCATTGGACCGCTTCCGGCGGCGCCACGGCGAGGCTGACGGCGTAGAAATCCGCGCCGGCCAGTTGCTCGCGGGTGAACGCGCCGGTCAGGGCCAGGCAGCGGGCGCCGGCCGCCTTGGCGGCTTTGACGCCGTTTACGGCGTCCTCCACCACCAGGCACGCCCCGGTGGGCATGCCGAGCCGCTGCGCCGCCAGGAGAAAAATCTCCGGCGCCGGCTTTGCCCGGGCAACCTCCTGCCCGTTGACCGTGGCGTCGAACACGCGCGGCGGAAGATTCGCCTCGCGGAGGTTGATGAGCATCTTGACGCGGTCCGCGCTCGTGGCCAGCGCCAGCCGCAGCGCGCGTGCCCGGCAGGCCGCGATGAACTCCCGCGCGCCCGGCAGCGGCTCCAGCCGGCCGGCCACCAGTTCCCCGTAAATCTCGTAGGTCCGCGCTTTGTCCCGCTCGAGGTCCAGCCGGAATCTGTATCGCTCGGCCACGCCGCCGAGATAGCGGTTCTCCCCCTCCCCCACGAACGGCCGGAAATCCTCGGGCGTCACGGTCAGCCCGCGTTCCACGAACATCCGAATCGCCGCCTCGCAAATGTAGCGTTCGGTGTCCACGAGCACGCCGTCCATCTCGAAAATCACGCCCCGGATCGTTGCCATGGCCGGCAAGATACCCGCGCCGGTCGCCCGGGTCAATCCCCGCCGGCAATTCTCATTATGGGCCGCGCCCGCTGCCGCCTTGTTTCCGCATTCCGCGCCGGAAAAGCGGTCGGCGGCTACCCGCAGGAGCGGGCCGCCTCTGCGCCGGTGGCGCAGTCCGCTTTTCCGGCCCTCCATGCCTGCCTGTGCGTGTCCGCACGCAGACAGGCGGCGGGGCGCGGAGTTTACCCGCCATAGTCCCGTCTGCGGGGCGGCGGCGGGGCAGTTCCGGCGTGCCTCGCCGTAGTTTCCGAACGAAGGCGGGGCAGCACCGACTTGTGCCCTATGCACCAAAGCAAACGGAGTTCTTGCCTTGGCGCTTTCGCTGTAGTAGGAATCTACCATTCGTCAACACCTATGCGTTACGGAGAAAGGCCGATGACAAAAGAGAAGGCACAGACCAAGAAGATACACGTTGACTTGCCGGGGGGTGTTCACCAGCGAGTGCGCGTCAAGGCCGCGCTTGAGGATGTTTCCATGCAGGCGCTTGTCGCCCGAATTGTTACCGAGGCGGTCGCGGATGTGCTTTTGCCCAGGATGAAGGAGAAGAAATTCCGTGTCTGAGAAACCCGAAATGCAGGTTGAAGAAGGCAAAGCGGCCTACACAACGCCTCTGCCGGAGCAGAAGGCGTTCTTCAAGATTCCGGCGCGGTTCGGGCATGTGCCGGTGGCCGAGGAACCGCTCGGATACGACCATGAACGGCGCTTTGAACAGCACTACCCGCGCATCGAGTTGCCATTTCAGTTGGTGGACACGGTTGAGACCGGCATCAAGAGGCGGTACGAGAAGGACGAGCTTTCCCCTAACGGCCTGAACCGGCTTTTCTTCGGCGACTGCCTGCACGTCATGCGGACTTGTCCCGCCGTAGTTTCCGAACGAAGGCGGATGCTGCCGACCTGCCTGCCGCAGCGCGAGGCCCCGCGGCGCAGGCAGGGCGAGTGCATTGACCTGATCTACATTCGTGGAGAATGGCTCCAAGTCTTCGAAGTCAATGAATGGGTGCGCGCCGGCAAGGTCGCGGACGACGCGCCCGCGCCGGGGCGGGGCAGCAAGCGGCGCTGACCAACGGGCGACAACACGGAACAAACGGACGAGGTTGCCATGAAACGAATGAGAGTCAGGGAATTGGCGCCGCAGTGCTTCAAGGATGACGGTCGCCTGGTGATTGTCCGCCGCGACGACCTGATATGGAGTCCCATCCGGGAAATGTGGCTGGTCGAAACACCAGAGGAGCACGTCCGGCAGGAGTATCTCTGCACTCTGGTCAACGAGTACGGCTTCAAACTCCAACAGATTGCCGAGGAATTGGAGGTCACTGGCCGCGGATCGGCCAAGGCCCGCGCCGACTTCGTGATCTGGCGCACCCCGCAGGACAAGACGGAAAGCAAGTCTCCGCTCATCGTCGTTGAGTGCAAGGCTGACAACGTCACGATTGATCGTGCCGTCTACGAGCAGGGCGAGAACTGCTCCCGCCTGACGAACGCCCGTTTCTTCGTGACGCACAACCGCCGGGAAACGAAGTTCTGGCGCGTCCTGCATGACAAGATGCCGAAGAACGTCGAGGAGATCGACGGCATTCCCTGTGCCGACGCGAGCGACAAAGAAATCGAGGAGTTGATCAAACGATTGAAGGTGTTCAAGGAAGACGAGTTCGCCGACCTGCTGCACCAGTGCCATAACATCATCCGCAACCGCGAACACCCGGACCCTGCCGCCGCCTTCGACGAGATCGCCAAGATTCTCTTCATGAAGGTCTGCTTCGAACGTCGCCTTGCCAAGGGCAAGTATCGGCGCAACCTCTTTTCGGCGGACTTCCTGACCGAGCAGGCCGAGGTTCACAAGGACCCCGTTGCCGTCCTATTCAACGAGACAAAGGAAGAATACGAAGCCGACTACCTCTTCGCGGCCGACGAGGAAATCCGGCTTCGATTCCCGACGGTCAAGGAGATCGTCAAGCTGCTTGAGCGCTACAACCTTTCCGACACCAGTGAGGACGTGAAGGGCATCGCCTTTGAACGGTTCCTTGGCCGCACGTTCCGCAGGGAGATCGGCCAATTCTTCACGCCACGGGAAATCGTCAAGTTCATGGTGGAGATGGTCGAGCCAAAGTTCGGCGACGTGGTCTGCGATCCGGCCAGCGGTTCTGGTGGCTTCCTGATCCGGTATTTCGCCAAGGTCCGCGAGCATCTTCTGTCACGCGCCGATGCCGAATACGCCGAATTCAAGGCGGACGTGGAGAAGAAGAAGGGCTGGTCGAAGGCCCGGAAGGCAAAGGCACTCCGGGACAAGTACAACTGGCTGCAACGCGATCTTGACCCCAAGAACCCGCAATCGAGCATGTGGCGACTGGCGAATCAGTGCATCTACGGCACGGACGCGAACGACCGCATGGCCCGCACCAGCAAGATGAACATGATCATGCACGGCGACGGTCATGGCGGCGTGCATCACTGGAATGGATTTCTGAACGTCAACGGCATCTTTGAGGGCCGCTTCGACATCATCCTGACGAATCCGCCTTTCGGCGCGCACGTCGAACCGTCCGCCCTGGTGGAGGTCCCGGAAGGCAAGGACTGGGAAGAAACGAAACGCCGCTACGCGCGGGAGTACGGCGCGGCCTACACCGACGCCGTGGCGCGGGTCGAAGCCGCCAAAGGGAAGGCCATCGCCAGCCTGTTCGAGTTGCCCAAGAAAGGCGACGAAGGCCGCAGCGAGGGCAGATTCGGCAAGATCAAGACTGAGTTGCTATTCATCGAAAGGTGTCTTGACCTGCTGAAACCGGGCGGACGCATGGGCATCGTCCTGCCGGAAGGCGTGTTCAACAATCCCTCGTTGGCCTACGTCCGCGAGTTCTGCGAAGACCGCGCGTTTGTCCGGGCCGTGGTCAGTCTGCCACAAGAAACGTTCTTCTCGTCCGGGGCCAGCGTAAAGGCGTCGCTCCTGTTCATGCAGAGGTTCACCGAGAAGGAAGAAGCCAGGTTCGATGCCGAACAGAAGAAGGCGCGGACAGAAACCGAGGCGAAGTACGCAAAGGAGATCAAAGCAGAAACAACCCGCCTGACCGCCGACATCGAGGCAGCCAAGACCGCCGGTGACGCGGAAAAGCGAAAGTCCGCGCAGAAGGCCCTTGCCGACTACGAGCGAGCAATGGCCGAGAAGATCGCCGCCGAATCTCGCGCCCTGCTGAAAGTGCGATGGGACTACCCCGTCTTCATGTACGAGGCCGAGCATGTGGGCATCACGGCGACCGGCGAGGCCGACTCCAACGAACTCTATCCCAACGGGCAACTGCCTGCCGGCGTCGAGAAGAGTTGCCTGGAATTGTTCCGCGAATTCCGCACGGAACCGAAAGCGTTTGCCGAAAAGGTCAAGGCATGATGGCGCTTGCGCAAAGGGCTTTCGTTGTCCGGTTCAAGGACTTGGACAAGTGGCGGGTCCCGCGAGCCGGCCCGATTCCGGCAACACTGCCGAAAGGCTGGCGCGTCGCCCGCGTCGGCGACTTTGCGCAACAGATCACGGACTGCGTCCGCGTCGAGGCCGGGAAGCCGTACAAGATGTTTGGCGTGAAGTGGTGCGGCGAGGGCGTATTTCTACGGGAGACCGCGCAGGGCGATTCCATGAGTGCGGCATGGGTCACGCCCGCGAAACCGGGCATGTTCATCTACAACCGCCTGTTTGCGTGGAAAGAATCCTTCGCTGTTGTGCCGTCCGAGTTCGCCGACTGCTTCGTATCCGGCGAGTTCCCCCAGTTCACAGTGGACGCCGCCCAAGTCAGCGCCGAATACCTTGATCTTCTCTTTCGTCTCCGGTCCGTAATCCGCGCGGTGAATGCGGCGTCGGCCGGTTCGGCCGCTGTCAGCCGCAACCGCTTCAAAGAAGTCGAATTCCTGCGCATGGAATTGCCGCTCCCCCCGCTCGAAACCCAGCGGGCGATTCTGGCCGAATGGAAGAAGGCGAAAGCGAAGATTGATGAGGCACATAGGAAGGTGAAACGCTTCCGCGAGGAATGCGACGTTGGATTGCTCAAACGACTGGGCCTTCTCGTTGATGATCCTGGCCCACGCCGTGGAGCATTCTGCCTTGCTTCGCGAGAACTGGAGCGCTGGGACGCTTTTTTCTACCGAGCGGATTTTGTTTCGTTGGATCAACGGTTGCGTTTGATGAATGCAATACCACTAGGGAAGTTACTTCAGTTTAGCACGCGTCCGTGGAAACCGACTGATTTCCCGACGGTCAGTTTTGAATACGTAGAAATATCAAACGTGACAAAGGAAGAAGGAATAGTCGGATCGCACTCGGTGGAATGTGAGAAAGCGCCGAGTCGCGCCACGACCTTAATCGGAACAGGCGACATTCTGATTTCGACGACGCGTCCGTATCTTGGCGCCTTCGCCAGAGTGCCGCAAGAATATGACCGTTGCGTTTGTTCAAGCGGATTCGCCATGGCAGACCGGCTTGCGTCCAATGAAGTTGATCCGGAATACGTGATCTTGTTCCTGAAGAGCGCGGCCGGGCTGCGACAGATGGAGCGGCGCATGACTGGCGGTCTGTATCCGGCAATTGTTCAGAGTGAGTTGGAACGAGTTCTTGTTCCATCGCCGCCAATCTCAACCCAACGAAAAGTCGTGGAGGATGAGGAAGCCGTCCGCGCCCGGATCGCGCGCGAGCGTGAGGCCGCGCGCCAAACGGCCCGGCGCATTGAGGCAGATCTTGAAGCGTGGCTTTGGGGCGCGAAGGAGGTTCCCCATGCCTAGGAAGGGATTGGCCGCCAGGACAACGGTCGTTCGCCGGCAACCCTCCTTTTCCCGACTCGCGGGCCAGTTGCGCGCGCTGATTCAAGGCGCCAGGGGTGATGTCCGATACTTCCTGTAAAAGTGGAGAAGGTGTAACCTCCTGAAAA
>JASEHE010000120.1 GCA_030018915.1 Verrucomicrobiota bacterium
GCCTCCAGATCCGTAACACCCACAAGCCCTTAGCCTTGTGAAAAATTCGGCAGTTTAACTGCCGGATATAGGTTCACACTCCCGTGTGAAATATGCTGGCTAACATTCCGCCACTTCGCTGGGGCGATCGGGGTAGGTCAGTTTCACTTCAACGCCGAGGATTCCCTTCGCCTCAAGCATGCGGGTCACCGCGCCGACGGCCAGCTCGGGCCGGTTGCATTCGCCGCTCAGGTGGGCCAGGAACACCACCTTCAGCTCGGGGCCGGCGATCTCCGCGATCAACTCGGCGGCCTGGGCGTTGGACAGGTGTCCCTGGCGGCTGGCAATCCGCTGCTTCAGTCCCCACGGCCGCGGCGACTCGCGCAGCAGGTCCAGGTCGTGGTTGGCCTCCAACGCCACTGCGCGGCAGCCGCGCAGGCGCGTCCGGATCAACTCGGTCGCCATGCCGGCGTCCGTCATGACGCCGATCCGCGCCACGGCCGGTTCGGCGCCGGCGTCCTCCCGGGACACGACGAATCCCACCGGATCATACGAGTCGTGTGGAACGGAAAAAGGCGCCATGCGCAGGGTCCCGACGCGAAATGGATGCCCAGTCGCGAACACGTTCCACGGGAGCCTTTGGAGCTTGGGGTTCTTCTCCAGAGCTTCGATCGTTCCCGCGTTGGCGTACAGCGGCGCCCGAATGCGCCGATGCAGGGCCGCGAGGCCGTCAACGTGGTCGGCGTGTTCGTGGGTCACGCACACGGCGCCGATATCCCTCGCAGGCGCGCCGATGGACTCCAGGCGCCGAATTGTTTCCGCAGCGCTCAGCCCGGCATCTATCAAGATATGCGTTGTCTCGGAGGCCGCATAGACGCAGTTTCCCGTGCTGCCGCTGCCCAGTACGCAGAGCTTCATGCCCTTTGTATCGTCTCCAGCCCGCATATTTCACATTCTCGACGCGCTTTCAAAAATCCAGAAATGGCCCCGACGAAGAGGAACACAAGAAGCACAAAGCAGACACAAGAAGCACAAAGCAGACACAAGAAACACAAGCAGGGGATCTCTCTTTCTCTCCCTTTGTGCCTCTTGCGTCCTCTCTTCCGCGCCTTTTGTGTTCCTTCTGTCCCTTTTTGTGGCCATTTTGATTTTGAAAAGGCTCTCTCGTGTGAAATATCCGGGCTGGCCGCTCCGTCTTCAGACTCATCCCAGTATGCCGGTTCGCCGGCGTCCTGCAAATCCGAAAATGGCCCGCCGGCGCAGGCGCATATGTCGGCAAACCAACTGCCGAATTTGGTCCTTTTCCCTTGTGGCATACCGTGCCTCAGGCTAGACTGCATGCACAATAAGAAAGTTGCGGTTATGTCAAGTCCGTCGCTATCGTTGACTCAGTCGCAGCGTCTGCAAATGGTGCTGGCGCCACAGCTTCGCCAGTCCCTTGAGATTCTGCAGATGCCGATCCTCGATCTGCGCGGCCTGATCCAACAGGAAATCGAGCAGAATCCGACCATCGAAGAGGCGTCCATAACCGCGCCCTCGGTCGAAATCGAGCCCGGTGTCGCCCAGGGCGAAGGGGCGCCGGAACAGCAGCGCACCGAGATGGACTTCGAGAAAGAGTACGAAGCCCTGGCCAGCCTCGATGAGGAATGGCGCGACTATTTTTTCCAGGACGCTCAAAGCAATCCCTACACCGACGAGCAGGCCCGGGGCAGGCAGTTCTTTCTGGACTCCCTGCCGCAACGGGAGTCACTCCAGGAACACCTTCTAGGTCAGTTGAGCCTGTCCGGCTTTTCCGACAAGGATATCCAGGTCGGTAAACTGGTCATCGGCAGCATCAACGACGACGGCTACCTGACCGCTTCCACGGAGGAGCTCGCGCTGTCCGCCAACTGTGACCTGCAGCACCTGACGGACATTCTGTCCGTGATCCAGGACTTTCACCCGACCGGCGTGGGCGCCCGCGGCCTGGGGGAGTGCCTGCTGCTTCAACTCGAGCGGATCGGCAAGGCGGACACGCTGGCCGCCAAGATCGTGAAAGATCATCTGGACCGGCTGGCCGCCAAGAAGTTCGCCGACATTGCCCGCGCTCTGCGCAACTCCCTCGAGCAAATTCAGGAAGCGGCCAAGCTGATCGCCACGCTGGAGCCCAAACCCGGCCGCGCCTTCAGCATTGAGACGGCTGCCTACGTCTTTCCGGAAGTCCTGGTCAGAAAGATCGAGGGCAGATGGGTCGTGATTCTTGACGACGATCAACTCCCGCACATTCGGATCAGCAAGCAGTACCGAGACCTGATGGCCGACAAGTCCACCTCGTCCGAGGTGCGGTCGTACATTCGGGAGCGCGTGCGCTCCAGCGCTTTTCTCATCAAGAGCATCGCCCAGCGCCAGAAGACGATTCACCGGATCGCGTCCGAAATCGTGGCGGCGCAGATCGATTTCCTCGATGACGGCATCGCACACCTCCGCCCTATGACCATGGCCGAGGTGGCCCGCAAGGTGGGTGTGCACGAGACGACGGTCAGCCGCGCTGTGGCCGGCAAGTACATGCAAACGACGACAGGCATCTTCGAGATGAAGTATTTCTTCACGCCGGGAATCAAGACAGCGAACGGACAGGAAATCTCCAACAAGACCGTCAAGGACCTCATCAGCCAGATGGCGGCGAACGAAGACAAGACGAATCCGCTTTCGGACCAGGAAATCATGGAACGGCTGAAAGCGCAGGGCATCGAAGTGGCGCGGCGAACCATTGCCAAGTACCGCCTCTTGCTCCGGATTCCGCCATCGCACCTCCGAAAGGGATTCTAGCCCATCGAAATGGAACACAGCGCGGCCTGTGCCCGCACAACCCAACTTTGCGATTTTGTGCCTCTTGTGGTTTTCTGTAACGCCGGATAAGTCCTTGAAGAAGAACCACAAAAGGCGCAAGAAAGAGGCGCAAAAACTTCGCGCAAAAACAAGAAGTTGGCCGCCAGACGCGTTGCCGTCAGGGCCGGACCGGGCGAATCCTTCGGAAAGCCGTCGCGCCGGAGCGGAAAAGCCGATGGGAATCGGTGGAAGCCTACGTCAACGCGTTCCTGCCGGCGGCCCAGCTGCTCATCGAGCAGATCGCGGACGCGGGTCCGGGACTCCGCCGAGCCGCCGCCTAACCAGGACATGCAGCCGGAACGATAGCGGTTCTCCGGCCGAATCCATCCGCCGGCGACCAGATTGACGCGCCGGGCGGTCAGTCTCCACCATCATCCAGAAGCTCCCGAGCCGCCCGACAAACTCGTTCGGGCGCGATGCCGCGGAGGCGCTCCCGTGCCTGGGCGGAGTCCCGGCTGATGTCCCGGCAATGCGTCACGCCTCCCGCTGTGACGATCCGGTGCCCGGCGCCCAACGGGCCGGTTCGGTCCGGATCGGTCAATCCGAAGATTGCCACCACCTTAACCCCCACAGCAGCGGCCAGGTGTATCCCGCCGCTGTCGTTGCCGATCACAATCCGGCAGAGCTTCAAGGCGGCTGCCAGGCCTTCCAGGGACAAATCGCCGGCGAGACTGATGGCAGAACGGCCGATTTCCGCCGCAATGCGTTCACAGAGCCGGGCCTCCTGCCTTGTCCCGAACACCAAGATTCGGCGCCCTGTCTCGGCGGCCAACCACCGACCAGCCCCGATGAAATGCTCCGCCGGCCATTGCTTGGAAGGTCCCCGTGCCGCGCCGGGCAGCAGGCCGATCCGCTGCGCATCGCGCTCCCCATTCACGAGTTCGGCAGCTCGGCGCGCGTCCGATTCGCCGACGGCAATCTGCGGCGCGGGCAACGAGTCGCTCGCGCCGCTCAGCCCAAGGATCGCGACGTATTCCCAGGCCTGGTGCCGTTGCCCCTCCGAAGGTTGCGCCGGTACGGTCCGCGTCAGCAGCCACGACCTCCAATGCCCGGGCGCCCCGATGCGGACCGGCACTCCAGCCAGGAACGGGATGAGCGCCGAGCGGAATGAGTTTGGGAAAACCACGGCCCGGTCGAAGCGCGCGTTCCTGATTCGCCAAGCCGCCGTCAGGGTGTCACGCGCGCCCGGCGGACAGGCCAATACGGAGTCCACCGATTGGTGGAGGCGCCAGAGCGGCGCCAAATCCGGCCGCGCGAGCAAGGCCAGTCGGATTTCGGGGGCCTGGCGCTTCAGCATCTGGATCGCCGGCATGCTCATGATGCTGTCGCCCAGCCAGTTCGTCCCAACGATCAGTATGTTCTCCGCCACTGGAATGCTCCCTGCCGGCGCGACGCGAGCCTCGCCAGCCGGTTGGCTGCCGCTACGTCCGGAAGCATATCCGGGCAATGCACTGCTGGAAGCTCTCGGCGCCGCTCAGGATGTCTATTTCGACTTTCAGGAAGTAGATTGGCACGTCGCAACGCGCCAGCTTGGGAAAACGAACGGCGTCCTTCTGGGTGGTGACAATGGCGTCGGCCCCGAGCTTCCGGCTTCGGTTGATGATGTCAATGATCTCCTGTTCGGCGTATCGGTGATGGTCCGCAAAGCGGTTCCGCTCGAGAATTCGGGCCCCCATCCGTTCCAGTTCCCGCTCGAACCCGAGCGGAGCGGCGATCCCCGAAACCACGGTGACCGCTTTCCCGGCGACGAACGTCAGATCCCGGCAATCTTCCCCGTACACGTTGCGAAAATGGCGGGGACAGTGCTTGCATTCGACGACTTCCGCCCGGGAATTCAGCGCCCGAATGCGCGACTTGAGCGTCTCGCTGTCGCGGCCGTCCGATTTGGTCAGAAAAACGACGTCCGCCCTGCGAATATTCTTGACCGGTTCCCGCAACAGGCCGCGCGGAAGCACGCGCTCGTTTCCGAATGGATTCGTCTTGTCTACCAGAACGATTTTCACCCTGTGCTTCAGAGCGAGATACTGGAAGCCGTCGTCCAGAATCAGCGTGTCGCACTGAAGCCGATTGATGGCGTAGCGGCCGCTCTTGACGCGGTTCTTGTCAACGAGGACGGCCACGTCCGGAAGGTTGGCCGCCAGCATGTAGGGTTCGTCGCCGCTCATCTCGCAGTCGAGCAGGAGCTTGGCGCCGTCGGAAACCACGCGCGGCGGCTGGCGCCATTCGCGCAGCAGGATCGCATCGGCCAGTCGCCGCGCGAACGGAGGCTCCTGCTTGCGGTAGCCCCGGCTGAGGATGGCAACCTTCCGTCCTTCCCGCTGAAGTTCCCGGGCAAATACCTCCACAACCGGCGTCTTGCCGGTGCCGCCGACGGTCAGGTTCCCCACGCTGATCACCTGACAGCCGAGCGTGTGATGGCGAAAGATTCCCTTCTCGTAGAGAAACAGGCGCAACTGGACGACGACGCGGTAGACGCGTGAGACCTGCAGAAGAACGCCCAGAAGCAGGCGCACCGGAAGCTTCATCTTCCGCTCGGTGTCCCTGGACAGCAAGGGCACCATGTAGCGCTCGAATCGCTCAAACCGATTTGCCTTCATCGCTGTTGACCGGCCCGTCGCCGACCCCCATCCCGACCAAATCGCAACCTAGGCGATTCGAGCCGGATTGTCGAGTCCGGGCGCGAAACTTTTCGCCAGTAGTTCCTAAAGCTGGCGGGATAGCGTGCGGAGAGGGGCGCACGTAGAGGCT
>JASEHE010000121.1 GCA_030018915.1 Verrucomicrobiota bacterium
GGCGGCGGTGGCGGGGGCGCGGTCGGCGGCGGAGGCGGCGGAGGCGGCGTCGTCGGCGGCGGCGACGGCGGCGGAATCAGCCGAACAAAAAGCCCAGGCTGATGATATGCGAGCCTGCATGAAAACTCAGCGATACAAGCAAGCCGGGAAGTCGGGGACAAGGAAGTCCACCGACGGAGCGCGAAAATGACCAATCACAACCATCACGACCGCGAGAAGCCATGTCCCACGTGTTGGCCTGATGCGATGAATCAGATCAAGGACATGCTAGCCATGAAATTGGGACTCAAGGCCGAACTCTTCAAACTCCGTGGCGAGCTTGAGGCGGCGAAAACTAAGTGGGCTGAGTGGATGGAACGCTCTCATGACCTACAGATCGAAGCAAAGAAGTATTGCGCCGAGCGCGACTCGGCCCTGGCGAGCTTGGCGGGGATGCGGGAAGCGCTGATATTTGTCCATGAAATACCTTGTGCGCTACAAAGATGCGCTGAGCGTGATGGATCCACCGGGTGTAAAGCGTGTATTGCTTTCTCCTCCCCCGACTCGTCCCGCAAGTGGTTGGCCGACCTGAAGGCGAGCGTTTGGAGGGAGGCGCAAAAAGAAGTCGAAGGACGATTCGCGGAAGCACATGAGTTGAGGAATTTATTCAAGCAGCGGGCCGAGGCGGCCATAAACGAGATGCGGCAATCGGCCATCAGGGAAGTTGAGGGAGACTAGAACTCGAACTGCCGCAGCTTTGAAGAGTGCCTTCTTAGCCATCGTGGATTGCTTACTTTGCGCCTAATCTCAATCGGGCAATCTGGCCATCTGGCCTTCAGTCTCTCCGCGTACGGCCTGAAAACGCGCCCACCACGGCGCCATCGGGCTACGCTGGGCATGCTACAGCGGATCATTTTGGTGATGTCGATCGCGCAGAGATGATATCTCCACATCCATAGGGCAAATGCTGTGTCGCCGCGCGATGGCCTGCCTGTCCGAATCGGGCGCAAGAACCCGTCTTTGTTGAAAGCGTAGATTCGCTTGTCGTTATCTGGGTGGGGGCTCGGCTGGCGCGATGGATCGTGATTCACCGTTCTTCCTGGCCCATGCTCTCAAGCGCCGCCAGGTCCACCTTTGGCTTTGCTTTCACAACGGCGGCGGCGTCCACCGTCCCAGCAATCAACTGCATTTTGTCCGTCACGATCTCGAGCTTGCGCTTGCAGAGTTCGTGATCTGGGACAAGCCGACGAATCACGACGCCCCGCGTCTGCCCATGGCGCACGCAACGGTCCTCGGCCTGGTCGTTCTCGCCTGGCACATAAGACAGATCGACGAAAAGCTCATGCGCGGCGCGCGTAAGCGTGATGGCTGTGCCAGCAGCTTTGATTGAGCAGGCTAGTCCTTTGAGTTTGCCGGCCTGGAAAGCGTTTTCGATGGCCGTCTTTTCTGAGGCTGCCATACCGCCCTCTATCGTGGCCCAACCAGGCCGGTTGCGGAACGCTTGGATCGGCGCACGGTGATCGCTCCAGACAATGACAAGTTCCTCTGCATCTTCGTAGCCTTCGACCAACTCAAGCGCGGCTGGGATGAGGGCCCGTGCGAGTTCCTCGTTGGCAGCCGAGAGCGTCGCGAATTCCGGGCCAGAGAAACGGCCGAGTTCGGCCGCAGCGACAGCATCCTCGATGGTGATTCCACGAGCTTCCAGGTCCATCTTGGCGGCATCCAGCATCCGCCGGGCGCTTCCCGCTATCTCGATGGGCACGTCCTGGCGGATCTTCTGTGGGAGTTGAGGCAGCACGTCTTTCCTCAGCCGGCGGAGCATCACCCGCCGGAGTCTGGCCGCAATCTCCGGGGACATGCCATTTTTCGTATCGGGCCATACCAACCGGTCCCAGTGGTCCTTGACTGCGCCGAAAAGATCGGCGAAGACCTGGAAACTGCCAAACGCCTCACAGTGGAGTTGCAAGGTCGTCAGGAGGTTCCATAACTCAATCTGCCGGTTGAGCAACGGCGTCCCGGTGCCCCCCCAAACGCGCCCGCCGAGCCTGAGCACTGCCTTGACGAGGGCGCGCGCGCGGGCGGTGCGGAGCGTCTTGTTCGACTTCAGGAAGTGGCATTCGTCTAGGATCAAAGTCGCCTCGGGCGGCACCGAATCCCAAAGCGATTCTTCAAAATCCACATTCACCCCGCCTTGGGTGAGTTCCTTAAGTTCGGAAACAGTCTTGGGCAGGCGCTCGTAGTTGATGGCCAAGAGGCTATGGTCGCCTGGCCAGGCGGTTAGGTTCTCGTCCGCTATCCGGATCTCGGCGATGTCTGGCCGCCACATGGCAGCCTCCCGGGCCCACACTCCCTTGGCGATGCCTGGGCAGGTCACAATGACGGGGCGGCCGGCTGGCGCTGCCGCCAAGAGCTGGAGAGTCTTGCCCAAGCCTTGTTGATCGCCCAAAAGGGCCCTATCACAGGGGGACAACCACTCCGCCCCTTCCCGCTGATATTGCCCTAGGAGCTTCCCCTGGGTCTCCAGGGTCGAGGCAATAGCCGAAAGCCGCGCCTGGAGCAGTCTGGAGCGGCCAGCAAGGTGTTGGGCGGTGCCTGAAAGGGCCTCGGCAAGGCATTTGGCCACCTCCACGCGGAAGCCAGTGGCAGCTAGCGCCTCTCGGAGACGTGGCGCTTGGATCATCGGAGCCAGGTTGCCTTGGGCCCCCATCGACCAGCGGGCGCCGCCGCGGTCGCATGCCTGGCGGTAAGCCTGGAACCAGGCTGGCGAGACGCGCTCGGCCAGGGTAGCCTTCACCTTGCCTTGGGCGAGCTTGAGGATTACGAGCGGGCCTGTCATTTTCTCGCCTCAACCATCGCATCAGCAGCTTCGTAGCATAGCTTGGCCCAAGCAAAAAACACGGCTTTCCGGTCGTTTTCGTTTGCGACGTCCCACATAAGGCCTTTGGCCGTCGTCACGGCGGCGGTCGCCAGTGGCACTGCTGCGGACATCGCAAATTCATCGCGGAGAGTCTTGGACTCGATGACACGAGCTTCTTGTTTTGCTTTTTCTTTGGGAAGTTGACTAAGACAGGCTTGACATTCTCGGAATCCACCTAGGATTTCCGGCGATATGGCGGCGCCAAGCGGGCGCCCACAGGCCGTGAAGTTTCGGCCTAAGCGGCCATGACCTCCAATGTGAGCTACATTCTGCTTTTTTGCGTCAGCGGCTGTATATTTGACTAGTTTCATGGTGTCTCCATGCGCGCCCCTATCAAGGCGCAGGCGAGGTAAGCGGCAAGGATGGTGGCCAGCAGCAGCGTCCAGGCTGGCACGGGATGGACTAGCAGATCGCCGAGATCGTCAACCCATCGGAATAGGCCAGCGCGAGGCCGCCGATGGATCGCGCGCGGGAAGATCAAGCTGGGCCGTCCATGATGGCTGCGCGTACCGAATCGTGGAAGTCGGGGTGGTCGCGCAATTCCCGGGATTCCCGATCAGACATCTCGAACCAACCATAAGCGCTGGGGCGCTGGATGGCCAGGTCCTCGAGTTCCATGCCTTGGCCTGGCTCCCAGGTGTCCGGGTGGCCGGACAAGATAGGTGGACCGTAAGCAGAATACACGCCGTGGACACGGAGGCGAGCATTGCCTTGGTCTACCGGAAATTCCAGTTCCACGGAAAACATCGTCCAATTTCGCGCGATCATCCCGATTTTCATAACATGACTCCTTGATACCAGGCCGCCAGGCGCCGGCTCGCCACGAGGGCCTCGCGTCTGGCATCGTGCCAAGCCCGCCGGCGGCCGCCTAGGCGCATGATCGCCTTCGAGCGCACGATGTAGAGCGCGGTCGTCGGTCGGCTCTCAAGATCGGCTTCCATGATCGAGCGCGATAGGCGGAGTTCGGCGAGCGCAGTGCGCTCGTATTGACGCTTCATCGTCTCGGCCCAGAGCGCGGCGCGGTCGGCTTTGCTCTTGAGTTTGTCGATGATGCCGGGTTCGCCGATCATGTGTCTGGCAGCTCACGCGTCACGCGTTTCATAAGCGCTCGCCGGGCTTCGATCACCAAAAACTCAAGCGCCTTCGCATCGACATATAGAAGGAGTTCGTTCTCGCCGAGCGTTTCATGGCGAATCCATATTTCGTCCGGGCCTATAATGATCTCGTTTTTGCAGATCGATTTACCGCAAGCGCATTTCATATGGCAATCTCCAAGCGGACGCGGGGGCAGTCGATGGCTGGGCCGAACGCAGAGCCCAAGACATGGGCGCTAGCGTGGCAAGGCAAGCACATGCGCTCAGCCGGCTCGCACTCGTAGCGCGAACACAGGCGCCCGCGCTGGCAGCGGTCGCAGCGTTCTTTACCGCTCATCTGAGTATTAAAGTGGACCGCATGTCGGCCCCATAAAATGGACAATACAAACCGCAACGGTAAATCCGTTTGGCCGGACCCATCTTCGGAACGCGCCAGTGCCAGCCGCCAGGGCGGCAGGCGATATAGCCTCCTGGAGAGCGATAGGTGCGACGTTTGACATGCGGGAGCTCGATCACAGAACGGCCTCGGCTGCGGCACAGATGGGGCAAGGCTCGCCCTCGCATTTCACGCTTTTGCAGCTATGCAAGTCGCGCAAATTCTTAAAAGCCCGCTCAATCCGATCGAGACGATGTTTTAGATGGAGTATCAATGCGGCAGTTTCGGTTTTGGTCATTGGGGCCAAATAGCGCGAATAATCGCGGCTTCCTCCTGGGTTTGGGCCGTGGATGGCTCCATCCGCAGCGGCCCGTACATGAAGCGATCCCAGACGCGGGCCTCGGTTTCGTCGCAGGGCTCGCACTGGGAGTGGCCCTGCTCTCGCAGCGCGGCCGCGCATATTCGGGCCGTGGCGGGCAGGATGCGGCGGCACGTATAAGGGCGGCGGGAACGAAGCTTCACTTTATCCATGTTTCCTCCTTTCGGTGGCTGCGCCCACCAAGGGGCCCCGTGGGGCCCGGTGGTCGAAGCAGGTTACTTTCGCGCCTTCCGCAAACGCTCTCGATCCTCGTGCCAGCGCCCAACCTGGGCATCTCCGCCGTGATACAATGGGCGCGGGCAATCCGGTTGATGCGGATAGCCGACCTGAGCCCCGCAATAACACCATTGGTCATTCATGCCTCCTCCCGAGCTAGGAGCAGCCGGATAGATATCCGGCGTGGCTAGTTCTTCGGCGCGGCATATATCTTGAACGTGTTCCCGACAAAACCGATTGGCCAGACGCCAAGTTTCCAACACTCCCAGAGCGGCTTAAATGGATTCGGCCTCTTGATACCGCTCACGTCCCCAGCTGCGGCCCAGGTTGCGGTCCAGGCTGCGGCCCAGGCTGCGGTCCAGGCTGCAGCCTTGGCTGCGTCCCAGGCTGCGGTCCTGGCTGCGGCCCAGGCTGCGTCCCCGGCTGCGGTCCAGGCTGCGGCCCAGGCTGCGTCCCAGGC
>JASEHE010000122.1 GCA_030018915.1 Verrucomicrobiota bacterium
ACCATTCGTGGAGATTATGCCCTATCAGCTTTTACAGGAAAATCCGGACTTGACCGGTACTCGCGGGCAAGTGGGTCCATTCTTCGGGACGGATCGTTCATCGCTGTGAGGCGCGCAACTCCGGAGGTAGTGCTATGAACAGTTTGTCGGCCGAACTCGTCCGCGTCGTCCAGGTGTCACTCGGTCAGCATGGTTCCACCGCGCTGGCGGTCGTATTGGGAGTCCTTGCGTTGTTGGCCGCCGCGCTGGTCGTCAACTTCGTCGGTGAAATCTTCGGTTGCAAGCTGGTCAACTCGAGCCGCGCGAGTCTCGTGGTCCTCGCAACGGCCGTCGTCCTCCTCGGCGCCGCAGCCCTGATCGGCGTCTACATGTGCTCGAGAATCTCCAGTGCCGCCGCTGCCCGCTGGCTCCCGCTGACCGCTGCGGTCGTGGCGTTCCTGGCGGTCGTTCTGCCGCTTGCCCGCCTGATCCTGAAGGCCGGCTATTTTCAGGCGCTTTTCACGATGGGCCTGAGCCTTGCGGCGGCCGCCGCGCTCGTGGCCGTGGTCAACGCGGCCATCGGCATGACCAAGGCCGGCGAAAGCAGCGTCGGCGACTCCATCGGCCGGCTTCTCGACCGGGAACGGCTCAAGGAAGGCATTCGGTGAAAACGCTTCCGTCTGCTCTCTCGCGAAATCGCCGCTTGCCGAGTGACCCTCACCGCAGCAACGCGTCGCCTTCGATGCGGTAGTTCTTGCCGAGCCTAGTCCGGAGGGCTTCGGCGCTGTCGGCGAAACACGGGTCAATCTCGATCGAACAGCGAATCTCGCCCGCCCCGGTTTTCGGAGCCGCCACGCCGCAGGCCTCGAGCCACCGCGCGAACTTACGGATCATATCACGCCGCGCCGTTTCCGGCGAATACGCGCCTGCGGCGTTCTTCACGGGGGAGAACTCGTCCTCCCGCGCGAACAGGACATTCAGGCTTCGCTCCGCATGCGGCAGCGCGTCGAAAATGAACTTCTCGAATTTGTAGGCATTGGGCTGCTCCGGCTGGACCGTGTCGCCATTTTCCAGGCAGGTCGGGACTTTTTTGTGGGCCACGTGCAGCGGCAGGTCGGCCTCGCTCTCCAGGCGGAGAAAATCGAGCGAGAACACGTGGATGGCCACGTTGCCGAGGCGGTGGAGCAGCCGGCCGCCGGCATCCCGGGCGCGCTTCTGTTCCCCGGTCAGCTCGTTGTACTCGACTACCGCATTCCGATCGTTCAGCCGCGCGACCACACCGACTTTTTCCTCTGGGTCGGTCTTCTCGCAGACTTTCACCGACATCTGGGCGTTGCGCAGCCGGTGCAGTCCGACGAACAGGGGGTCCGCGATCTCGACCAGCGGGTTGTCCACCTGGAAGTAGAACAGCGCGCGCAGGCCGCGGCGGGCCATGTCGTCGAGCATGCCGGTGTTCTTGAGCGCGCTCAGGATTCCCCCGTGCCCGTCGGGGTTCATGAAGATGTGATCCGGCGCGTCGAGAACGATCCGGCCGTCCGGTCCGAGGGCCGGCCACATATCCTGGACGAAGAACGCGACACGGTCCGGTTTCAGGCCGAAAAAATTGCGCTTCAGGAAGAAATCGCGCGTGGCCGCGTCGTTTTCGCGGCTGGTCATGACGTAGAATGGAACCGGCGCGCGGTAGCGGCGTTCGCGGGCCAGAATCTTGCGGGCGTGGATTTCGAACAGCGGCGCGTTCGTGATCGGGCCGATCGGGAAGCAGCCCTTTGGGCCGTCGTGGCCGAGCCGCGTCCCCTGTCCGCCGGCCACCAGGATCACGCCCACCTCCCTGGCGCGCAGGGCTTGTTCGCCGGCTGCTCGCGCCGCCTCTAGCGTCTGGGGCGTCACCGCCGCTTCTTCGGCTGGGGCGATCGCCGGCGGCGCGGCATCCGCCTTCCGCCGCAGCGCGTCTTGCATTCGGCGGACTGTCTCGAAGTCCAGCGACTCGATCTGCCGGAGCAGGTTTGCCTGCCGCTCCATGGCCAGACGGTCCCAGAACCGGAGGAGATGCGCCTGGCCCTCCTTGTTGAGGCGGTTTTTTGCTTCTTCGCAGGATATTGCCATTGTCGTCGCCTAGCCTAGCCCGGATATTTCACACTCCCGTGTGAAATATCCGGGTTAGGGCGAGCCGTTCGGGCTCAAGACTTCACGGCGCAGGCATTCCAGCGCGATCTGCTCGGCCGACGGCAGTTCCGTCCGGCGCTCGGCGACTATCTCGATCAATTCGAGCGCGCGCGCGCGGTTGCCCTTCTTGAGCTGAAACTCGGCCAGGTGCAGCAGAACCTGCGGGTCGTCCTTTCGGATGGCCATGGCGCGATCGAAGGCCTTCTCCGCCGCGTCCAGCCGGCCGGTCCTCATCAGGATCACCGCCTGCGTGTCCCAGGCGGCGGACAGGTTTTCCTCTTTCTGGAGAATCTCTCGAACGATCTTCTCGGCCTGCTCGAAGTCCCGGCGCTGCGTGAGCAGCCAGGCCAGGTCGTTCAACGCCTCCACTGACCGGTCCTTTTGGAGGCTTTTACGGAAGGAGTCCTCGGCCAGCGCCAGTTCACTGCGCTCGAACTGAAGCGTGCCCAGGACGTAGTTGGCAAACGGGTGGTCCGGGTCCAGCGCAAGGAGTTTCCGGGCATGGGTCCCCGCCTCGACCAGCCGGCGCCGAATCATGTCGAGTCGCAGCAGGCGGCCGAGGTAGTAGATATTGTCGGGCTGGGACGCCAGCAGATCGGCGAACAAATTGCGGGCCTGGTCCAGGTCGTTCTGCAGGAGGGCGAGTTGCGCTTTGGCCGTCAGGATCATCCGGTCCGAACCGGGGACTTCCACGAGTTTCTGGACGCTGCATTGGAGTCCGGCGTCGTCTCGTTGCCGCGCGAGCATTTCAATCAAGAGGCTCCAGGCATAGAGGTTCCTGGGGTTCGCGTTGACAATCTCCTGAACGGCGACGCGGGCCTGGTCCAGGTTACCGCCCAGCAGGTGCAGGAAGGCCCACTCCAGGGCGATTGTGGTCTTGTCCGCGCCGGCCTGTTCGGCCTTGTTCAGGTACTCGCCAGCTTTCTTGAGGTTGCCTTGGCGGCCGGCGATGCGGCCCATGCCGATCAGGGCCTGGCGATTGTTGGGATTCTCCACGAGCAGTTCGTAGTAGAGCGCCTCGCTCTTTTCCTCCTGGTCCTGCCGGAGGTACATGCCGGCCAGCATCTCGCGTAATTCGCCCTTGGAGCCGTCCTTCAATAAATCCAGCGCCCGCTTGAGACCGGCCACTGCCATGCCGGGCCGCCCTGACTGCGCCCAGACCCAGCCAAGCTGGGCAAACGCCTCCGGCGCGCGCACGTAGCCATAGCGGAAGGCGAGCAGTCGGATGTCGAAACTGCGTCGGCGCTCCTTGGTAAGCCGGGTCATGGCTTCCTGGATCGCCGCTTTTTGGCCCTGACCCACGCCGCAGCCGACAAGCACCCATTGGTTCAACAACGCGCTCACGTTCTCCGGGTCCATCTCCCGAGCCCGAGTGTACGCGCGAAACGCCTCCGCGGGCCGGTCGAGGTCTTCCAGAAGCACACCCAGGTTGTTGGCGACCAAACCAAGATGCCGCATCGCATAGCTCTCAAAGCCGCCGAGCGACTCTTTATGGCAACCCGCCTGCCGGAAGGCCGGGACAACGCGATCCCAGAATGCCTCATGATCGGCGAGCAGATCGGCCGCCTGAATCCGGTCGGTCGAGGCGGCGCCCAGGAACACGAGGCGGAACGGCGCCTCCACGAACCCCGATTCGGCCCACAGTTCAGGGCTAACCAGCATGGCGATCGTTCGATGCGCCTCGGCATCCGACTCGAGCCACTCTTGCAGAAGTGAGATCACGCCGATCCGCAGGAGATTCTTCAGCCGGGGGTTGGCAAAATGCCGGGAGACGTAACTGACCATCACAGGGTTCTCGGCCACGCGGAGTTCCAGGAGGTTCAGCGGACGCCGCGCCTTGGCGGCCGCCAGGCGGATGTGCTGGTCCAGGACGCCGTCAGTGATCAGCCAGTTCACGCCGTCCGGCAGGGCCCGCACGATTTCCTCGGCATACCGGTTCACGGCCGCAGCCGCGCGGCCGTCGACCGCGTGGGCATTGCGGATAGGCGCCGCTGCCACGACTCCGAGCAACGCCGCCGCAAACAGGCCCCGCCATACGTTGCGGCGCCGCGTCGGCGCCTGCTCGACGTCCGTCCACCAGACCGACGGCAGCAGGAACCAGTAGGCGATCAGGTAGCCCGTAAGCAGGGCCGCCAGCAGGTAGGGCGTCACCAGGAGATGCCGGAACCCGAGCATGGCCCAGGGCGCAACCGGCGCATTCAAGATCACGGCAACGGCCAGCACTGTGAGGATCGTATGCAGGATGTAGAAAGACCAGTCCTTCTCCTCGTTCAGTCCGCGTTTGCCCACCAGAAGAGTCACCAGCCACGGCACGACCGTCAGGAACAGCACCGTGAGAAACCCGATCTTCGGCAGACTGCGGCCGATCAGGAAGAACTGGTCCCGCCATGCGTACCAGACGATCTGGAAGAACGACGTATAGCCACGAATATCGTAGCCCTCGGAGCCGTAGAACGCCCAGGCCGCTAGCGCGCACAGCAAAAGACCCGTCAGGCCGGCGAGCGCGAGGCCGAGAATGGCCCGGACGCGCAGGTGTTCGTGGCGCCACAACCAGTACAGGTAGTAGACCGCGAAGAGCGGCGCCAGCACGATGAACGTGGCGAACTCGACCACGCCGAGCCCATAGACGAACGTTGCCGCCATCAGAATCGGCAGCCGCGCGGTCCGCGCGTAAACGAGCGTCATCCACGCCGTGACCAGCAGCATCAGGATGTGGAATGGGGCGGGATGCAGACGGTTCGAGACGATCCAGAACGGAACGCAGAACGCAAGGGCCAGCGCCGAGCCGACGCCGGCCAGCCTGGCCGCGATAAGCGCGCGAACGCGGTTTGTCTCATCCACGTCAATGGTTTCCCGGGTCATCCGGAACGAGAAAGTGTACGTCCACCAGACCGCCAGCGCGCCGAACACGGCGCTCAGAAGATTCAGCCGCGTCGTGACTTCGCCGACGTTGACCCGTCGAACCACCCACACCAGTCCCCACCAGAGCGGATCGGACGGCGATACGCGCGGAAAACCGGCCGCAGCCTGGGCCATGTACATGGCGGTTGGACCCGGAAAGGCGCCGGCGCTGAGCGTCCACGCATAGACGACGAACGCGGCCAGCCCGAGGAAACCGCCGATCAGCCAGTCAACCCAATCCTTTCGCGATTCCATGCCAGCAATCACATACCGGATTCGCGCGGCATTGACAAAGCGAAAACCGTAACCGGCAGACTGCGGTGGCAGGGCCGGCAAGGCGCGCCGCGCGCATTTGTGCAACTGAGGAAACGA
>JASEHE010000123.1 GCA_030018915.1 Verrucomicrobiota bacterium
TTTTCAGGAGGTTACACCTTCTCCACTTTTACAGGAAGTATCGGACATCACCGATGAACCGCCGCTGTGGTACATCATCGTCTTTTCATCCGCGCTTGAATCGGCAATGGCGAAAAACTTGAATCCATTTCCCAGCGTGATGTCCGCGCAGCGGAGCATGGCGAAGTCCTGCGCGCGCTCGCGACTCGTGTAGCCGTTGCCCCGGAAATTGACGGTGAAAACATTTTCCTGAAGACGAGTTTCACTGTAACCCCCGGTGACTCCGGTCTTTTGATACGGCGTCGTACAGCCACAAAGGATCGCAGCAATGCAAATGACGCAACAGGTTTCCGGTTTCATAACGGTCCCCCAATATTTCTGCCTTCCATTTGTTTCCTTGCCGACAAGGCGTTGCGCGCATCGCCTGCGACCAGTTCCGAAAGTGGAAAGCGTGTCGCCGAGAGATCAGGCGTGTACCCATTCGTCCAGAGTGACCAGAAGCCGGTCGCGATACGTTGCATGAGCAACAGGATCGCCTCTGCATCCTTCATGTCGGTGTCCGCGAAGAGATTGTCGATCTTCGGATGCCGCACGATCTCGTTATGCGCGATTATTTTGTCGCCGACGGCGCGATATACGTCGCGATATTTCAGCCGATCCAACTCTGCTGACACCTGCGCTTGGAATTGCTGAAAGTAACCCCTCTCGGGCACGAATGCCTTTGCGACGCAGGACTTCAGTTCATCACAAGTCTTGAAATCCTTTTCGCGTCGGCGGGCCAAAGATTCGCGGGAAAAGACGGTAACGTGCTCCTCGCATAAAGCGATGAGCTTGTCGAAGCGGTGACTGCGTCCGCCGAGATCGAAGAACTTGCGCAGCGACAGGAAGAAGACGCATTGGAGGCCATACAAAGCTGTTGCCCAAAAATAGCCGTTGGTATTCAACTGGCTGTGGAGCGCGTCATCATCGCGGATCATGTCGTGTATAGTCTTGGAGGCGTAGTACGCCTGCACGCCAGCATCGGCTTCTTTGCGAAGGACGTCAATCTCTGCCCTGATGACGTCCTGCATATCTGGTGGTGGTGTCGTATTCATTCCAAGACCCAACGCCCGCAGCCCAACCGGACGTTGGCCCGCGTCCGCGCGGGGCAACGGTACGGTTCGAGCCGTGGTGTACGCCCAGCATGGGCGTGAGCTAATGGGGTGCCCGCCTTCGCCGGAACTCCGGCGCGGCGCGGAAGTCCCCTATGGGAGGTCAGTATATGGAACCATGAGCCGAAGGCAAGGGCTGAAGGGCGACCAATCGTCCGAAGGAAGCTGAAGGCAAGACCCGCGAGGCCACGAACAGGAACGGCATACAAGGCTCAGCCCGAGGACGAGCAGGCACAACACGAGTGAAGTCCACCTGACCCGGGGCAGGGTAAATGCCGGGTTTGCGCGGGGAAAGCTCACGCACCTTATCTGGGGAGACCTGCCCGGCATCGGCTGGGGGCGAACGCTTGCGTAGCCGCCGGCGCGGCGGACGGAAACGTCTGTCGATCTTCGGGCAGGAGTCGGCAAAGGCCGTAGTAGCGAAGAAGTCCCTGTAATGGGGATGGAGCGAAGGGCCGAACGGAAGGACAAGATAGAACCCATGACCGCAGCGAAAGCCATGAAGCCGAACGGCGGAGCCGACGACTGTCTGGACAAGGGACCCTCTGGCTTGGAAGCGAACACACTTTGTGGATCGCTTTTCACTACCCGGCTGCGAATCCGTCCGGGTTGCCTGTCGCGACAGGCCGATCCTTCTGAACCGCCGGACGCGGAGCCGCCCGCCGGGGCGAGACCTCGCGGGAGCGGGCATGTCCGGTGGTGTGGGAGGGGGGAGCTAATCACTCCCCCCGAACCCGCTTTCATTTGCTTCTTTGCGTTACGCTGCGACAGGTAAGGCGCAAAATATACGGGATACGGGGGATGACGATCATGTCAAATCGTCTTTGAAAGAAACTGTCGACTTTGCCGCTGCAAGCGCCTAGACTGGAATCTGTCCCATGGCCTTTACTTTTGCCGAAAGCATGAAGCTGACAGTCAACGGAGAGACATTGGAATTGCCGGGCGAACCGTCGTTGGCCGACGTATGCAGAACGTTAGGCGCGAATGCCGAGCGCGCCGCCGTTTTGCTCAACGACACGGTTATTCCTCGGACCCAGTACGATCGGATTCGATTTCGCGAAGGAGACCGGATCGATCTCGTCACACTGGTTGCCGGCGGGTAGGTCCGCAGGTGGTCTGTGCCGCTATCGGCCGGCGCCTTGATTCTTGCGCGGAACAGGGGAAACCATGAAGGATGCCTTGCTGTTGGGCGGTTATGAGTTCGACTCCCGCCTCATGATCGGCACGGGGAAGTTCTCGGATGTTGCCGCCATGACGGCGGCCGCGCGGGCGTCCGGGGCTAGGCTGGTTACGGTCGCTCTGAGCCGCTTTCATCGCGCGGCATCGGATGACCTGTACCAGCCGCTGGCTGCGATTCCCGGGCTGACGCTCGTGCCGAACACATCCGGCGCGCGGACGGCCGACGAGGCGGTCCGCGCTGCCATGCTCGGCCGCGAGTTGTCTGGCAGTCCCTTCGTGAAGGTGGAAATCCATCCCAATCCGCGCCATCTTCTGCCGGACCCGATCGAGACCCACGAGGCATGCCGGCGCCTCGCGAAGGAGGGCTTCGCGGTGCTGCCCTACATTCCGGCCGATCCCGTTCTGGCCAAGCGGCTCGAGGACGCCGGCTGCGCCGCAGTCATGCCGCTGGGTTCCGCCATCGGCAGCGGACGCGGGTTGCAAACCGCGGAGATGCTGCGGCTGCTCATTCAAGACAGCCTGGTTCCGGTCATTGTTGACGCCGGTCTGCGCGCGCCCTCGGAGGCCGCGGCGGCCATGGAGATGGGCTGCGCCGGGGTTCTGGTGAACAGCGCCATTGCCGTCGCCAAGAATCCGGCTGCCATGGCCGCGGCCTTTGCCGCAGCCGTGCAAGCGGGCCGCGCCGCGCGCCTGGCCGGCCTCATGGACTGCGGCGAATCCGCCTCGCCCACCAGTCCGCTCACAAGCTTCCTCGGCGGTCAGGAGGCCTGACGAGCATGTCCGCGAGTCCGTCTTTCCCAGCCGCGTCCGGGCCGGCGACGGGTCCGGCGGTCCGGCCCGATTGGGCCGATCCCGGGCCGTGGCTCGATGCGTCGGCCATTCCGGAACGGGATGACGACGATGTCGGCCGGCTGGTCCGCTTGCTGCGGGACGATCCGCCCGCCGCGCTGGAACGGATGGCCGGCGAGGCGGAGCGGCTCACGCGCTGCCGCTTCGGCCGCGTGATCCAGCTTTACGCGCCGCTCTATCTTTCCAACTACTGCTCGAGCGGCTGCGCCTACTGCGGCTACGCTGCGGATCGCCGGCAGAACCGCTTGCGCCTGGAACCCGACGAGATCGAGGCGGAGCTGGAGGCGATGCAGCGCATGGGAATTGACGACGCGCTGCTCCTCACCGGCGAGCGCTGTCCGGAAGCAGGGATGGACTATCTGGCGGACGCCGTGGCCCGGGCCGCGCGGCGGTTTGACCACGTCGGGATCGAGAGCTTTGCCATGTCCGCGGACGAATATCAACGGCTGGCGGATGCGGGATGCGCGAGCCTCACGATCTACCAGGAAACATACGACCCCGCGCTCTACCAGGATTTGCACCGATGGGGCCCAAAACGCGACTACCTTTTCCGGCTGGAGGCGCCGGATCGGGCCCTGGCAGCGGGGATGCGCGCGGTCGGAATCGGCGCGCTGCTGGGGCTTGGGGACCCCATCGCCGATGTCGTGGCGCTCTACCGCCACGCCCGGCATCTCCAGCGCCGGCACTGGCGCGGAGGCGTGGCGGTGTCTTTCCCGCGAGTCCGCCCCGAGCCCGGCTATTGGCAGCCGCGGCGCCCCGTGGGCGACGCTCTGTTGGCGCGCGTCATTTTTGCCTTCCGTCTTTGCCTGCCGGACACGCCGCTAGCGCTCTCGACGCGCGAGCAAGCCGCGTTCCGCGATGGCATGGCGGGCATCGGCATCAACCGCATGAGCGTGGCCAGCCGCACGACGGTGGGCGGTTATCGGCGGGCCGTGGAAGGCGACGGCGGCCAGTTTGCCGTGCGCGACACGCGGGACGTGGACGCCTTCTGCCGGATGCTGCGTCGAAAAGGGTTGGAGCCGGTGTTCAAGAACTGGGCCGCTATTTTCAACGAATGATCCTGTATGATTGTGGAGGCAAATCGCAGCCGGAGATCAAAGCCTGTTCCGTTGACCGGTTGACCAGAACCGCGGCGCCGCCGGAGAATTCGCTCCGCGAAAGCAGGCAAGAGGAATCGAGATATTCAAACTGCCGGAGTTCTTCTTTCCAGGTATCAGCATGGAAGCGGGCGAGTTCGCCCGCGCGCAAGCACATCTGCCAGCCCATACCGGTGGTTTCGTCGCGAAAGAACAGATCGTACTTGTCGGAATCCGGCTTTCCGTCTTGAAGACTAAAATTCCGTAAAAGAGGCGAGAGAGTTGGCGCATTTCCGAACGCGGCGTCGTAGAGCAGTTTCTCCATGCCGCAGCCGTCATGGTAGGTGTCGCCCTCATGCCAGACCGATCCCACGCATTCCCGGTAAACCAGAGAGAAAAGCGGAAAAGGCAATGGCCGCCATCCGGTCCGCGTATTAACAACATGGTGTCCGAAATTGTTGGTAGAAAGAATATCCGCGAACGGAACAGCCCAATCCTGGCCCGCTTCGCTGGAGATAATCTGGCCTTCTTGGAGAAACCTCTGAAGACACTCGACGCGCGCCTCGCGGTCCTGGGCGCGCGTGCATGGATGTTCGGGATGAAAGCATTCCACAAGGCCGGTCATTGCTGTCGTGTCGAAATGGCAGCCATCTGATGCCGTCAACCATTCTGACAGGTGCGGCGCGCGCGCAAGACTAGCCCGTCTGGGGCAAAGCTGGGCCAGTTTTTGGGCGCCGGTTAGCCAACTCATCCAGCGCGATCCATCCGCCTGTGTCAAGAAATGGCTGCCATCAAAGCGCTCATTTCGCGCATCCGCAAGCTCGTCCAACACCCAGGAAAAGCTCAATGCGCCGCGCAAAGCAAGAAAGCGAACAGTCTCATCCAGACGCATGGGGGGCAGGAGGCGTCCTATTGAGTCGGCGCCATAGCCGAATACGTGGATCGGGCCCGCAAAAAGGGATGGAAACTTAGCTTCGTCGAGCAATCGGCGACACAACTCGAGAATGCGGCGGTCGGCGTCATCAAACCGCCAACACCCCGTGTACAGATAGGCGGCTCCGGCCAGGCGCGAGACATTCGGCCTTTCTTGTAACTACTCAGGTGCCCGCCCGCAGCGGGCGCGCACCTGAAGGAATTGGCCCC
>JASEHE010000124.1 GCA_030018915.1 Verrucomicrobiota bacterium
GGGGCCAATTCCTTCAGGTGCGCGCCCGCTGCGGGCGGGCACCTGAGTAGTTACCCTCTTTTGTCAAGAAGTCCGGCAAAACAATCGGTAGATTCGCGCGTCACGCCGCAATCCGCCAAGCTGAACCGCCCGCCTCCGAATCTCGAGCCCATTTTTCTAGTGCAATGGCGGGGAGCCGGTGGTAAGCATCTGGCGGAACTTTGTTCCGTGGAATGAGTGTTCGGGTTTTGAGGAACAACAAATGGACATTTTAGTGACAGGTGGGGCTGGTTTCATCGGCAGCAACCTGGTCCGGCGGCTGGCACAGGACGGGCACGCGGCGCGCGTGCTGGACAATCTCGCCACCGGCCGCCGGGAGAACCTGCGTGACATCGCCGGAAAGATCGAGTTCGTCGAGGGCGATATCCGGGACATCGCCCAGGTCCGCCGGGTAACGGCGGGCGTGGCCGCGATCCTGCACGCGGCGGCCCTGCCTTCCGTGCAGCGCTCGGTGGAACAACCCCAGGAGACCGACGCCGTGAACGTCGGGGGAACGCTGAACGTGCTCGTGGCGGCCCAAGAGGCCGGGGTAAAGACTTTGGTCTTCTCCTCTTCGTCGTCCGTGTACGGGGACGCGCCCGGTCTCCCGAGACGCGAAGACATGGTCCTCTGTCCCGCTTCGCCGTACGCCGCGCAGAAGCTGATCGGGGAGCACTACGCCCGCGTCTTTCACCGTCTGCACGGGCTGCGGACATTCGTGTTGCGGTACTTCAACGTGTACGGGCCGCGCCAGAATCCTCTGTCCGAATATGCCGCCGTGGTGCCTCGGTTCATCCGGTCGGTCATGGAGGGGCGTTCCATGACCTTGTTCGGGGATGGGGAACAGACGCGGGATTTCACGTTTGTCGCCGACGTCGTCGAAGCGAATCTGCGATGCCTCGATGCGCCGCCCGAGGCGGCCGGCCGGGCATACAACATTGCTCGGGGCGAGCGGCTCTCGGTGAAGGGGCTCGCGGCCACGGTGGCGCGGCTCATGGGGCGCAAGGCCGCCTGCGTTCACGCGCCGGCCCGGGCGGGCGAGGCGCGCGATTCCGAGGGCGACCACGCAATGGCGCGGACTATGATCGGGTGGCAGCCGCGCGTCGGCATCGAGGACGGACTGCGCCGGACAATTCGATTCTTCGAGGAGGCTTCCGCGTGACCGCCGGGGCCACGCAATACGATCCGCTCCTGTTCGGCCGGACCCAGGAGGAAGGGCTGGTGGCCGTCGAGCACGTCGAGCAGCGCGGCAAGCCCGACGAGGTCATCCTGTTCTTCCGGCGTGGTGAACGAATCGAGCAGCGAGCCGAGCCGTTTCGACCATTCCTGGTCGCCGAGCTCCGGGCCATTGGCGAATGTCCCGTGCCTTACGAGCGCCGCAAGCTCCAGGGCTGCGGCCCGCTGAACCTGGAGGCGCGGTTCGACTCGTGGCGCGATTGGCTCCGGGCGCGCGATTGGCTGGTCGAGAAGACCGGGCGCTCGCCCAGCACGCCGGAGGCGCCGTATCTGGCGATCCATGACCCGATCCAGCAGTACCTCATGACCAGCGGTCGGACGCTGTTTCTCGGGATGAACTTCGAGGACGTCCGACGGTTACAGGTGGACATCGAATGCCGGACGGCCCCTGGCTTCGAGTTCTGCAACGCCGAGCGCGAAGGCGACGCGATCATCGCGATTGCCGTGACTGACGGTCCGGACTGGCGCGAGGTCCTCTCGGCCGATCGAATGAACGAGAAGGAACTTCTCGAGCGGTTCGTCGCCCTGGTGCGGGAGCGGGACCCGGACGTCATCGAGGGCCACAACCTGTTCAATTTCGATCTGCCTTATCTTGCGGAGCGAGTGAACCGGCACGGAGTGAAGTTGGCGCTCGGCCGGAACGGCGACAGCCCGCGGCGTCGGCCGAGCCGATTCAACGCGGGTGAGCGGACGATCGCTTACGACCGGTTCGACATCTTCGGCCGGCACGTAGTGGACACCCTGTTCCTCGTCCATGCCTATGATATTGCCCACCGGTCGCTCGGCGGCTTCGGGCTGAAAGAGGTGGCCGTTCACTTCGGTGTGGCGTCGAAGGACCGTGTGCGCATCGAGGGCCAGAAGATCGGCGAAGTTTTCGAGAAGGAGCCCGCGCGCGTGGCGCGCTACGTGGCGGACGACGTCCTGGAGACGCGGGAGATCGGCAATATTCTGTCGAGAACGTACTTTGCGCAGACCCAGATGCTCCCGTACTCCTACCAGAACGTCTGCGCGCGGGGCAGCGCGACGAAGATTGACGCGCTGATGCTGCGGGAATACTGCCGCGCCGGCCAAGCCCTGCCCCTGCCGGACCGCGTCAGGGATTTCGAGGGCGGCTACACGGACATGTTCGTCCGAGGCGTGATTGAGAACGTTCATCACTGCGATGTGCGGTCATTGTACCCGTCGCTCATGTTGAGCCGAAAACTCGCGCCCGGCAGCGACGAGTTGGGCATATTCCCGCGGTTGCTCGAACGGCTGCGCGCCATCCGGCTGGAGGCCAAGGAGAAGATGAAAAAGAGCCGGGACGCCGCGGAGCGCACTCGCCTGGACGCGCTCCAGACCGCTTTCAAGGTGCTCATCAACTCGTTCTACGGCTATCTGGGCTTCTCGCAGGCCCGGTTCGGCGATTTCGACGTAGCCGAGCGGATCACGGCCGACGGGCGGGAACTGCTGAAGTTCATGATTGCCTGGCTCCGCGAGCGCGGCGCCATGCCGGTGGAGATAGACACCGACGGCATCTACTTCGTGCCGCCGGCCGGCCTGGCAGCGCAGCCGGCGATGGAAGCCTTCCGCGCCGATTTCGCGCGGTCTTTGCCGGAAGGCATCGAGGTGGAATTCGACGGCGAATACCGCTCGATGTACAGCTACAAGATGAAGAACTATGCCCTACTCACGGACGAGGGGGCAATGACCGTCAAGGGGGCGGCGCTGAAGTCCCGGGGCCTGGAGCCGTTCCAGCGGGATTTTCTCGAGCAATTGATCCGGCTGAAACTCGAGGGACGGGCAAAAAAGATTCCGGCCCTCAAGCGGCGCTACGAGAAGGACATTCGAGAGCGGAAATGGCCGATCAAGCGGCTGGCCAAGACCGAGACGCTGCAGGACGCGCCCGTGACCTATGCGGCCAAGCAGTCGCAGGGCAAGCGGGCCAGAAGCGCCGTGTACGAACTGGCGCTGAAATCCGGCCGGCCATACCGGGCCGGCGACCAGATATCGTACTATGTCACGGGAACGAAAAAAAGCGTGGCGGTCCACGAAAGCGCGAGACTGGTCGCCGAATGGAACGCTGGCCAACGGGACGAGAATGTGGCATACTACTTGTCGAAATTGGAGGCGCTGTGCCGAAAGTTCGGCGAAGAACCAACGCAGGGCGAACTGGGCCTGGGAACGGCGGGGCCGAAAGATGCCGGTTCGGAATAGCAGCCAAGGATCACGATCATGACAAGGTCAGAATTAAGTGGATGTTCTCAACGAACGGGGAATCCGTCTTCGCTTCAGAAATCGCGCGCTTCGGGAGGCTGTTCCGCTATGAGGCGCGACGGCTTTACGCTGCTGGAGATTCTTGTGGTTGTGATGATCATCGTGATTCTGGCCACGATCGTGGGGATCAAGGTGATCCCGCGCCTGGGACAGGCCAAGCAGGCCAAGGCAGTGGCCGAGGTGGCGACTCTCAAGACCGCACTGGACCTCTACCGCATAGACGCCGGAAGCTATCCCACGCAGGAACATGGCCTGCAAGCGCTGGCGCAGCGGCCCATCCGGGAACCCATCCCGCCGAAATACCCGCCGCACGGCTACCTGAATGGCGGAAAGGTTCCGCTCGATCCTTGGGGCCGGGAATACGTGTATCTGGCGCCGGGGCCCGAGGGCGAGCCGTACGAGATCGTCAGCTACGGGGCGGACGGCGAGCCCGGCGGGGAAGGGGAAAACGCCGACGTCTCCAGCCACGATCAGTGAGCAGTTGCCTGTTTTCTTTGGGTTGTGGGTGAAGCCCGCGTTGTCCATTATTGACAATCCACATGTTTACGCTATCGCGCATGCAATCACTTCCGGAAAGATATGGACGTGGCATTCTCGGCGCGTGGCGACGCAATGGTTGTGCATCGGATCGGCGCTCTAGCCCGGATATTTCACGCGCCCGAGATGGCGTGGAAACGAAAGGAGTCGCCGGAAACGGTCGTATCTCAAGCCCGCAAGATTTTCCGGGACTCGATAACGGCGTGGTAGATTGAACATCGTCGGCTACAAAATCGAGCTTGTGCCCTACTCCGAGGAATGGGTGACGAAGTTCGAGCGGGAGAAAGAGCTCCTTGGCCGGACGCTGGCCCCGCATCGTCATCAGATCGAGCACATCGGGAGCACGGCGGTTCGGGACGCGCTGGCGAAAGCGATCATTGACATAGCCGCGCTGATAGACAGCGTCCAACTCGTCCCGCAAATCGTTCAGCCGCTGGCGGGTTTGTCTTACCAGCACATGGGCGAGTTCGGCCTGCCGGGCCGTCATTTCTTCATCAAGGGCGACCCACGCGCCTATCACCTTCATATCGTGGACGCCACAACCGACCACTGGCAGCGCTGGATCAAGTTCCGGGACGCCTTACGAAACGACGCCGAGCTGAGGAAGCAATACGAGCGGTCGAAAGCCGACTTGGCCGGCATCTATCACTCGAACCACGAAAAATACACGGCGGCCAAATCGAGCTTTATCAATGCCATGATCGAGGGTCGCCGGCCCGCCTGACCGCTCTCAAGGCCCGGCCGCCGACATCAGCCTCAACCCCGCGCGCTTGGACATGAAGTTGCCTCCTTGTTTGGTCTCGGGCTCGCCGGGTTCCTGACGGGTGGAAGGCTGTGCGCGACCATTACGCCATCAATCGCTGAGCGCATAGGCGTAGAATATGGGGAGGCGCTCCGCCGAGTTGGAGGCGCGAACCGGAATTGAACCGGTGTGCCAGGTTTTGCAGACCCGTGCCTAACCACTCGGCCATCGCGCCATGATCGTCAAGCCGGCTTGGGAGCGGCCGGAGCAGTGGGCGCCGCCGGTTTATGAGCCTGTTGCTGTCGGCGCATCGCCTTCGCCCGCGTTTTCAGCCGCTTCAGCCGCTGCTTTCGACGCGCTCGCTTCGCTCTCACTCTGAGTTGCTGTGTCATAGGCGTCGAACTTCCTAACAAACTCGCAAGGCAGTGTCAACGCCGGCCGCCGGGCCGCAGCGATTCCGCAAGCTGGCGGAGAGGAGCGCAGGGAGAGCGCGGCAGGAG
>JASEHE010000125.1 GCA_030018915.1 Verrucomicrobiota bacterium
GCAAAAAAGGGAGATACAAGCCTTTTCCGCAAAAATGTAACTTTCCTGTCTTGCACCCCATCCGCAATTCTTGGGGCAGAATTCGCTTGCGCTGCCGCAGTTCTGTTGGTAAGCGTACGTCTCGCTTCGGTTCGGGTTTGATCACGGCAACACAAAAAACGATCCGGGAGGAAATAACTCATGGGCGACGATCGGTTCAAGAACAGGATGAAAGCGTGGAAAACCGAGGGGGATCTGGTGGCGTTCAATCTGGCGTGCGTTGCCGAGGCGTTGGACACGGTCCAATCGCTCAGCGATCGGAACATCGGATGGGAAGTGGTCGAAAAACGGCTCGGCGAGTACAAGAGCTGGGACCCCGACATCATCAAGGCTGACAAAGACACCGAGAACGGCTACCGCCGACGCTTGGAAGAGCGCGGGACTCCGTTTCTGTTTCTGTCCGAAGAGGCCGGCACCGTGGAATTGAACGCGGGCGCCCAGGGCGAGAAGCGCTACGTGGTCTGCGATCCCTTTGACGGGAGCTTCCTGTTCAAGCACGGGATTCCGGCGTACTGGTACAGTTCCCTGGCCTTGTACAAGGCGGACAATACCGCCGCCTGCTGCGCCGTTGGGGATTGCTACCCACGCGTCATTGCCTGGGCGAGCGAGCAGGGGGCCTTTCTCGGCAAACTCGATGGCGACCGGCTGGCGCAGAAAGTGCGATTGAACAAACAATACCGGGAGTCCATGGGGCGACCCGACGCGACCAAGCTGGATGGCGCGAGCGTCGAATCCTACGCGATGAAGCCCAAGAAGTTCCTCATGCCTTTGGTGGACAAGTACCGCAGGTTCTTGGAACCGTTCAAATTCCTGAACCCGAACGGAGGCCCGTACGGATTCGTGGACGTGGCGGAAGGCAAAATTGACTGCTACTTCGCGCCGCGCCAGCCGTTTGTCGATATTTTCTCGGGCATTTTTGTGGCGCAACAGGCTGGATGCGTGGTCACTGACTTCGACGGAAAACCGGTGGCGTTCGTTCCGAACGAGGAAACCGTCTGGGACGTTGTCTGCACGACGAACCCAGCGCTGCACGAGCAGGTACTGGCAGCCTTGAAGAAATGCAAGTAAACGGAATAAACGGAAAGAAAGGATCATTATGGCAGAGCAAGTGATCAAGCTGAAAGGTCTCGCGAAAGAAGACGTGCCAGCGGATTTGAGAGCGGAAACCTATTTCGACTTCACGGCGCATCCGTTCGAGCATCAGGCGCTCTTTGACCAGACAACGTCCGTGTACGGCGCAATCATGGGAATCGGCGAGTACAGCGTGAAGTGGCTGGAGAAAACGATCGCGCAGAAGCGATCCGGCGCGCGGAGCCTCAAGAACACGGCGCCGGGTTCCGCCCACGTAGTCGGCCAGTTCGAAGTCCTGCTGGAAGAAGGAGCGGTATTCGAGCCTTCCCTGGTCATTGGGAGCCAGAAGAAGGACGTCTGCTACGCGATCTGCGTGGCCAAGGGCGCGAGGGTGATCGGGGCCGTTTTCGACGTCGAAAAGGGCGGCGTGTTCATCGGGGAAGGAACAGTCGTGGAGGCTGGGGCCGGCATCAAGGGCCCGACCATCATCGGGAAGAACACGGAAGTGCGGCAGGGCGCCTATCTGCGCGGAGACGTGATCATAGGCAACAACGCAACGATACGCGGCGAGATCAAGAATTGCGTGCTGTTGGACAAGGCCAATTTCCCGCACCCTTCCTATCTCGGGGACTCCGCGTGCGGTTACATGACGCATTTCGGGAATCAGGCCACGACCGCCAACCTGGGCATCTTTGCCGGTCTGGTGGACACGGACAAGCGCAAGCCGCTGCGCGCGCGGTGCGGCGGCAAGACTTACGACCTGGGCAAGCCCAAGATGGGCGTTTGCATGGGCGATTTCAGCCAGGTGGGCTGCAACAGCGTCACGGACCCGGCCACGTTCCTCAAGCCGTACACGATCGCCTACACGCTGTGCAGGATATCGAAGGGGTTCTACGGTCCCCACGAGATTCTGAAGAATAAGCCGATCGAGCACGGCGTGATTGAGCGCGCTCGCTACAGCGTGCCGGAATGATGAGGCGCCGGGGTCCGAGCGCTCCCGAACCCGGAGGCCGGTCATGCCTTCTCCAGTCGCCGGCGCCAAGCCGGTTCGTGAATGGCTTTCGTTGCTGGACGACCCTAGGAGCCCGCTTCACTTCCGATTCCGCGAAATCTACGGCGCCGCCGAGCGTGTCGCGGAGCCGGCGCGAATCTGCCGCCGAGCCGTGGAATCGTTCGCAAAAAGCTTCGGAGCGGACGCGAATGTGCTGCTCGTTCGCTCAACCGGCCGAATCAACCTGTTGGGCACGCACATTGACCACTGCGGAGGGTCAGTCAATCCCATTGCGATCAAGGAATTGTTCTGGGTCGCCGAACCCAGGGAAGATGACCGCGTGCTCACGCGCAACGTGGAATCGCGCGAGTTCCCCGACGAGGAATTCGCGATCGGCGCCTGTCTGCTGGCCCGGTCGCCGCGGGACTGGGACGCCTGGTGCCACGACGAGTTCGAGAAGCGCAAGGACGATCCGCGCGTGACGTGGTCGAACTACGCGCGGGCGGCGACGCTTTATCTTCAGCATCTGCATCGTGGGCCGGATGGCGCGTTCGCGCCGCGTTTGCGGGGAATGAACGCCATGGTCTGCGGCAGCATCCCGCGCGCGGCCGGACTCAGCACGTCGTCGTCCCTGGTCGTGGCCGCAGTCGAGGCCTGCGCGCGGATCAATGGGCTGCGGGTCGGCGATCGGGAACTGGTGGATTGGTGCGGCCGGGCCGAGTGGTACGTCGGCACCCGCGGGGGAGCGGGCGATCATGCGGCGATCAAGTTCGGGCAGCCCGGGGCCGTCGTCCACATGACCGGCTTCCCGCTGACGGTCAAGTCCGTCCCGTTCCCGGCCGGCTATCGCGTGGCGCTGGCAAACAGCCTGGTGGAGGCCAGCAAACGCACCAATGCGCGCGACGTGTTCAACAACCGGGTCGCCTCGTGCGTCTTCGGTCTCCTGCTCGCGCGCAAGAACTTCCCGTTGTACACGGAGAAGTTGCGGCATCTGCGCGACATCAATCCCACGACCCTCGGCGTGGATGAAGTCGAGATATACCGCGTTATCCTATCGCTGCCGGAGCAGGTCACACGGCGTCAGATTCTCGAGCTGCTCCCGGAGAGCGCGGACGAAGCGCGCCATGTCTTCCGCAGTCACGCCGAGCCTCCGGACGGCTACCGGATTCGCCAGGTCTGCCTGTACGGCGTGGCGGAGTGCATCCGTTCAGACATGGCGGTCGCGTTGCTGGAACGAAACGACGTCCGGGGCTTCGGCGAGTTGATCGCTATTTCGCATGACGGCGATCGCGTGACACGGCTGGTCGGCGGCCGGCGGGCGCCCACCGACAACCGCTATCCCGACGCCAGGCTCGCCGGCCTCATAGCCGACCTGCGTTCCGGCGATCCGGCGCGCGTCGCCAGAGCCCAGCTCTGGCGGCAGCCTGGCGGCTATGACGTGAGCGTTCCGGAAGTGGACGAACTCGTGGACCTTTCATTGTCCGCGCCGGGCGTCGCGGGCGCGGAGCGGGTTGGGGCGGGTCTGGGCGGCAGCATCGTCGCGCTGGTGGAGGAAGAGCGGGCCGGCGATCTGATCGAACGGCTCGCCGAGCGATACTACCGTCCGCGCGGGCTGCCGGTCTGCGCGGAAATCGTTGCGCCGGTCGGCGGGGCTGGCGTGATTGACGTTTAGCTTGCGCCTCTTGCGCCGTTTGTGTTTCTCTGAAAAGGCTGAAAAAGCGTTTGACAATCGCGGCTGCTTTGACGCCGTTTTCCGGCGCCGCGAACGAAAGGAACGAAGCAATGACAAAACCGATTGATGTCACGATTGTCGGCGGCGGCATGATCACGTTCGATCTGCTTTTGCCCTCGATTTATCACATGCAGCGTACCGGCGTGGTGGGCAAAATCGCCATCTGCGCGCTGGACAGCCAGCCGTTGAAGGCGCTGAAGGAAGGCTTTGGCCAGGCGTTTCCGGGCCAGGACTTCACCGCCCATCCGTCGGAGAAAGAGGACCCACGCAAGAAGTTCCCGACCCTGTACCAGTCGGTGCTCGCCGCCATGCCAAAGCGGCGGGCCGTGGTAGTGGCCATGCCGGACCAGTTCCACTACGACGTGGTCATGGAGGCGATGAAGAGCGACCAGCACGTGCTGTGCGTGAAGCCGCTCGTCATGAAATACGCGCAGGCCGTCGAGGTCGAGAAGCTGGCGTACGACAAGGGCCTGTTCATCGGCATCGAGTACCACAAACGGTTCGACCACCGCTCGCTGATCGCGCGCCGGCACTACGAGCTGGGCGACTTCGGCGAGTTCGTCATTGGCGAAGCCAAGATGATCGAGCCCCGCTACTACCGCTCGTCGAATTTCCAAAACTGGTTCACATGCGACAAGACCGACCCGTTCGTCTACGTCGGCTGCCACTACGTTGACCTCGTGTGGTTCATCACGAAGCTGAAGCCCGCGCGGGTCTCCGTGTCGGGCGTGAAGGGCAAGTTCCCGAACGGCAACGAGGGGTTCATGTGGGCCAACGGCCGGGTGATCTACGAGAACGGCGCAGTCCTGTCCGTGACCGACGGGCTCGGCTACCCGGACGAGGGCGCGGGCAGCAACGAGCAGTGCCTTACGATGTTCTGCGAGGGATCGGGCAAGACAGGCCTGATCGCTCATGACGACCAGTTCCGCGGCGTCGAGCACAGCTATCTCAAGGGCATCGGCTGCGCGGGCAGCGTGTTCAACTACATCAACCCCGATTTCTATCGCCTGGTCCCCTGGGAGGGGCCGGGATACAAGCCCGTCGGCTACGGCTTCGACTCGGTGGCGGCCACGATCAACATGATCCACCGCATCGAGAACGATGTGACCGGCCTCCCGGTCGAGGAATCGCTCGCGAAGCGGCGGGCGATCATCAAGGACGTGGATGAAAAAGCCATCATCGCAACCCCGGCGAACAGCAACACGAACGAACTGGTCGTGGAGGCGGCGAGGCTTTCGATTCTGAACGACGGAAAGATGGCGAGGATCGTCTACGGAAAGAACCCGCGCGCCGAACTGGCGACTTGAAACTTCAGTATACTACCTCGATCTTGCATCTGAAGACGTGATTTCGAGTTGAGAACCATCTGGGAACC
>JASEHE010000126.1 GCA_030018915.1 Verrucomicrobiota bacterium
GCCTCCTGCCGCGCTCTCCCTGCGCTCCTCTCCGCCAGCTTGCGGAATCGCTGCGCGGTAGGTTCTGCTTTTGACCTCCGGCCCGAGATGTGGTAGAGTAGGCCCGGGTTCGTGAAAGAAAAAGGCAAAAAGGCATGAGCGCATCGGTCGACTCCTTGATTCCGGCGGAATCCGGCGACCGGTTCTTCCGCCGCTTGGACTGGGCGGCGTTCTGGACCGCCTTTCTCGCGTCCTTCTCGGTCTACTGCTGCACACTGGCCCCGACAGTGACACTTGAGGATTCCGGCGAACTGGCGGTCGGCGGCGACTGGGCGGGCGTCCCGCATCCGCCCGGGTATCCGCTCTGGACCATGTGCGCGTGGCTCTTCTGCCGTCTGTTCGAGTTCGTGACCTACCGCAGCCAGCCCAATCCGGCCTGGGCCATCGCCCTGATGTCGGCGTTCTTCGGCGCGCTGGCCGCCGGCATCACCGCCATGCTCATTTGCCGCTCCGGCGCCGACCTGCTTCGCGGCGCGCGCAACCGCGCCTCGGCCCGTGGCCAGGCCGAAGAAGACTATGCCCCCGCCATTGGACCGGGCCTCGAGAACGCCATCTGCTGGCTCGGCGGCGTGGTTGCCAGCCTCCTGCTGGCCTTCACCAACGTCATATGGAGTCAGGCGGTTATCGTGGAGATTTACACGATGAACGCGTTTCTCCTCATGATGTTGTTCATCCTCACCTACCGCTGGATGTTCCAGCCGACGGACAAGCTGCTTTACCTAACCGGCTTCATCTTCGGACTCAGCCTCGCCCACTATTACGTCCTGCTGCTGGCCCTGTTGCCACTAATCATCATCGTGTTCCTGAAGGACCTCAAGCTCCTGCGCGACTTCGCCGTCGCATGCGCCCCGTTCGGCGCCGCCGTCTTTCTGATGAAGGTCGAGGTCATCCCCTTCATCCGGCACCCCACGGACATCACCTGCGCGGTCTATCTCTCGCTGAACTTCCTCGTGCTGATCCTGGCCTATTTCTTTCTGCCCTGCGGCCGGACCGTAGCCGTCACGATCCTCCTGGCCGAGCTGGGATTCGCGTTCTACCTCTACATGCCGCTGGCCTCCGACTTCCGGAACCCACCCATCAACTGGGGCTACCCGCGCGCGTGGCAGGGATTCCTCCACGCGGTCGGCCGCGGCCAGTATGAGAAAATCGTCCCCACGGACATCTTCTCATTGCGGTTCATCCACCAGATCGCGGACTACTTCATTGATCTGCGCCGTCAGTTCACCATGGGCCCGGAAATGCTCGGTTTCCTGGCGTTCTCGGCATGGTTCGTCCGGGTGGCCGGGCGCTGCGTCAACGTGCTGTTCCCCGCGGTCGGCCTCTCGATCCTGGCCATTGCGCTCGCGATGATCGAGAAGCACGTCCTCGCCCCGGCCAACTCCATCGCGTTCCATCTGTTCGGACGGGACGTTGAGGCCTATAAACTCTGCATGGCCGTTGTTCTCGTCCTGTCGCTGATCGGCGGCGCGGTGATCGCCATGGAGCAGATTTTCGAGATGGCAAACCGGTTCCGCTCGGATTCGGACACCACGATCTCCGAGCGCATCGTGATCCTGCTCGCCGGCGTGGTCATGGTCGGGCTCTACGGATTCTACATCGTCAAGCTGGCCGGGAACATCGGTGAGATCGCCGCCCCGCTCGCCCAGGGGAAATTCGATTTCCCGCGGTTTGCGGCCGTCCTGAGGAGAATCCTCGGGCTCGTCGCGCTCATGCTCATGCCGGGACTCCTCGTGGCGCTGTTCGCCATGCTGCCCAGGACCCGCTGGCGCATTGACACTGCCCTCAACGCCAACACGCAGAAATGGTTCGTCGCCGTAACGGCCGGGTTCCTGCTCCTCAGCGTGGCCCTCATTGCCCTGGCCAATCCACGCGGCGACATCCAGGACGCCTTCATCCAAAAGGTCAAGTTCATCGGGTCTCACAGCCTGTACTCGTTGTGGATCGGCTACGGACTGATTCTCGGCCTTGCCTACGCCAACGCGCTTTTCCGGCGCTGGAACATGGCGTTCCTCGCGCCGGTCAGCCTCGTGGCGGCGGCGGCTCTGTCGCTAATCCCCATCGCCGAGAATCTATACGACAAAGAGCTGCTCCGTATCTACGGCGGCGCCGAGCAGAACGGGCATGACTTCGGCTGGCAGTTCGGCAACTACCAGCTCCGCGGCGCAAACGCGATCAATGAGGAACTCGACCTTGACGAGGAGCCGCTCCCCAATCCCGAGTTCCCCCCCGAAATGACGCTCAACGCCATCTTTTACGGCGGCACGGATCCGGGCCGGTTCGTCCCCACCTACATGATCTACTCCGCGCGGGTCCGGGAAGACGTCTACCTCATCACCCAGAACGCGCTGGCCGACAACACCTACATGAGCGTCATGCGCGACCTGTACGGCGACCGCATCTGGATTCCATCCCCCCCGGAAAGCCGGGACGCCTTCCAGCGCTACGTCAACGAGGTCCGCCTAGGCAAGCGCCCGAAGAATGCCGATCTCTCGTTCGAGAACGGCCGCGTCCAGGTCAGCGGCGCCCTGGGCGTCATGGAAATCAACGGCATCCTTGCCCAGATGATCTTCGAACAGAACAACTGGCGCCACGATTTCTACGTCGAGGAGAGCTACGTCCTGCAATGGATGTACCCATACCTGACGCCGCACGGACTGATCATGAAGATCAACCGCAACACGGTTCCGCTCGATCCCGAGAACATCCGCGACGATCTCGATTTCTGGAACTGGTACCAGCGCCGCCTGTCAAGCAACGTCAAGTTCATCCGCGACATTGTGGCGCGCAAGTCCTTCTCGAAACTCCGCAGCGCTATCGCCGGTCTCTACGCCAACCGCGGCAGCCTCTACGAGGCCGAGGCGTCCTTTCAGGAGGCCCGCATCCTTTACCCGCTCAGTCCCGAGGCCAACTTCCGCTTCGTCCAGGAGGTGCTCCTGCGCATGAACCGCCTGACCGAGGCTCGCAACATCATCGCCGAGTTCCGCGAGCAGGACCCAGGCAACGACAGAGTCGGCGCATTCCTCGACCAGTTGAAGCGGCTCGACGACCTGAACCGGCAGATCGGGGCGCTCGAGAAGGATCTCTCCGCCCAGAGCGGGGAAGTGGATATCCAGAACGCGATCAAACTAGCTGCCATGTACCAAGAGGCGGGCCGAATCGGCCCGTTCATGCAGCTCGCCGGCCAGATTCTCGCCAACACGAATCTGCCCAGCATGTTCCACTTCCAACTGGCGCAGCTCTACGCCAAGGTCCACCGGGCGCCCGAAATGGTCGCCGCCCTCGATCTCTGCCGGCAAACCATGCCGGCAAACGTCAATCCCGATGTTTGCCTCGAGATGGCCCGCATGTACGCGCCCGGCCAGGACACCGCCTCTCTTCAAAAGATGTTCGCCGTCATGGAAAAATACCTGAGCCTCCGTCCGAACGACTGGAAGGCCTGGCTGGACCTCGCCTCGCTCGCGGTGGCCCTGAACCGGGGCGACGCCGCCGTCCGGGCGATCCGCGATGCCCTGCGGCGTGGCGGTCCCGAAGCGCGCTCGCTCGTGGAGCAGAACCCCAGGCTCGCCCCGCTGCTGCCCAAGGCCATGCCCGCGTCGTTGCCCAGGTTCGGCGTCCCGGGCATGATGCCGGGCGATCCGACCGGTCGTTCCCCGTTCCTCATGTCCGATGGCCTGCCCCCGGGGCGGCAGCCGGTTCCGCCCGGCAGTCGAGTTCGTCCGTCGCAATAGCCCGCATATTTCACACTCCCGAGCCTCTTTCAAAAGGACCACTTCGTCGGAGCCATTTCTTGACTTTTGAAAGCGCCTCTCCCGTGTGAAATATCCGGGATAGCGCCTCACTCGCCCTTCTCGATGGCGGCTTTGCGGTCCAGGAATGCCTGCGCGCGCCGCATGAACTGCTGTGAGGCGGGATAGTTCGACTCGTGCCGCGCGTCCACGAAGTCCTTGAGGATTTTCTTCTGCCGCGAATCCAGGTTCGTCGGGATTTCCACCACAATTCGCGCATGCAGATCGCCGCGGCCGCACCCCTCCACATTGGGCATGCCTTTGCCGCGAAGCCGGAACACCCGGCCCGTTTCCGTCCCCGACGCCAGCTTGAGCTTGGCAAAGCCGTCCACGGTCGGCACTTCGACCTCGCCGCCCAGCGCGGCGATGTCGAAAGGAACCGGGACCTCGCAGAAAAGATCGTCGCCACGCCGCTCGAACACGTCGTGCGGCGCCGCGCGGATCACCACGTAGAGGTCGCCGGGCGGCCCGCCCCGCGCGCCGCCTTCGCCCTTGTCCGCCAAGCGCAACCGCGAGCCGGTTTCCACGCCCTTGGGAATACGCAGGGTGATCTTCTTGCGCGCCTTGACGCAGCCAGATCCCCCACAGCTCGCGCAGGGCCGCGTCACGAGCGTGCCCGCTCCGCCGCAGACCGGACAGGTCTGACGAACCTGGAAGAAACCGCCTCCGGAAACAATCGCGCCGCGGCCGCCGCAATGCCGGCAGGTCTCACGACGGCTGCCCGGCGCCACGCCCGATCCCGAACAGGTCGCGCACTCGTCGCTCAGCGGAATCGTCACCTCGCGCCGCGACCCGAATGCCGCCTCTTCCAGATCGATTTCCAAGTCGAACCGCAGGTCGGCGCCGCGTTGCGGCCCAGTGCGCGACCGGCGGCGCCCGCCGCCGCCGAACAGGTCGCCCAGCCCGCCATCGCTGAAAAAGCTGCCCAGGATATCCTGCAGGTCTTCCGCGTGCGTGAAGTCACGGTAAAAATCGAAGCCGCCCGGCCCGAAGCTCGAACGCATCCCCTCGTGGCCGAACTGGTCGTACTGCCGGCGCTTACTCGCGTCGCTCAACACCTCGTAGGCCTCGGAGATGTCCTTGAATTTCTGTTCGGCCACAGAATTGCCAGGATTGCGGTCAGGATGATGTTTCATCGCCAGCCTGCGGTAGGCCTTCTTGATCTCGTCCGCCGAGGCCGTCCGGCTCACGCCAAGCAATTCGTAATAATCTTTCTTCTCGGTCACGACTCAATCCTTGTTCAACGACCCCACCGCCGGCAACCAACGGATCAAACATGCCGGAAACTATTTCTGGACTTTTGAAAGAATCTCGTCGGTAAGCGGTTATGCCGTAGCCCGCATTTATGTTGCTGGAGAGTGGGTCGCGCCGCCGGTCGGCG
>JASEHE010000127.1 GCA_030018915.1 Verrucomicrobiota bacterium
CCGCACAGAGCGGCACTGAGGGCGATGCATGGAAAAGACGTGCAAGATTCAGGTTTTATGTTTTATAGAACGTCGCCATGATCTTTCGATGAATCGCCATGAGAAACCCAATGACCAGAAACGCTCCGGGCGGGAGAAGGAGAATAATAAAGGGTTGATACGACGCCGGCATGAATTGGCGGCCGAACACCGAACCGTTGCCGATCGCCTCGCGTATCGCGCCGATGAGGGTGATGATGACGGTGAAGCCGATGCCCATGCCGATTCCGTCCATGACGGAGGCCATGACCGTGTTTTTGCTCGAGAACGCCTCGGCTCTGGCCATCACGATGCAGTTCACGACGATCAACGGCACGAAAACGCCGAGAGACTGGGACATCGTCGGGGAATACGCCTTGAGCGCGTAGTCAATGATCGTGACAAAGGTCGAGATCACGGTGATGAACACGGGAATGCGCGCCTGGCTTGGCACGAGCTTGCGGATGATGGCGACCACGATGTTAGAGCAGACCATGACAAAACTGAAGGCGACACCCATGCCGAGGGCGTCCGTCGCGTTGGTTGAACAGGCAAGCGCGGCGCACAGCCCAAGCATAGTGACCAGGATGGGATTCTCCTTGATGAATCCTTTGGTGAGTTCTCCCAGGAGGGAATGGCCGTTGCTTAGGCTCATGGGGTTTGTCCGTGCCGCGGCTGGTCAGGAGGATATGGCGTCGAGCGCACGGCCTTTGCCACCGCGCGAGACGAGATGGTCGCGCCCGTGATGGCGTCAATCCGCCCCTGGGCCGGATCGTCTTTCTTCAGGACGATTTGCTCCAGCCGTTTGTTCTTGAACTGGTCGCGGAACAGCGCGGTGATGATCTTTGCTCCGAGCCCCGGGGTCTCCGTGTGGCTCAGGATCTGAAGGCCGGTGACGGCGCCGTCGGCGTCGGCTCCGAACATGAGCGTGATCGGCCCGCTGTAGCCCTGGATCTGGGTCAAAAACGCGAATCCCGCCCGCCGGCCGTTCCGCCGGACTTCCCAGACTTGGCCGGCTGTCAATTCCTTGAATTCGTCCGCGCCCGCCACAATGGCGCGGAGGGCGGTTTTTTCCCGCGCCTTTTCCCAGCGAGCGATCGGTTCTTTCGTCACCATGTTCACCACGGCGAGACTGGCTGCGGCAAGTCCGCAGACGACGAACAATTCCGCGATCATCTTGACAAAGTCGCGCATGGAACTCCGAACCCTGTCTTCGCTTCGCTCAGCCGCCGCGATCAAGCCTTGTTGAGCCGCGCTTTTCCCGTTCCGAACACTCGAGGTTGCAGATACTTGTCAATGAGGGGTGCAAGAGGGTTCATGAAGAGTATCGAGTAGCAGACTCCTTCCGGGAAGGCGCCCCAGGAGCGGATGAGCGAGGTTAGGATGCCGCAGCCAAAACCGAACAGAAGCTTTCCGCCCTTGGTGGTCGGACTGGTGACCAGGTCCGTTGCCATAAAGAATGCGCCAAGAATCAAGCCGCCCGAAAGGACGGCGGCCAGTGGATTCCTGCCGAAGAAAACAGAAAGAACGGCCACCGTCCCAATGTAGGCGGATGGAATGCGCCAGTCAATAATCTTGAACAGGAAGAGCAGAACGGCGCCAATGAGCAGGGCGATTTTGCAGGTTTCCCCCAAGGACCCCGGCACGGTTCCGAGAAACAGATCCAGATAGTCGCGCGTTGTGTCGAGCGCTCCGGCGGCCGGCGGCGCTTCCTTGAGTATGCCCAACGGGGAGGCCGATGTCACGGCGTCAAATGCGAGGAAGGATTTGACCGGCTTGACCCAGGTCGTCATCGCCGCAGGCCATGATGAAAGCAGAATGGCCCGCGCCGCCAAAGCCGGGTTGAAGATGTTGTATCCGAGACCGCCGAAGAGTTGTTTCACGATGGCGATGGCCAAGACACCGCCGATGGCGACCATCCACAGGGGCGTTGTCGGAGAAAGCGTAAAGGCGAACAGAATACCAGTAACGGCCGCGCTGCCGTCCGCTATGGTGGTCTTCCGTCGAAAGGCGAGATTGCAGAGAAACTCGGTCGCCACGCATGTGACCGTGCTTGTGACAATCACGAACAGACTGTTGAGACCGAAGAGATAGACCGAGGCAATGGCTGCCGGCAGCAGGGACACGCATACCAGCCTCATCACCGCGCTCGTATCGAGCCGCCGCTTGAAGTGAGGGGAAATGGATACGATGAAATTCTCCGGCACGGCCATACTTCTATTTCCAATCATCTTGTTTTGCGCAAAGGCGCGCAAAATTCAAGTCAAACATCAACGGCAGCGCCCTCGATGATCTCCCGCGCTGCCGCGCGAACCCCCTCCACGTCCACGCGGGTATCGTGGCAGGGACCATTCGGCGTCTCGTTGAGGATCGCCAGCACCGGCTTCGGAAACGCGCCGCGAATCCCTTCGAACAATTCTTTCTCGCAGGCCACAGCCACGACCGCCCGCACCGACTGGTCCCGGGTCAGCGCCAACGCCTCCCGCCCTCCGTCCGCTATCCGGCACTGGACCTTCAGCTCGTCGCGGAGCGCGAGCAGCCCGGCCACGTCGCAGCCCCCGCACCGCTCGCACTCGGCCGGATCGCGCGCCACTTTCCGCCGGCACAGACTGCGTTGCAGGCAGCGCGAAAGCAACAGGAGCAGATTGGCGGGCGGCACACGCGCCCGGCGTTTGCGGACCCAAACGTTGTTCCAGCGAATGATCAGCCCGCGAAGCATGGGAACGCCTTACTTTTCTTTTGCGCTTTGCAGAGCTTCAGCGCCCGTCTATCCTGTGCGGCTCACCGTATAGCAGCGGACGGCTCGGTTGTCAAAGCTGCTCTGAGGCGAACCGTCATGAGCGACCGCGCGGGAAACAGACGCGTTATCGTCGTAAATCCGCACGGTTTCTGCTCCGGAGTGGCGCGAGCCGTCGCCGCCACTGAGGCGGCTCTGCGCCTGCGGCAGGAACCGATCTATTGCTTCAACGAGATCGTCCACAACCGCCGAATCGTGGACGATCTTTCCCGGCGCGGCGTCGTCTTCGTGCGGAACGTGGCGGACGCGCCCGACGGCGCCACGATCCTGTTCTCCGCCCACGGCGTGTCGCCGGCAGTCCGCCGGGAGTCCGAGGCGCGCAAACTCCGGGTGATTGACGCCACTTGTCCATTTGTCGCCAAGGTCCATGCCGAGGTCCGGCGCTATGCCCGCGAGGACTACACCATCTTCCTCGTCGGCCACCGGCGCCACGAGGAAGTCGTCGGCGTGGCCGGTGAGGCGCCGGATCGCGTGGTCGTGCTCGAGACCGAGGACGAGGCCATCCGCGCGCAGCCGCGCGACCCGTCGCGCGTGGCCGCAGTCACCCAGACGACGCTCAGCGTGGAGGCGGCCCGCAGTGTGCTGGCCATTGTTCGCGAGCGGTTCCCCGCCCTGAAGACCCCGGCGCGGAGCGATATCTGCTACGCCACGCAGAACCGGCAGCAGGCGGTCCTCGCCCTTGCGGCGCGGGCGGAACTGATCCTCGTGTTCGGCTCGGCCAACAGTTCGAACAGCCGTCGCCTGGCGGAGGTGGCAATAGCCGCAGGATGCCGGAGCCTGCTGATCGGCGATCTGGCGGAACTTCGATCGGTCGCTCTCGTCGCGGCTCAAACCATCGGCGTCACCAGCGGCGCCTCAACCCCGGAACCGTTCCTGGACGAGGCACTGAAGGAACTGGCTGCCCGGGGCTTTGACCAAGTCGAGTCGCTGACGGTGGTCGAGGAAGACAATCTTCGTTTTCCGCTGCCTCGCGAACTGCGCGCGCGGGCGGCCGAGAACGGCCGAATGAAGCGGCGGCGCCCGTGAATCGCGCCCACTTCTCGTCGCGGCGCCCGATGACGAAGAAATTCTCCTCCTCGGCCGCGGAAACCGTGTCTTTGATCGTCAGTTGGCGCCTCAGTCCGGCGCCCGCGCTCTGCCAGGCATGGCTCAACGGTTTTTTCGCCGGCAAACGCGGCGTCATTCCGGTGGCGGCTGAAGGCGGATATAGAATGTCACATCGTCCAGCTTGCCCATTTCGTAGCGCGTCTCCAAGGCGACCGGATTCTTCCACTTGAGCCCCTCTGCCTGGCTCTTGCAGGGCCGGAACTGGAATTCGACCATGTACACGCCTTGGGACGCCACCATGGGCCGAACGGACCCGTTGGCCTGCAGGTATTTCCCGCCCATTTCCATCATCCCGTTGAAGACGGGCTGGGCCAGCGACAGATCGAACAGCCGCTCGCGCGTCTTCATGGCCTCGTCCCGCATCATGAGAACGACATGGACCTTGCCCGTGGTCGGACCGTAGAGTACGCCGTCAATGACCTCGACCTTCTGTTCCCGCTTGTGCTGCCACACGAGAACCGCGCCGATCACGGCGGCCACCAGCAACAGCAACCCCAACAGACCCAAAGCGATCTTCTCCTTGAAACGCATAAGAATCTACGCCGCATTCGAGACTTCGCCCGAATAGCAGCCCGGAACGCGGCGTAAAACTCGAAGCCTGAAACTCGAAACTCGAAAAACAAAACAACGTTATGCTGTGTCCTGCGCCCGTCTTTGATGAACACCCTACCGCTTCCGCAGCCGTTCCGCAAGCCCGGACTTCCCGATAAACGCCCGATTCCCGGAAACGGCAAACAAAACAGCGGCTCGGTCGCATCCGCGCGGCCGAACCGCTTCTCCCATGTTCACAGCGCTCTCATGATCCAGGTGACCTCATAGTACGGTGGCAGGTTCGAGCCGGGGTTCTTTGACGCCACGTTGATCGTCTTTTTCGCCGGGCGATCAATCAACAGAAAGCCGTGGTTGTGCGACTCGGCCCCGCCCACGGCGCCGCTCTGGACGGCGCCGCGCAGAAAACGCTTCTCCGGACTGCTCGCGCCGTTCAGATCCGGCAGCGTCATCCCGTGATACGGGCTTTCCGGCAGCGCCAATACCTGTCCGTTGCACTCGACCCATTCGGCGGGGAGCGCCGGCGTATTCGTGTAGGATTTCAGCCATCCCACAATAGCGCCGACCGGCATGCCGGCCGGCG
>JASEHE010000128.1 GCA_030018915.1 Verrucomicrobiota bacterium
TTCCACAATGGAGACGGCGATCCCATGGACGACCACGGCCACGGCACGCACTGCGCGGGCACGATCGGGGCCGTTGGCAACAACGGGATCGGCGTGGCCGGCGTGTGCTGGAACGCGAGGATCATGGCCCTGAAGTTCCTCGGTTCCGGCGGCTCGGGCAGCACGGCCGACGCGATCTCGGCGGTGGAATACGCGACGCTGATGAAGGCGCGGCTGACCAGCAACTCCTGGGGCGGGGGCGGGTTCAGCCAGGGGCTGAAGGACGCGATTGACGCGGCCGGGGCGGCCGACATCGCCTTCATCGCCGCAGCCGGCAACGACAACCGGGACACGGACAGCTACCCCATGTACCCGGCGTGCTACGTGTCGGACAACATCATGTCCGTGGTGGCGACGGACAACGACGACGCGAGGGCGCGCTTCTCCAACTACGGCCTGACCACGACCGACCTCGGGGCGCCGGGCGTCTCGATCCTGAGCTGCCTGCCGGGCAACCGGTACCGACTGGCCAGCGGCACCTCGATGGCCACGCCGCATGTGGCGGGGGCGTATGCGCTGCTGCTCAGTCAGACCCCTTCGCTTCGGGTGGAGAAAGTCAAGGCCGCCCTCATAGACACGGTGGACCCCACGCTGCCCGGCCTGTGCGTGTCCGGCGGACGGTTGAACGTTGCGGCTGCCATGATGACGGTCGGCGCGTCGTGGCTGAAGGTCGATCCGGCATCGGACCTGGGCGTTGCGGCCGGCAATACCCGCAACATCACGGTGTTCTTCACCGCCGTTGGCATGGCCCCGGGAACCTACACCGGGGTTGTCGCCATTGTCAGCAACGACATGGACACTCCGACCGTGTCCATCCCAGTCGTGATGGTTGCCGCAGCCGTGGGCCCGGTGACGTGCTCGATCACCAGTCCGACCAACGGCGTCCTGGTCAAGGCCGGGACGAACCTGACGATCACGGCTGCGGCCGCTTCGCCGGGCAGGGTGGTGAGCAAGGTCGAATTCTTCCGTGACGGCATACCGATCGCGGAAGCCCTCAGCGCGCCCTACTCCTGCGTGTGGTCGAACGTTCCAGCGGGCCGGCACTGGTTGACGGCGAGGGTCACCGACGAAGTCGGCGCCTTTGCCGGCTCGGAGCCGGTCCGCGTCACGGCGACTGGGCTCATGTTGCACTGGAAGCTGGACGAGACCGACGGGACCGTGGCGGCGGATTCCTCGGGCGGGGGGAACACGGGAACCCTGCTCAACGGGGCGACCTGGACGGCCGGGTGGGTCGGGCGCGGGGCACTGGCGTTGGACGGAGCCAACGCCTGTGTGCAGGCGGCAAACTCCGAGAATCTGCAGGTCGGCAAGTACGCGGAGGACCTGAGCGTGGCCTTCTGGATCAGGCTGGAGCAGGGGGCCACGGGCAGTTGGCGCAACATGGCGCACAAGGGCGCGGTCAACACCGAGCGCACCTTCACCATGCAGATGCGTCCGAACAACAACTGCGTCCGCTACCGGATCAGCACCGTCGGGAACGATAATGAGGCCACGAACAGCATTGGGGAAGTGGCGGTCAACGCCTGGACCCACATGGCGTACCTGAAATCGGGGAACACGCTGTCGCTCTATCTGAACGGGGTGCCGGACTCGTCGATGCAGCTCACGGGCGGGGCCGTCGCGGTGAACGACGGGCCGCTGTATCTGGGCAGGACCCCGTGGGTCGCGGGCGTCAAGTGCGAGATGGACGACGTTCGCGTATACAACTTCGCGCTGACGGCGGACGAGGTCGCGGCGCTGTACGCCCAGGGCGGCCGCGACGTGGCGCGGCCGACGATACAATCGGCGAGGGTGCTGGGGCAGACTCTGTTCATGGACTTCGATTCGGAGTCGGGGCGGCCGTACGACGTGATGTACAAGACGAATCTGATGGACCCGGCCGCCTGGCTGCCGCTGACCAACAACTGGCGTGGCACGGGCGCGCTCATGGAGTTTGCCGATCAGACCTCCGCCACGCAACGGTTCTATCGCGTGTGGATCAAGTAACCGCCGCAGTTTGCGTCCTCCAGCGCCGTCGGCGGTCGGGGGGATCGATCTACGCGATCGGTCCCCTCCGACCTCTGCCTGCCTGCGGCTGCCCGGGCCGGGCGGGGCTCAATCGGGGGTCCGGCCCTTCGAGGGAGACGCGGAGGATTCCGGCAACAACGGTCTTTGTCGCGCGGGCGGCCGGTGCTATAGTGCCGGGCATGTCGCGCATACTGGACAAGATCGAGAAGCCGGCGGATTTGCGGAAACTGGAGCTGCCGGAACTCCAACTCCTGGCGGCCGAAATTCGGGACCTCATCATCTCCACGGTCAGCCGGACCGGCGGGCACCTGGCCGCCAATCTCGGCGTGGTGGAACTGACGATCGCTCTGCTCCGCGCCTTTGACCCGCCGGCGGACAAAGTGGTGTGGGACGTCGGCCATCAGGGCTACACGTGGAAGATTCTCACCGGCCGCAAAGAGCGGTTCGGCACGCTGCGCCAGTTCGGAGGGCTTTCCGGCTTCCTGCGGCGGGATGAAAGCCCGGCGGACGCCTTCGGCGCCGGTCATGCCGGCACAGCCGTTTCCGCCGCGCTCGGCATGGCCGTGGCGCGCGACCGCGGCGGCGGCCCCGAGCACGTGGTCGCCGTGGTCGGCGACGGCGCTGCCGGCTGCGGGATCACGCTCGAGGCGTTCAACCACGTGGCCCGGACGGCGAAGCGGCTGATCGTTATCCTTAACGACAACGAGATGTCCATTTCCGCCAACGTCGGCGCCCTGTCCGGTCACCTCGGCCGGCTGCTCGCCGACCCCAGGTACAACCGCTGGAAGAGCCGGGTCGAGAACACGGCCGCCTGCATGCGAATGGGCCGGCTGCGGCGGTTCTACTACCGGATAGAGGAGGCCGTCAAAGGCATGTTTCTGCGGAGCATGTATTTCGAGGAAATGGGCCTGCGGTATGTCGGGCCCATTGACGGCCACGACTTCCGCGCGCTGCTCGATGCCATGGAAATCGCGAAGAACTACGACCGGCCTATCATCGTGCACGTCGCCACACGGAAGGGGCGCGGCTATTCCTTTGCCGAGGAGCACCCCGAGAAATGGCACGGGACTGCCGGCTTCGACGTCGAGAGCGGCGAAGTCCTGATCGCTCCCGAGGGTCAGACCTATTCCGAGGTGTTCGGTTCCACGCTCGAACGGCTGGCCGCCGGGGACTCGCGCATCGTCGCCATCACCGCAGCCATGCCGGCCGGCACCGGGCTCAAGGGGTTCTCGCAAAAGTTCCCGGACCGCTTTTTTGACGTCGGCATGTCCGAGGAGCACGCCGTCGTGTTCGCCGCCGGACTGGCGACCGAGGGGTTCGTGCCAGTGTTCGCCGTATACTCCACCTTTTTCCAGCGCTCCCTGGACTGCGTGATCCACGACGTTGCCCTGCAGAAGCTGCCCGTGGTCTTCTGCCTGGACCGGGCGGGGGTCGTCGGCGACGACGGGCCCACGCATCACGGCGTGTTCGACCTCGCGCTTCTGCGGCCCGTGCCCAACCTGGTCATCATGCAGCCGAAGGACGAGGCGGAACTGGCCGCCATGCTCGCGGCGGCTGTTCGTCTGGGCAAGCCGGCGGTGATTCGCTACCCGCGCGGGAGCGGCCCGGGCGCGGCCGCGCCGGAAAAGCTGGAACCGATCGAGATCGGCAAGGCTGAGGTCGTCCGCGGGGCGGGAGAGACCCCGGACATCCAGTTCTGGGCGCTGGGCGACATGATCCCTTTGGCGGAGAAAGCCGCCGATCTGCTGACCCGCAAAGGCGTCCGAGCCGGCGTGGTCAACGCGCGGTTCGCGCGGCCGATGGACGAGGAACTGCTGGCCAGGCACGGGACGACGGCGCGGGTGGTGGCCACCCTGGAAAACGGCGTGGCAAAGGGCGGGTTCGGGTCGGGCGTGGAGGAGTTTCTATCGGGCCAGGGGTTCCGGGGTCGCGTGCCGCGGTTCGGCTGGCCTGACGAATTTATCCCGCACGGCGATCCGGCGACGCTGATGACGGAATACGGGCTAACGCCCGATGCGATCGCGACGGCCGCGGACCGGGCCCTGAAAGAGCAGCCGGCATAGGGAGGGTTCAGGATTTAGGATTCAGCGCCGCCACCGGCTAGAGGCGGGCCGGATAGATCGAGCGAGCGACACCGTTTCAAGTTCGAAGTTTTTCTCATTGCCCTCGGCCCGATGTCCTGACCGAAATGTTCAAGAAATGAGCAGTCGTTGGCGACAATTCGTAAAGCGGGTTCATCACGAAGGGATTCCCTGGCCGGGAAGTGTCCTCTACAACAGCCTGAGCAGCAGCAAGCCCTTTCTCTACCACTACGACCTGATGGCCCATAACGCAGCCGACTACGGAGAAGCCGGCTGCATACTCGACATCGGCGCCGGACCGGGACGCTTTCTGTTGGCCATGCGGAAGGTGTTTCCGGACACAAAGCTGGTCGGTGTTGATATTTCTCCAGCCATGGTTGCGCAGGCTCAGCGGAATATAGAGACATGCGGAGGGGATTCCCGAATCGAAGTGCGGGTCGCCGGCGCAAATGCCTTGCCGTTCGCCGATGGGGCATTCGATCGCGTGGTCTCTACACTGTCTCTCCACCACTGGAAGGACCCCATCCACGCCTTGTCCGAGGCGCATAGGGTTCTCAAGGCTGATGGCTACGCCCTGATATACGATCCGGTGCGCGACATGCCGAAAGCGGTCCGTGAGGATGTCCGCGCCCGGTTCGGAGGCTTTCGTCTTGCGCTCTTGTGGCTGCATTCGTTCGAGGAGCCTTTTCTCAACGCCGAGGAAATGGACGCATCGGGAAGGCGGACGGACTTCGCGGTCGAAAAGACGGCGTTCACTGGGGCGCTCTGCTGTCTCGTATTGAGGAAAACAACGCGAGTCTTCGGCCCTTCCAGGTAACTACTCAGCAGGCATCCCGCGGCGGGATGCCTGCTGAGGTAAAAGGGGC
>JASEHE010000129.1 GCA_030018915.1 Verrucomicrobiota bacterium
GGTGTCCGGAATGATCGCGGATTCAGTGTCCGGATCATCGCGGAATACGCACATCGTCATGACGTTCGTTATTCACCGAGGAAAGTCATGGCCTTCGTTCGTGGTCACGCTCACCTCTATGATTCTGGCCGTGTGCCTCAGCTTTGTCGTCCTGAAACGAAGCCATGTGGTATTTGTCCCGGTCTGGCTGATTCTTTCCATGTCTATCATCTACCCGGTGTTGACCATGATGAAATACTGGCAGGAAGAGCTTCAGAGGAAAAAAGTTCGCGCGATGTTCGGGACCATGGTGTCCAAGGACGTTCTTCGCTACCTCGAGAAGAACCCGGAAAGCTTCTCGCTGACGGGCCACAAGGCCGAGGTCACGATCTTCTTTTCCGACATCGCCGGTTTTGCCGGCATTTCCGGGAGCCTGCCGCCCGAGCGCGTTTCCGCCTTCCTCAACCGCTATCTGACGCCCATGACGCAAATCGTCATGGGCCGCGGCGGCTACGTTGACAAGTACGAGGGCGACCTGATCATGGCGGAGTGGGGCGTGCCGTTTGCGAGCAAGGACCACGCCGTGCAGGCATGTCTGGCCGCCCTGGAGCAGCAGGAAAAACTGACGGAGCTTCGTCCGGCACTCAAGGCTGAGTTCGGCCATGACATTGACGTTCGCATGGGAATCAACTCTGGCGTGGTTACGGCCGGAAATATGGGATCGGATCGGCGATTTTCGTACACGGTTCTTGGGAACGCCGTCAACCAGGCATCCCGGTTCGAACCGGCCAATAAGGACTACCACACCAACATCATCATTGGCGAGGAGACTTGCCGCGCGGCCAAGGATGCCATCGAAACCCGACTTCTCGATCGAATCGTGGTCGTCGGCATGAAGGAGCCGGTTGCCATTTACGAGCTGCTCGGACGCAAAGGGCAGGCGCCGCCCGACAAACTCAGAATCGCGAGTCTCTACGTGGAGGCGCTCAAGGCGCACTGGGAGCGCCGGTGGGATGAAGCGTCAGACCTCCTGCGGCAGGCCATGAAGTTGGACCCTGGGGACGGGCCGTGTTCGACGCTGGCCCAGCGCATTACCTGGTACCGCGCGAACCCGCCGTCCGATGGCTGGCAGGGCGAATACATTCGGGCATCCAAGGACTGACGATCCCGATACCGACGATCTGTGTTCATTCCCGAACTCAGCCGCCGAGAATAGGCTTGATCGTTGTGGCGGCTGCCCTTAGCGTATAGCCTTGTTTCCGGCACGGCGAACAGTCGCGCGCCGGGCAACGAAAGAAGGGCGAATTGCGAGCGTCGAGTTTTCTTCAGCAGGATGAGGTTTGGATGCGGCGGGCCCTGGAATTGGCCCGTCGCGGCGAGGGGCGCACGCGTCCGAATCCGCCGGTCGGCGCCGTGATCGTTCGCGGCGGCATGGAGGTGGGCGCCGGCTATCATCGCATGGCGGGCGCGCCGCACGCGGAAATCGAGGCGCTCCGGCGAGCAGGCGTACGCGCCTGCGGTGCCACACTCTACGTCACGCTCGAGCCATGCTGCACCCGCGGCCGAACCGGTCCCTGCACCGACGCCATCTTGGCGAGCGGTCTGAAACGCGTGGTCGTTTCCGCGACGGACCCGAATCCTCGCCATCGTGGGCGTGGGCTGCGGCTCCTGAAACAGGCGGGCGTGGCGGCAACCGTCGGAGTCTGCCGAAACGCCGGAAGAGCGCTGATCGCCCCGTTCGCGAAATGGATCACGACCGGCTTGCCCTATGTGACCCTGAAAATGGGCATGACGTTGGACGGCCGAATCGCGGACTCGACCGGTCGGTCCAAATGGATCACGAGTGCGGCGTCCAGACGGCAGGCGCGACGCCTGCGGAACCGGGTTGACGCCGTACTCGTCGGAAGCAAAACAGCCCGGATGGACAACCCGACGTTGCTTGCGTCGAGCAATCCGTTTCTCATGCGCGTGATAGCGGATTCGCGGCTGCGCCTGTCCGCCGGCGCGCGGGTTTTCAGCGATGGGCGTCCGGATCGCGCGATCGTCGCTACCACGCGAAGGGCGCCGGCCAGCAAGCGGCAACGGTTGCGCGCCGCGCGCGCGCGCGTCTGGGAAATCGCGGAGGAGGACGGCCATGTCTCGCTCGACCGCCTGCTGCGCCGGCTGGGGCGCGAGGGCTTTCTCCACGTGTTGTGCGAGGGGGGAGGGGAACTGGCCGGCGCGCTGATCCGAAAGCGGCGGGTAGATCGTTTTCTGTTTTTCGTTGCCCCCGCGTTTCTGGGCGGGAACTCGACGCCGGCAGCGGGCGGCCGCGGCTGGCCGCTCCGTGGAATGCCGCGATTGCGGTTCATGGGTGTCGCGCGGCAAGGGAATGATCTGCGGATCGAGGCCGCGCCGATCCGGCAACGAACGCCGGCGCGCGGATGAAGGAGTCGGCATGTTCACTGGGTTGATTCAGAATGTCGGGACAAAGGCCCGGCTGAGCCGGGCGAAGGGCGGAGCCGTGCTGGTCGTGTCGCACGAGCCCTGGGAACCGCCGCTGACGCCGGGCGAGAGCGTGGCCGTCCAGGGTGTGTGTCTCACCGTCGCAAGTTGCGGCCGGACCGAATTCTCGTGCGACCTGCTTGAAGAGACGCTGTCGCGCGCAAATCTCGACCTGAAACGCTCCGGCGCCAAGCTGAATCTGGAGCGGGCGCTGCGTCCGACTGACCGGCTGGGCGGGCATTTTGTGACCGGCCACGTGGACGAGACGGGACGCATCGCGGCTATCGAGCGGCGCGGAAGAGACGTCGTCCTGCGGCTGCGGTGCAGCCTGGACCGATTGTGGGAGATGGCGCCAAAGGGGTCCATTGCCTGCGACGGGGTCAGCCTGACGATCGCGGCGCTGAACGATAACGGGTTCGATGTCCACGTCATACCCTTCACATGGGATCACACGAGTTTTTCGGAAGCGAAGGTTGGCGACGCGGTGAATCTGGAAACCGATATTCTCGGGAAATATGCCCGGCGCCTGGCGGAAGGGCGCGCGCCGTCTCAGGGGATAGGGTTTGACGCCCTGGCTCGCGCGGGGTTTCGGTAGGCCCGCGGCCCGAGATCGTTCCCCCGGGTGCTGGGGCGGTTGCGGCATGGGAAGGCGGGCGTTGCGCTTGCCACTCCGCGAAGCAGCTTCGCTACGCAGCACGAGCCGTCGCGACGCCTTCCCGCGCGACGGATCGCGCGTGCCACCGATAAGTCTCCACCGCAAGACTGAGGCATGATGAAAGCCCTTGTTTTTTCCCGGCAAGCCCAGTAGCTTCCAGTCTTTCGGCGGCAGGAAAAGGCGGGCGGCATGCTGCAGGCCATGGTGGACTGGATCGTCAATGTGGTGGGCCAGTGGGGCTACACCGGGATCGTCATCATGATGACCCTGGAGAGCTCGTTTGTCCCATTTCCCAGCGAGGTGGTGATGATCCCGGCTGGCTTCCTGGCGTCGCCCGCATACCTGACTTCGCCCGAGTACCGGCCGGGCCACGAGATAAACATCTGGGTGGCGATCCTCTGGGGCATCGTGGGAAGCTGGGTGGGCGCGCTCGTCAACTACTACATGGCGGTCTATCTCGGCCGGCCGTTCCTGTTACGGTGGGGGAAGTGCTTCTTTCTCGACGGGAAAAAGTTCGTCAAGGTCGAGCGATTCTTCGCGCGCCACGGCGAGATTGGGACGTTCACCGGTCGTCTGATCCCGGTGGTGCGGCAGTATATCTCCTTTCCGGCCGGGCTCGCGCGCATGAACATAGGCCGGTTCCTGTTCTACACGGGGCTGGGGGCGGGCCTGTGGGTGACCGTGCTGGCCTGGATCGGCTACCTGGCTGGCCAGAATCGCGATCTCATCGAGAAATACTTCCGCGAGGCGACCATCGGCGCTGTGGCGTTCTGCGCCGTGGTGATCGTGGTCTACGTGTTGCCCTACCACCGCAAGAAGCACAACCAAGCAACCGGAACCAAAGAGAAGACGGAGAAAACCGCGAATCACGCGAATGCGCGCGAATGATGGCCGCGAAATTCGCGTCAATTCGCGTGATTCGTGGGCAATCTTCTTCTCCGGAAAACAAGAAGTTCGTCGCCAGTTGCACAAAAGAGGGGCTTGGAAACAAGGATTCCTGCGGACGCGTTGCCATCCGGGACCATGAAGCGCTCACTCCTCTTCCACGACCTTGTCGTAGAAGGCGACGTAGTCGTCGGGGTTCTTGCCGGCGTGCCAGGCGATTGCGTCGCGCGGGTGCTGGTTGAGCTGGGCCGTGATGGCGTAGGGGATACTGTAGCCCCAGTTTATCTCTTTGGCCAGCGGCGCGAGAACGTCGCGGCAGCACTCGAGGACCGGCCGCAGCCGGAACTTCGGGTTGTGGAGGAAACCGACGAGCAGCTCGAGGGGGCAGTTGCCTGCGCCGCAGCCCAGGCCGCCGATGGTGGCGTCGAGCCGGTTGGCGCCTGCGATCGGCGCCTCGATCGTGTTGGCAAAGGCGAGCTGTTGGTTGTTGTGGCCGTGGAAGCCCGCGTCCTTGCCGGTGCCTTTCAAAGCGTCCAGGTACATCATGGTCAGTTTGCGGATATGCTCGGAATAGAACGCGCCGAAACTGTCAACGATGTAGACCGCGTCGGCCGGGCTCTTGGCGAAGAGATCGAGCGCGTCCCGCAGGTCCTGCTCGCCGACGACTGATGCGGCCATGAGTTGGATGATGGCTTCATAGCCCTTGTCCACGGCATCCTTGACCATGTCCAGGGCCAATGGGACCTGGTCAATGTAGCAAGCCACGCGAATGCAATTTATCACGCTGCTCTTCTTGGGGAGGATGTCTTCTTTGTAGTCTGTGCGTTCGGCGTCGGCCATGACCGAGATTTTGATGGGCTTGGGGCTGTCGCCGACAATACTGTAAGCGCGCATGCATCCCCCTGAAGATGGGCGGGGGGTTGTGCAGATTGGAT
>JASEHE010000012.1 GCA_030018915.1 Verrucomicrobiota bacterium
TGTTGTTGTTTACGGCGCATAAAGCTAGTTTTTCCCGCGAGCAAAGTCAATAGGGAAAAAGACGGCGCAAAGCAACTACTTCAGTCGTAGTTGTCGTTCGTTTCGTTGTTGGCGGGGGGGCATTCGCCCGGCGCCAGGAGAATCTCGGCAAGTTGCCGCAAATCGGCCTGGGCGCTGTTGAAGATCGGGATCGCGGTGAAGTCCCGCAACTCTCGCGCGTGCAGCGGGGAACTCGAGCAGACGCCGGAAAGCGCGTCCGGCGCGAGCCCGAATTTCTCCTTGAGCATGCGCAGCCCGCCGATGGCCCCGAACGCGTCGTTGGCGCAGAACACCAGCCGGTGAATCCGACCGCGCACGGTCGGGCTCGCCAACAGCATTGCCGTCTCGCGCTGATTGATGCCGTCGGCTAGTTCGACCACCCAGAAGTTTTTTGGATTGTTCGCGTACTTGAGGTCGAGCTTGTCGAAAATGCCGAGCACCTCTTCCTGGGGCAGAAGGTACGTGGAAGGATAGCCGAGGTAAGTGAAGTCGGCGTAGGGGCTGGCGCCCGCGTCGTTCATGTGCAGGATGTCCTGCAGGCTCGCCGTGCCCGTGATCTTGGAAGCGCGCACACGCTGCCGGGCCGTGGTCAGCGCCCAGCAGCAGGCGGACGCCGCAAGGCTCTTGCCCGAGTTCATCGCCGTCCCGCACACCAGGATCATCCGGGCTCGCGGTTCCCTTCGCGTTCTGCCCCTGGGTAGGAGCAGCGGGTGCTCTCGAGTGTTCACCACCCGGCCCTTCGCGTCGCACACGTACCCGTGGATTCGCGCGCGCGTCGGGTCTTTCATCCGCGAGTTCTTCGTCTTGACCAGCCCGACCACGCCCGAGCGGGCCAGCAGGTCCACTTCGGACTCCATGCGTTCTGGAATGACGCCCTCGTAAAAATCCGGAGCGTATCGGTTCCCGAATACGAAGACCGCCTTCGTGCCGTCGTGGATCATGTGAATCCGACCGAACCGGTTCTCCAGCGAGGAATGCTGGCCCACGCGCACGATCGTTCCGTAAACGGCGTCGCCGATCTCCGGTCGCTTGTCAAGCGGAGCGCAGAACCGGATGAGCCTCCGGTTCAGCGTGAAAGCCGCGCTTGGATGGATGAAACCCCGGCGGATTTTTTTCATGGTCTATCTGACCCGGCCCGGAATCTCCAGGCCAGGCGCATGATAGACTTGACCGCCGGCGAAGAAAAGGCAAAAAGGGATGGCTACGAACCGAAGGAGACGCGTCCGTGGCAAAACCGCTGTCGAAACGCAAGACCGCCGGCGCCCAACCGCCCACAGGGCTGGTCTATGACGACATCTGTTTGCGCCACGACACCGGTCCCGGCCATCCCGAGCAGCCGGGCCGGCTCACGGCCATCATGGAGCGGCTGCGCGCGACCGGACTGCTGCCCCGCCTGAAGCGCATTCCACGCCTGCAGCCGGAGGAGACTCTTTCATGGATCGAGGCGATCCACGCGCGAGAGTACATCGGGCGGGTCAGGCATAGTTGCGCCGCGGGCGCGGGTTGCATTGACACGCCGGACGTGCCCGTGTGCGGAGAGTCTTACGAGGCGGCCGTCGCCGCCGCGGGCGGCGCACTGGCCGCCGCGGAAGCCGTCATGACCGGCGCGGTCCGCAACGCGTTCGCCGCCGTGCGGCCGCCGGGGCATCATGCGCTGGCGCGGCAGGCCATGGGCTTCTGCCTCTTCAACAACGTCGCAATCGCCGCCCGCTACCTCCGGGAAAAGCACGGCCTGGGAAAGATCCTGATCGTGGACTGGGACGTTCACCACGGCAACGGCACGCAGGACGCGTTCTACGAGGACCCATCGGTCTTCTACTTCAGCGTTCACCGCTACCCGTTCTATCCCGGCACGGGTTCGACCGGCGAGCGCGGAGCGGGCAATGGCAGGGGCGCGACCCTCAATGCGCCTCTGGCCATGGGGTCCGGCGACCGGGATTTCGCGGACGCCTTCATGCGCAAGCTGCTCCCGGCGGCCAAGGCCTTCGCGCCTGACTTCGTCCTTGCGTCGGCCGGCTTCGACGCCCACGAGCGCGATCCGCTCGGGGGCATGGCATGCACGGCCGAAGGGTACGGCCTGCTCACTCGGATGACACGCGAACTGGCGCGCGAGTTCTGCTCCGACCGGTTCATGTCGGTTCTCGAGGGAGGCTACGACCCGCAAGGATTGGCGGAATCGGTCGAGCAACATGTCCGCGCGCTCATAGCGGAGCGAACCGTAGAATAAGCGTTGCTTCGCCCGGTAAAAACCGCCATGCTGGCCCGGCAATTCCGCAACATTGAATTGAAAGGAATCGTCATGCGGAACCGGATTCTTTCTCCTCTTTTGCTGGCAACAGTTCTGTGCGGAACCGGCTATGCGCTGGATGTGGGCGACAAGGCCCCCACTCTGAAAGTCGCCAAATGGCTCGTGGGCAGGGGCGCCGATCCGACCGCGCCGGCCAGCAACCAAGTGTGCGTCGTGGAAATCTGGGCCACGTGGTGCCCGCCCTGCCGCATTTCGATTCCACACCTCAATCAGGTCCACGCCAAGCTCAAGGACAAAGGCGTGGTTATCATGAGCATCTCCGGCGAGCCGGCGGAAACCGTGGAAACCTTTCTCAAGACCATGCCCATGAACTACTACGTGGGCATTGACGACAATCAGGCCACCTGCAAGGCCTACAACTTCTCCGATGGCGGGGTTCCCCGCGCTTTTGTCGTCGGTAAGGATGCGAAGATCGCCTGGAGAGGCCACCCGCTCGACGGCCTGGACCGGGTTCTCGCCAAGATGACGGCCGGCACGTTCGATGCCAAGGCCGCGGTTCAGGCGGCGCAGCTCGAGAAGGAACTCCAGGTCGCCGCCCAGCTCGGAAACGCCGAAGAGATCAAGGCCGTGCTGGACAAGCTGCTGAAGCTCGAACCTGACAATCCCAAGCACCACGTTCTGAAGGTGGCCCTGCTCTCTCAGGGAGAGGAGCTGGATATCGAGGGAGTGAAGGCGTCTTTCGCCGCGTGGGCCAAGGGCTGCGCCGAGTACGACACCGGCCTGCGGATGCTCGTGTCCACCATGCTCGATCAGGACTACGACGTTCGCGACCCCGAGTTGATCATGTCCTGCGCCACCAAGGCCATGGCAATGGGCGCGGGCGACCCCGAGATCGCCATCATGATGTCGAAGGTCCACGCTGAGTTCGGCCAGTTGGACCAAGCCATCGAACTCCTCCGGAAAACTCGTGAAACCGCCGATCCACAGACCCGGAAGCGGATCGCCGCCCGGCTCGACTACTACACCAAAGCCAAACGGCTGGTGAAGTAGAACCGGAAGAAGAGGGTTCAGGGTTCAGGCCAGCCGCCGGCGTTTCAAGGGCCGGATGGACACTCAACGTCCAACACCCAACGCTCAACATCCAACGTCCAAGTGAGAAAACGAATCTTTCTTTGAACGTTGGGTGTTCGATGTTGAACGTTGATCCCCAAACAATGACCTTGGACTTTCCATCTGGCTTGCGGTTGCGGCGCAACGAACCGAATCGTCTTTCAGGGGAGTCCGCCTCCTCGCGCGAAGCCGCCTCAGGGCTTGCCCGACTCCGGTTGCTCCACCAGTCTGTCTGGCGACAGGAGCCCGCCGGACAACGCCATCTTGATCCCCTCCTCCACTGACATGGCCGCGAGTTTTACGCCGTCGCGCGGCGCCACGATAAGGAAGCCGCCCGTGATATTCGGCACGGTCGGAATGAAAACCTTGTAGCACTTCCGACCGGCGGCGTCTTCGACCTCGCCTGTCGTGAAACCGATCGAGGTCAGACCGGCCTTGGGGAACTCGACCAGCACGACGGATCGAAAAGTTCCGTGGCCGGCGCCGGAAATCATGTCCATGGCCTGCCGGGCAGACGAGTAGATTGTCCGGACCAGCGGAATCCGGCTGAGCGCCATCTCACCGGCGACCACCAGCTTCTTGCCCAGCACGAGAGTCGTCAGCGCGCCGGCTAGGTAGATCAACAACAGCAAGGCCGCCAGGGAAATACCGATGAGCCACCAGCCCTCCGGTATTCCGGTCGGGGTGAGGAGCTTGCCGAACGGCTCGGCAAGGCCCAGGATCAGCCGGAAGACGAAGCGGAGCACAAAAAAAGTCACGACCAATGGGACCAGCAGCACGACGCCGGACACCAGCCTGAGCCGGATGTGACCAGCCACGTTGAGTTTTTGCTTCGGCTTGTCTTTTGTCCGGTCTTGTGTCATGTCGTGTCGTCCTCCGAGCATTCAAACGGACTATGCCGGGAATTCCGGCGCCTTTCCAGCGCCAAATCCTGCTTCCGCGCGGCCCGGCTCGTCCGGGTCTGGCTCGCCGCCTTCCCGCCACTGGCGCCACAGTCGCTGAAAGCGGCGCTCATAGACGCGCTCGAAGAGGTCCATCCGTTGCGGGAACAGCCGCCGAGCCTCCTGCCGGAGCTTCTCGATCCGTATCTCGATGTCCACCCACGGCAGATCGGTGTTGAGGATCAGGCATGAGATGTCGTCCGCCTGTCGCCGGAATGCCCGGAGGTTCCGATTTTCCCGCTCGATCTGGTCGGCCCGTGATTCCATGGTTTTCCCTATTGACGCCGTGCCGGATACCGGGCATAACCCGGGGCTCGACGATCCGTCAAACCGGAGGTTCCTATGGAGAAGTGCCCGAGCATCAAGACGAACACCGCCCGCTGCGCATGCACCTACAGTTCCTGCTCCCGGAAAGGCAGATGCTGCGAGTGCCTGTCGTACCACCTGGCCAACCGGGAACTCCCTGGCTGCTGCTTTTCGCCCGAGGTCGAGCGCGCCTACGACCGCTCATTCGCGCGGTTCATTCAAGCTCAGAGCTCGTAAACAGGCTCCACCCGGCCCGATCTTCGCCCTTGATCTCGTCTGGTCGGAACACCCGGATCGTTCCATACTTGCCGCCGTAGCCCGCGCCGGTTCGTAGCGCGTTCCGCATGGCCCAATAGCTCAGCTCCGTGTCGAACACGCGCGCCTCGCGCCCAAGCTTGGAGGGCGAATGGCAGTCGGAGTTGGAGACCAGCCGGTAGCGATCGAGCCCCGAGACCCGCCAGTTCATGAGCGGGTCCGAGGAAAGCCCGGTTTCCAGAGCGAAGACAAGTTCCGCGAGATCGCCATAGCAATCCTCGATGCGATCGAACCCGGATTTGGAGCCGGGCACTAAAAACCATGGCGTCATCTCTTTGCCTTTGTTCCTCGGTGTCAGCCGGCGGCCACGGAAAGCGGCGGCCATTCCGGTCTTCCAGGCTCCAATCATACCGGACAGTCTAGCCGCTTCCGGCTCGGAATCAAGGCCAGGCACGGAAACATGCCTGGGGCGATATGCGCCCTCTTCCTCTTCGGTTGCGGCCGAAGGCTGACCTGTGGTAGATTCAAAGCCAGTCTTGGAGGCGCTTGATGACGCACCCCGCTGTTTTGGCTCTGTTAATGTTCGCGCTCGGCGCGGCGATCGGATTCGCAATCGCCTGCCGGCGCGCGCAGGCCGACCTCCGCGCGCGCACCCGCCTCGAGGAAGAACTCCGGCAGCTCGGCCCGGTCCGCGACGAGGCGGCCCGGCTCCGCGACGAAAACACCTCCCTCAAGACCAGCCTGGCCGAACTCAGCAAGGAAAAGGAGGCTCAAGCCGAGAAACTCTCCTGGATCGAAAAGGCCGAGGCTCAACTCCGCGAGGCCTTTCAGGCGCTGTCCGCCCAGTCGCTGCAGACCAACGCCGAAGAATACCTCAAGCTGGTCCGCCGGCAGCTCGAAGGCATGCAGGACCTCATGCGCGGCGACTGGGGCAAGCACCGCGCGGAAATGTCCGGGCTTGTCCAGCCCCTTCAGGAACGCCTGAAGACCCTCGACCAGCAGGTGCGCGACCTCGAGATGCGGCGCGAAGGCGCCTACAAGGGCATCGAACAGCACATCCAGCAGTTGCGCGCGGCCTATGTCGAACTCCGGGACACCACCACCGGGCTCGCTACCGCCCTCACCAAGAGCGCCACCGCCCGCGGAACGTGGGGCGAAATCGAGCTCCGCCGCATCGTAGAGCTCGCCGGCATGGTCAACCACGTTGATTTCGAACAACAGGAGACCAGCGAGCAAGGCCGGCCCGACATGCTCATTCGTCTTCCCAACCGGGGAATCATGCCGGTGGACGCCAAGACCACCCTGGAATCGTACCGGCAGGTGGTCGAGGCCCAGACCGACGCCGAGCGCCGGAATCTCCTGAAGGACCACGCCCAGGTGGTCCGGAACACGGTCCGCGACCTGAGCCGCCGCGAATACTGGAAACAGTTCGAGCGGGCGCCGGAGTTCGTGGTCATGTTCCTGCCGCACGACGGAGTGCTGAGCGCCGCGTTCGAGGGGGATCGGGAACTGCTGGACTTCGCGTTCAGCCAGCGGGTGCTGCTGGCCACGCCGATCACGCTGCTAGCGCTGCTCAAGACCGTGGCCTACGGCTGGCAGCAGCAGGCGACGACGGAGAACGCGCAGCAGATCGCGCAGGAAGGCCGGGTGCTCTACGAGCGGCTGACCAAGTTCGTCGAGCACCTGACCGGCGTCGGCGACGCGCTGAACCACGCCGTCAGCGCGTATAACGAGACGGTGGGTTCCATGGAACGGCGCTTAATGCCGGCCGCCCGGCGATTCCAGGACAGCGGCGTATCGGCCACGCCGCTGTCCGCCCCACGGCCGGTGGACCAGCCGGCCCGCCTGCCCCAGAAGGAGCAAACGAGGACCGAAGCAGGTGGTCGGTTATCGGTGGTCGCAAATCGGCAATCAGATATTCTTCGTAACTGCTCGCCGTGACTTCAACCCATATCAGCGTGGTCTGGGCTTCCCAATCAGCGCGCGCAATTTCGCCGCCGGATCCGGGCAGCGCATCAGGGCCTCGCCGATCAGGAAGCCCCTGTAGCCCAGGTCCTCCAGTTCCGTAATGTCGGCCCGCGTCTTGATGCCGCTTTCGGCAATGGCCAGCCGGCCCTTCGGAACCAAATCCGCCAGTTTTTCGGCGACGGCGAGGTCGGTCTTGAGCGTCTTGAGATTCCGATTGTTGACCCCGACGATGACATCGGGAAGGGCAAGCGCAAGCTTCAGTTCCTTGGCCGCGCGCGCTTCAACGAGGACTTCCATCCCGTAGCCCCTTGCCGCCTCATAGAGTTCCCAAAGCCGCCGCCGGGAAAGCGCAGCCGCGATCAGGAGCACGACGTCCGCCCCCCAGGCTGCCGCCTCCGCCACTTGGTAGGGATCGCACAGGAAATCCTTGCGCAGCACGGGCAGGTCCACGGCTTTCCGCACTTCCCGCAGGTGCTGTTCGCTACCCAAAAAATGACGCGGCTCAGTGAGCACTGATATCCCCACCGCCCCCGCTTTCTCGTAGCCCCGGGCAATCTCGCCCGGCCGGTAGCGCGCCCGCAACAAGCCTGCCGACGGACTCGCCTTCTTGGTTTCGGCAATGACGCAGGTTCCCGTCGCGGCATTCAATCGCTCCACCAAACTGTGGCGCCGCCGTTTCTTCGCTTCCTTCTCGAGCTCGACCAGCGGCGCCGCTCGCCGCGCCGCCGCCGCGTCCGCCTTCCGCTGCGCCATGATCGCCCGTAAAACGTCCATACGATTCGAATCCCCGCTCAGTTCCGCCCCACTTCCCTCTGCCCACCGACTACAGATTTTCGATTGCCGATTGCCGCTCACCGACAACCGATCACCGACAACCGATCACCGACAACCGATCACCGACAACCGTCTTCTCCACCAGCTTCTCCAGCGTCTTTAACGCGCGTCCGCTATTGATGGACTCCTGGGCAAGCGCCCAGCCCTGCTTGATGTTCTCTGCCTTGCCGCCGGCTACGATGGCCGCGGCGGCGTTCAGGCACACGATGTCCCGGCAGGGACCCTTCTCGCCCTCGAGCACGCTGCGCGTCGTCTTCGCGTTCGCCGTCGGGTCGCCGCCAGACAGGTCCGACAGCTCCGCGTAGTCACCGATCAAATCCAGCGGGTTGTATTCGCAGGTCCGCACCCTGCCGTCCCGCAGCTCGCTGACGCGCGTTGTGGTTGTCGTCGTGATTTCGTCCATGCCGTCCTTGCCGTGAACGATAAACGCCCGCTTGCTGCCCAGGAGCCGCAGCACGTTTGCGAACGGCTCCGTCAGCTCGGCAGAGAACACGCCGATGATCTGCCCTTTGGCGCCGGCCGGATTGGTCAGAGGCCCCAGCATGTTGAATATCGTTCGCACACCCAGTTCCCGCCGCGGCCCCATGGCATGCTTCATGGCCGGGTGCAGCTTCGGCGCATAGAGGAAGCCGATCCCCACCTCCCGGATGCACTCCTCCACGAATTCCGGCGCGATCTCGATATTGACGCCCAGTTGCGCAAGCAGGTCGGCCGACCCGCACTTGCTGCTGATCGCCCGGTTCCCGTGTTTGGCCACCGGCACGCCGGCGCCCGCCACCACGAACGCCGCCGTCGTGGAAATGTTGAACGTGCCTGTCGAGTCGCCGCCGGTACCGCACGTGTCCACCACCGGCAGCCCGCCCGCGTCCACGAACACGGCGTGGCGCCGCATGGACATGGCGCCGCCCGCCACCTCATCCACTGTTTCGCCCTTCATGCGCAGCCCCACGACGAACGCGCCGATCTGAGCCGGCGTGGCCTGGCCCGACATGATGAGGTCGAATACCGCCGTGCTTTCGGCCTGGGTCAGGTCTTTCCCGTCAATGATCTTCTGCAGGTGCTCTTTCATGCCAATCCTCCACAATCCGCAGAAAATTACGCAGCAGCCGCTTGCCGCTGGGCGTGAGCACGGACTCGGGGTGATACTGCACCCCATACGTCGGGTGCTCCCGGTGGCGCATCCCCATAATTTCCCCATCCTCGCTGTGCGCGTCCACGACCAGCGCGTCCGGCAGCGTCTTCTCGACGACGGCAAGCGAGTGGTACCGGCCCGCCGGGAACGGGTCCTTGATCCCACGGTACAGGTCCGTCTTATCGTGCCGGATAGTCGAAACCTTGCCGTGCATGATCCGCTTCGCGCTCGAGACCGTTGCCCCGAACGCGACACCTATGGACTGGTGCCCGAGGCATACGCCCAGAATGGGCGCCTTCCCTGAGAACCTCTTGATCACGTCCACGGAGACGCCGGCTTCCTTGGGCGTACACGGACCGGGCGAGATCACGATGCCGTCCGGCTTCATTGTCGCAACCTCGTCCACCGTGACCGCGTCGTTCCGGAACACACGCACATCGGCGCCCTGGCTGCTCAGCGCCTGCACGAGGTTGTAAGTGAACGAGTCGTAGTTATCGATAAGGAGAATCATAACCGATTTCCGATTTCCGATTTCCGATTGTTCTGAGGCCAAGAGCCAACGCGACACTGCCCTACGGCTCCCGACGCTTTGCGTTCTTCTCACACGATCGCTCGGCCGTTTTGCGCGATGTCGTCATGATCGCGACGATCTCATTCGCTTCCCGATGCAGCGGCTCAACCAAGTCCTTTCGGATGATGCCGCCTTCGGTAATGACCTCGATCCAGTAAGCCGATTCATCTGCCTCTTCGATGACGATCCCGAGCCGCGATACGAACTCCTCTTTTGACCGGGCCCGGCAGGCGCCAACTGATTGGCAATGGCCCGACCCCTCGGCGTCGACGGCAACTGGTCGACAAGCTTGAGGATCCGTAGGCCGAACCGTTTGGTTCGAGCTTTCAGCGCCTCTTCCTTCGACTCCACATCATCCGCGTGGCGATCATCGCCTGTCATTGGCCGCTCCCCCCCCGGAATCCGGCCTGCCCGCTCGCGACATCGGCAAACGCGGGCTTCCCCGCATGATCATGGCTGGGATCGGCCCTGTCGCTGCTGGCAGCCACGGTTCCCGTCCGCCGCACTCGGCAATCGCAAATCGGAAATCGCAAATTCATCTTACCTCCAGCCCCCTCGCCGCCATTTCGATTGCCCGCCGCATGCCTTGAAACTTGTGCCGGGTTTCCTCCAGTTCCCGCCGCGGGTCCGAATCGTAGACGATCCCCGCCCCGGCCTGCGCGGCAACCGTCCCATTGCCGATCTCGATCGTCCGGATCGTGATTGCGAGGTCCATGTTGCCGCTGTAGCTCACGTAGCCCACGGCGCCGCCGTACACGCCGCGCGGCTCCGGCTCCAGCTCGCGGATGATCTCCATGGCCCGGATTTTCGGAGCGCCGCTCAGCGTGCCCGCCGGGAACGTCGCCCGGATCACGTCGTGCGCGTCGAACTCCTTGCGCAGAATCCCTTCCACGCGCGAAACCAGGTGCATGACGTGGCTGTACCGCTCGACGACCATGTGCTCCGTGACCTGCACGCTGCCCGACTCGGCGATCCGCCCGATGTCGTTCCGCCCCAGATCCACCAGCATGACGTGCTCGGCCTTCTCCTTCTCGTCGGCCAGCAGCTCGTCGGCCAGTTCCCTGTCTTGCTGCTCGGTTTTGCCGCGGGGCCGCGTGCCGGCGATCGGCCGCAGTTCCACCCGGTTGCCGGTCAGCCGCACCATGACCTCCGGCGACGAACCGGCCAGCGCCTGGTCGCCCATCTTGAGAAAGAAAGTGTAGGGCGACGGATTCATGAACCGAAGCGCCCGGTAAATCTGTACCGCCGGCGTATCGGTCTTTGCGCTGAACCGCTGGCTGAGCACCGCCTGGATGATGTCGCCCGCCACAATGTAGTCCTTAGCCCGCGCCACCATACGCAGGTAGTCCTCAGGCGCCATGTTCGATTCGAAGCGGACCGCCGGATAGACCGGCGCGGCCGCCGCCGCCGCCGGCCTGCCAAGCAGTCCGGACAGCTTCTCGACTTCGGCAACGGCCTTCCAGTAGGTCTCGCCCGCGCCGCCGCCCTCTCTCGGCCGCGTGCTCACCACCACCTTGATCGTGTGGCGGACGTTGTCGAACACGATGATCCGGTCGACCTCCAGGAACCGGCTGCGCGGAACGACGCCGCTTGCGGACGGCTTAGGCTTCGGCATTTGCTCGAACTCGCCGACAGCCTCGTAGCCGATGTAGCCGACGGCCCCGCCGAAGAACCGCGGCAGTCCCGGAATCTCCGCCACGCGGAGACCCTGATAGACCTTCCTCAGCGCCGCAAGATCGCCCGTTGGCCCGGCGGAGTGATTCGCCTCGAACAGGAACTCCGGATCAATCCCAACGAACGAATAGCGGCCCCATGTCTCGCCGCCTTCCATGCTCTCCAGCAGAAACGCGTTCGGCCGGTCGGCAAGCCGCTGCAGCAGGGACACGGGCGTGTCCATGTCCGCCAGCACTTCCTTGTAGACCGGCACGATGTCGTGGCCGGCGGCGAGTGTCGCGTACTCCTGTTCGTTCGGGAAAATCACGCTGCCCTCTATAGTCCGGCCAAAACGAAAAAGCAAGAGCGGAGAACCCGTCGCGCGACAAACTCGCCAATGGGCCACGCGGGGCATGGCCCGACTCGGCCCGGCAAAGCCTGTCCGAGGTGGCGCTCGGCCATCTACATTTCCTTCTCGTACGGAATGGCGATGTGGTAGGTCTTGGCCGTCTCACGCATCTGGTCGAGCAGCGCCCGCTCGCCCTTCCGCGCGCACTGACCCATGAGATAGTAAATCTTCTGCTTGGCCCAGTTGAGGCGGATCGTCTTGTCGCCTTCTGTCACGTCCTTCTCCATGCTCAAGTCGAACACCATGTCGCAGATCGCGTCGCCCGCGCGGCCCACGGCCTGGAACACGACGTTCTTTGCGCCTTTCGGGCGCCGCCCGTGGATCGTCAGCGGCCGGTCCGCGTAGAGATTCGACGTCTGCGTCGGATACGTCTCGCGCGGCGAATCGTCCGGGAACCGAAATTTCACCTCCGAGAGCACCGGCCGGCTCATGGCCAGCATCTGTTTGACCATGGACACGGGAATCTCCCAGCGCCCGCGCGTCTCCACGTAGGCGTCGCCCCGGTTGCAGTAGCTCAGCAAGTCCAGCAGATACTCGTTCGCCGTCTGGCTCGTGCCCATCGCGCACACCGACACCCGGCCTTCGTTCGCCCGACTGAACTCGCCGATGATGTCCGTGCTCCGCCTCAGGCCCGCCGTCGCGCGGCCGTCCGTGATCAGAAAAGCGATCAGCGGCCGACCGGGCGTTTGCCGCGACTCCATCAGCTTCTTCGCCGCCGTGTAGATGTCCGTATTGCCCGTCGCCTTCATGTCCATGGCGAACGCCTGCGCCTTCTCCACGTTATCCGCCGTGTTCTCAGCCCAGTTCGTGAAACACATCTCCGCCTCGTCGCGGAACCCGATCAGGTTGAACCGGTCCTCCGGCCCGAGCCGCGTCAGACAGTTCGTCAGCCCCTGGCGGCAGAAGAAGAGCTTCTGCTCCGACATGCTCGCCGAGCAATCCTGCACGAACACGAAATCCTTCGGCAGCACGGGCAGCGTCTCCGGGCCGATCCGCTCGATTTCGATCTTGAAGTACGCGTGTTTCGGCTCCCAGAACGAGGCATACACGCTCATCCGCGCCTTCAGATGCTTCTCGATCGGCCGAATCTCCCGCGCGCCTGGGACCGGCGCCTTCGTCAGCGACGCCAGTTCCTCCGACGCCGGCGTTTCCGATTCCATCTCCGCCGGTCCCTTCATGTCGCCCACGCCGCCCACGACTGATCGCTCCACTTCGGCGCGGCCGGTCGCGCCCGCCGCGCCGGGCAGTCCCGCCGCCGCCAGCGCCTGTTCCATCGTCCGGCGGTCCACCGGAAATACGACGTCCGGCGCTTGGCTGACCCGCTCGATCTTCGGGATTCGCCGGCGCGGCAGGGCAGCCACTTCATCCGCCACAATGGGCTTCTCAATGGCCAATATCTCCTGCCGCAGCTGCCACAATCCCGGCTCCGTTGCCGCAGCCGGCACCTGCAGCGCCTCCGCCGCCGCTTTCATCCGGTCCGCCGTGAGCGGGGGAACCTCCGTCAGCGACTCATCCGGCGCCCGCGCCAGCTGGCCCGCCGCCGGCCCGGCGCCCGGCTCCGCCCGCTCCGGCGGTTTCGGCGATTCCGGCGGCGGAAACGCCAGTTCCCGGATGATTTCGACCAGCCGGACCGGATTCGCCCATTCCTCCACCGCCTCGATGGCCGGGAAGAATCGCACCCTCACCTGCGCCCGGCTCATGAGCGCTATGATTGCAGCGTGCAGGGCCAGCGATACCACGCACGCGACTAGCGCCGCGCGGATATGCTGCTGCCCGAAAGTTGGTCCGTTCCGCAGCGTCATCGCATCTGTTTCTGCTCCAGTTTCCAGTTTCGAATTTCAAGCTTTCCGCCGGATACGGACCCGCCCAAGGCGGGCAAGTTTCCCGCTAATTCCCAGCCGCTTTCTTTGCATACTCGCTCGCGGGAAAGCGCTCGGCCAGCTCCTTCAAGGCCTGGTCGGCGTCGACCTTTCTGCCCAACTTGCCGAAGACCTCGGCCGCTTCGAAGAGACACTGCGGCACCAAGTCGGGGTCCCCTTCGGAGGACTCGAAGAGAATCGGCACGCTCATCAGGTAACGGGCGGCGGTCTCCATGTCGCCCGCAGACCGGGCTGCGAACCCCAATCCCGCGTAGGCGCGGGCCCGAATCCCGAGCAGAGCGTCGCTGCCGGCCAGTTCGGCGGCTTTCTGGTAGAACGGCATAGCCTGGCGGCCCTCGTTTGTGGCCAGAGCAATATCCCCCAACCGTAGCGCCGACTCGGCCGCGAACGGCGTGTTCGCCGACTCCCCCAGCGCCTTGCGGAACGCCTCACCAGCCGCCTTTGCGTCCCTCGCGCCCCAGTGACCGCGCCCGGCCAGGGCCCAGCCGGTCTGCGCCCACGCCGGGTCCTTGCCCCGCTCCGCCAATGCCCGGCCTGCTGCGGCGCAGCCATTGAAATCCTTCTTCTCGAAGCTGTATTCCGCAAGCCATTGCAGCGTCGTTAGTGGCGCCTTCTCCTTCATTGGACCAGCCAGCAGCTTCTTGAATCCATCAGCCGCCTCGGCATTCTTGCCCTGCTTTCGAAGGAGTTCGGCGAGCCGGAACTCCGCGTCGAGCGCCAAGTCCTCCCGTGGCTTTGCTTTCAGGCTCTCGCTCAGCGCGGCCTCCGCCTCGGCGGCCTTGCCGGCCTGCGCGTGCAGCACGCCCAGCCAGTAGTGCCCGTCGGCCAAGTGCTCCGACTTCGGATACCGCTTCACCAGGTCTTGCAACGTGCCGAGCGCGTCCACATCCCGGCCCAGGCGAATCTCGCCCATGGCTTTCTGGTAGGTTGCCGTCTCGGCCAGCGGGTCCGCCGGGTACTTCCGGATCAGGGCGCTCCAGTCGCGCGCCGCCTCCGCGTACCGTTCCGCCTTGGCCAGGCAGAACCCCGATGCGAACAGCGCCTGCGGCGCCAGCTTGTGGTCGGGATGAGCCGTCGCCAGCCGGTTGTAATACTCCGCCGCCTCCTTCAACTCGCTTCGGGCCTGCAGATGGCGCGCGAGCCGATAGAGCGTGTCCACCGCCACATCGCTCGCCGGATAGTCCTGGACGATCAGCCGGTAGTACTGGATGGCCTCGGCGGGCTTCTGGAGGGCGCTGTGAGACTCGGCGAGCAGCCAGTAGACGTCCTTGACCAGGTCGGCCGAGACCACCACCTTGCCCGCCTCGGCCACGGCGTCGGCGAACCGGCCCATCTTGTACAGCGTTACGGCGGTTTCGTGCCGGGCCGCGTTGGCAAACGGCGCCTGAGCGTGGCGGTTCAGCAGCTCGGCGTAGGTCTTGAGCGCCGCGTCGTGTTGCAGCAACTGCCGTTCGCAGTTGGCCTTCAGGTAGAGCCAGTCGGCGCGTTTGTCACCGCCCGCCTCCCGCGACGCCTGCTCGGCCAGCTTGAGCGCCTCGGCGTAGAACCCGGCGTTGTGCTCGGCCCACGCCGCCGGAAGGCGCGCCTCGGCCGAGCGCGGATTCTTCGGCCACGTGCCCAGCAGCTTGCGATACTGCTCCGCGCTCTTCTTGAAGTCCCGCTGCCGAAAGCACAGGTCCGCCATCTGAAAGACCGACTCGGCCGCCACGCGTTCCGGCCCCGTCTTCGCCGACTCCGCGAAGAACTCCAGCGCCTTGCCCTGGCGCGCCGCCTGCGGCGCCTGGGCCTCGGCGCCCTTGCCCGGTTCCTCCGTCGCGTAGAGCCGGCCCAGCTTCAGCAGCGCGTACGGGCGCAGCTTGGAGTCCCCGTGATTCCGCCGGATTTCCTCGAACGCGCCCGCCGCTGCGTCCGGCTTGCCCGCCCGGATCCACTCGTCGCCCAGCGCGAACCGCGCGGCCGCCGCAAACTCAGCTGGCGGGTCAGCCTTCAGCAGGGCCTGGAACGCCTCGAGCGCCTCCCCGCCTTTGCCCGCCTGCGCCAGCAACTCACCCCGGCGGAACCCCGCTTTGAACCGGAACCCGCTGGACGGATACTCCGCGAACAGGCGGCCGAACTCCGCCACCGCCGCGTCGGTCTTCTTCAACTGGGCATGGCTCTCGGCGAGCCGGAAGCGGACGGCATCCGCCTTCGCGGTCGCGGGACAGGTCTTGAGCAGCGCCTCGTACTCGCGGGCGGCCAGTTCATGCATGCCCCGCGCATAGAGCCCGTCGGCCAGTTGCTGTCGCTCCGTCTCCTCGCCCGGCTCGGCGGCGGCGACCGCCGCGCCCCATGCCAACGCAAGCAGCGCGCCGCACGCCCGCGCCGCGCCGACGCCGCAGCCGCTGCTGTGCCGGAAACTTGCCATTGTGCGCCCCCCGCCCTTGCTCGCAAGATGATAGCGTCGAGGATCGGCGAACCTGCGCGCCGCGTCATTCGACGCTTTGTGGACTCAGATTCCTCCGAAATCAAGCGAAGCTTGTCGCGGCGCCAAGTGCTTATCCAAGCCTTCTGCGTGAACAAGCCAGTCGGGCAACGGCAATCGCTCCAACGCCCGTGGTTCAACCTTGATGGCATCGCCGCCGTAGGATTTCCCAACCCTTCGCAAATTGGCAATCGTTTCCGGGGCTGAGAGAACCTTCCAGAGGTGCTCGACAAACTCAGGAGACGCCTGTTTCGGGTACACGCACAATAGGCACGTCAGCGGCACCACGTGAGCCCGATTTCTGATGAAGCGAGCATTCCTTCGGCCAAGATATGCGAACATGATGGGAGGGATCTTGCGCGTCTCCATCCGGTACCACGGTCTGCGTGTCTTGATAAGTGTCTTCGCAGGCAGCCCGCAGTCCTCGCCTTCCTTGAGATAGCGTTGTACGGGCGCAGGGAGTTGATCAAACGGCAATCCGTTGACGTCCAGTAGTCGTGTTGGTCTTCCCTTCGCTTCGAGACGTTCAATGTCTTCCGAGTCGAAGTTCTCCCCTTCAACATCCCTCATTCTTCCCACTGCTTTTACCAGCAAGGAATCGGGAATGCCCAATTCCTTCGCTCGTGCGGATGTCATGAAAAAGAAACCGTTATCGCCGGTGACAATGCCACGCATTACCGCGGCAAAGTGCCCTAGGCTCCATTGATGCGCGGTCTCTTGTGACGGGGGACGAGACAAACCGCTCGCCAAAGCTTCAGAAAGCACCCGACGGTGAACCTCAATTTTTCCGTGTGTCTTCAGCGGTCGGCCAGAAACCACGGCAATCAATTCTTCGGAATCGCGGTCACGGCATTTCACCCAGTCAAACTCGGTTGCCGGTTGATCGTTTTGGATGCAGAAGACCAAGGCGTTGGTGTCAACATCGGGAAAGAGGGTCGCTTCTGACGCGAACGCAATCACAGCGTCCAGACGATATCGAGAACAAATCCACTGCCATAGCGCCTGCGCGAACACCCCTTCACAGATATCGGCCGAGACAATGTAGGCGAGGCGACCGCCGAGCGCGAGGGCCTGGAGCGCCCTGATCAGGAAATAGACATGCAATCCGGCACGCCCGTCAATATGTCGCCCGGTCGCCCTTCGCGCGAACTCGCGCAAGCGTTCCTTCTGCGCCAACGAAAGCCGATGATGGCGAATATAGGGAGGATTGGCGACTATCGCGGGAAATGTCTGCGAGGGAGGATCAAGAACGAAGTCCCGAATTTCGACATTCCGGAGGTCGCTATCATTCAATCCCGATTGTCTTGCCCGCCCGATTACCTTCGGGTCAATATCCCGGCCGAACAAGACGAGATCAAAACCACGTGATTGCGCATAGCGTCTTGCGGCACGGAAGAAAACGCCTTCGCCTAGGGCGGGATCAAGCAGTCGTTCCGGCTTGTCCTTCAACGCATAGGCCACCATGAACTCTGCGGCCCAAGCGGGCGTCCAGAACTGCCCTCTCGTCCGAGGGGCTTCCCGTTTGACCCCGGAACTGGGAGGTTTGTATGTCTTTGCGTGAGCCATAATCTTCTACTTGAAGGAATCCAAGACCGACAGGGCCTCGGTGCTCAGTTCCGATTTCCCGCCCACAAAACGGACGTACGGCAGGATGTGGCCGTTCTTGTCCGTGATGGAATCGACAATCAGCTTCGGATCCTCAACTGTGACGGCCACGGGGTAGGCGTGCCGGTAGTAGATCTTGTAGATCACCTTCTCGGTCGTTGCACCACCCGGCGCTTGGTACGTCTGCTTCTTGGGTTCAATATCGCCCCCCGATATCAATTGCTCTGCTCGGGTGAGTGATATGCCGTGTGCTTCGTCAAAGAATACATGCCAGATGTGAATGGGAATCCTACGCTTCTTCTGCCAGGCGCGCAGTGGTTCACGGTCTTCCTCTTTGATCATTATCGTTGGCTGAACAGCCTTTCCCTTCAACCCCAGTCTGCCGCCCAGGCGCTTCTGCGGCGTGAGTGGGACGGCATAGTCCGGCATCTGCTTCGCCCGCCAAAGGCTGTTCTCGCACTCCACAGCAATGACCGCATGCCCCAGGAGATGCTGCATCTTGGCGTCATCTTCTGGCGTGAATGGCAGTTCACTCATGCCGCCGAGTTCTCTCACGACGGAATCAACCTTGACCTTGTTCTCAATGTGACAGACCAACAGGTCCGGCCGTTTGATCTTGCCAAGACCGACTTGTTCCAATCGCTCGAAGTACAATTCAAAAGCGCGCGGATCGTTGTCGGGGGCGGTCCCACTCGGACCGTACGGCAGGGCGAAGTACTGCTCTGTCATGTTCACTGCCTGCGTCAATCGTTCTTCGCTCCATACCCCTTGAGACCATCGCATCAGGAAATCACTGCTACGAAGCCGGCGCGGATTGAGCAGGAAGTCCGCCCACGGGGCCTTGCCCATGCCGCGAAGTATGACCGCCAGTTCTTCCACCGACACGGACAACACCTTGTCAAACGCACATTCCGATCCTCGGCTCATACTCTTCTTCCTTCCCTGCCCTATGGAGACGCCATACTGCGGTGCAAACGGCAATTCCGACCTCCGGGCGGCGCCTCTGCCCGCGCCCGGAGGTCGCGGGCCACCTGCGGGCACATGGCCGCGCCGGTGAGTCGGCGTGCCAGTCCCTCAACAGGGGACGCAACGCCATTTCGTCAGCACCACCTTCTCGCCCATAGTGTCCAGCAGACTGATCGTCCCGCGCGTGAGGACGGCCTCGGACAAAGCATCTTCCGTGAAATCGGCCACCCCCACCCAGTCGCAATCTTCGTGATCGCGCCAGAACAGACGCACAGCCAAGTCATCTCCGTCGCCATGAACGCCGTGAATCTTTGACATATGAACGGCAAAGCCGGGACTCACCGCAAGGAATGCGCCGCCGCTCAGATAGTGAAGTGCCCGTCGTTGCTTTCTTGTCATGATCGTCCTCATTTCCGGGCTTATCGAGAACGCGACTCAAGGTCAAACGCGAGCGATGGCGAGTCGTCCGCGCCCTCTTGTTGGGGCGGAATCTTAGTCCTAGTCCGGGTGAGGTGCTCCGCCGCGCCTTCCCGGACAACGCGTTCATCCGCGGAAAGCGGTTGGAGTTTGGCCGCCCACGGTCTGCCGGGGTGAATGACATCCCAGGGTGAACGTTGTTGATTGTATCGGCCGCTGCCAGGATCGTGGTTGCCGAAACCGTCGATCTTGCGATTCCACAATGGGGAGAACATCTCGATCAACAGGGATTCGCCAAGAGGAATCCAGATGTCGTCAACCACAAGGAACCGACACCGGAAATCCTTCAGCCGCAGGTTGCTTGCCTCTTCGATCGAAGTCGCGTGCTCCGCAAGCCGCTTGAAAAGGGCGAGGCCGGGGTCCGCGCCAAGTCCATATCCGCCTTTGCGTGCGCCAGCCGGAACGGCCTTGCCCACGTAGATCGGCCAGCGATAGAGGTCGTTCCGGTTGTGTCCCGCAACTTCCTTGTAGAGCGCGAAATCCCCCTCGTAGTAGATCGCGTAAACGCCAGCCCCGATGAATGGATGTGGTGGCGGTAGCGGCCCAACAGGCTCTCGCAGCAATGCTTCGGCAATGTTCTCGCCCAGGTTTGTCTTGTCGAGCGGATTGAACGGGGGGATTCTCTTGGGTTCTGACATACCTGCTCCTCAAGCAAGTTGCTTCATGACGCTTTCGCCGACGGCGATGGCAAGATTCACCGGCACGGCATTGCCGATCTGCCGCATTGCCTCCGTCCATGATCCGCTGAAAAGATAGTCGTCGGGGAACGTTTGCACGCGCGCGCTTTCGCGCACGGTGTAATACCGACACGTTCCGCCTGGAAGAGCCATCATGTTCTCTCCGCCAGGCACGCCATGATCTCCGGCTTTCAACGCCTTGGATGGCTCGTCCAAAAGACTTCCCGTGTGCCCGGGATATGGGCGCGCGCCGTCTCGAAACTCGTGATTGGGAACGGTGTGGCGCTTGTCTTTCGGGTCTGGCAATCCCGCGAGGGCGTCGCGCACCGTCCGACAGCGTTGGCCAAGCGGCGGAAAGAGAGCGAAGTCCGATGCCAGCCGTTGAACACGTAGACGGAAGCGGGCTGGCGCCTGTGGCCTGGCCTTCTTTGGGACTTCGTGCTCATCCCAGTATGAACCCGTCACCCACTGTTCCCAAAGGAGACGGTCGAGGGAATGCGTCGGTTCCGGGAAGGACCATTCCCTCCCGAGGTCGGAGCGAAAACCAACAATGAAAACTCTATGCCTGTGTTGCGGGACGCCGTACGCGGCGGCGTCAAGAAGGCGATAGACTACCTTGTAGCACAGGTCCATTCTCTTTCCGCCCGTATGGATGCGCTTCAAATGGGAGAGGTGGGATTCCCAGTCTTCGTCCTTTTCCCTTGCGATCAACGGGTACGACAACTGCAAAATGACGTAGTGGAAATACGTCGCGAAACTCTGCCTGAGCAACCCTTTGACGTTCTCAAACAGGAAACATCGTGGACGGAGCTCCCTTACCGCCCGAACCGCCTCCGGGAACATGTCACGGCGGTCCTGATACGCCCGGTGTTTTCCGCCGAGTGAAAACGGTTGGCAAGGAGGGCCACCAGCTACCATGTCAACGCCATCCGCCACCGTTTCGTAGGAGATTCCTCGCGCGTCCTGGGCGAAGAGTCGCCAGTGCTTCGCCAGCGGGTGGCCGAGGGATTCATTCAGATGGATCGTTGAACATGCGTGCTCATCACGTTCAATGAGGGCTTCGTGATGCCAGCCGGTCTTTTCAAGCCCAAGGGCGAGGCCCCCGGCGCCAGTGAAAAGTTCAATGGACTTCAACACCTTCACCTCATTCCTCCAGGAATCGTTTGATTCTCGCCGTCAACCGCGGCACTCGCTTCAGTTGACACTCCCAGACGGTCAAACTGTTCCACCCCAGTCCACGCAGCATCTTCCGCGCGTCGGCGTCACGGGCCTTGTTCCTCGCCAGCTTCGGTTCCCAGAATGTGCGCTTTGTCCGTGACTGCCGGTACTGGCCGCAACCGTGCTGATGCCAGAAGCACCCATGGACGAAGATTACCCTTTCCCGGGGGCGGAAAACAAGGTCAGGATTGCCCGGCAACTCTCGAGCGTGGAGACGGTAGCGGTAGCCCATGCCGTGAATCAAGCGCCGAACCATGATCTCCGGTTTGGTGTCGGCATTGCGGATGCGGGACATCCGCTCGCTTCGCTCTGCCTTCGTCAATGGATCGTAGCGTGGCATTGTTCGCCTGTCTCTCCGGCCCAACGGGCCGGATGAGAGCGACACGGACCGTTCCGTCCCGCGCACCATGGTCCTCGCCCCATGCGCTATCGTCGCCGTCACTTCCCGGGGGCCGGGCCAGGTTCGCCGCCGGGGATCGCCGTGGCAAAGGAGATGTTCCAGATATCCGCCTGGCGGCACCGGTCCAGCACACGGATCACGTGCTCGTACGCGGTCTGCTTGTCCGCCCGAATCATCACCGGCTCGCCGGGAAAGTGCTTCACCAGCCGCGCCAGCAACCGCTTCAGGCCCGCCTCGTTCAGACTCTGCTTGTTTACAACCACCGAGCCGTCTTGCAGAATGTTGATGATCACCTGGCCCGGCAGCCGGTCAAATGACTTGCCCGTGTCCGCCGTGGGCAGGCGGATATCAATTTCCTTCTCCCATCGGGCATAGATTTGCGTGGCAATGAAGAACGAGAGCAGGATGAACATCACGTCAATCATCGGCGCGATTTGGAAACCGGGCAGCTCTGTGGTTTTTCGGCGGCAAAAGTTCATCGAAGCGGTTTGGTCTCGCTCAGCAGGAGCGTCAGAATCTCAGTGGACGCGGATTCGAGGTTCGACACCATCCGCGCGGCGCGCCGGCGGAAATACGCGTAGAACAGCATGGCCGGGATGGCGATGATCAAGCCGCCGACCGTGGTCACGAGCGCCTGTGCCACGCCGTTGGCCAGCACGACCGGCTGCGCCCGCTCGAGGTTCAGACCAATCGCCCCGAACGCCTGCATCATGCCCCAGACCGTCCCGAACAGCCCCACCATCGGCGCGATGGCGGCCACGTCCAGCAGATACTGGGGCTGGCCCCGAATCGAATCCGCCTGGCGCGCGCCCTCCCCTTCCATGACGTCCTTGAGCAGCGTGGGATCGGCGGTCGGGAGCGTCCGGAAGTGCTCGACCGCGGCGAGCGCCACCGACGACAGCGGGCAGGGCCGGTAGGTACAGGCGCGGCCCGCGTCCACGAGCGCGCCCGACCGTATCTTCTCCATCAGTTCCCGGCGCAGCGGGCGCGGCACGATCTGGCCGGTCCTCAGCACGACGAACAGGTAGACCACGAGCGCCAGGGCCACGATGGAGAGGGCCAGCAGCGCGTACATGATCCAGCCGCCGCTGTCCCAGTACCAGCGCCAGGGAATCCCCTGCGCCGCGGCGGCGGACCCGGCTGCGGTCGTTTCGCGCGCGGCGTCCTCGCCCGCCCACGCCTGCAACAGCGCCAGCCCGACGATCATGCTCATCACCAGCCAGACCGCGACAGAACGACTTGTGCTCATGTTCGTCTCCGTTCCATTACTTCCTGAATCACTTTCCTCAGCGTCGGCTTGTGGGCGATGAGAAATCCAAGGCCGCATGAACCCGGATCAAGTGACCCGCGCCGTGGCGTGACGCATGTTTACGGCAACGGCTGAAAGGCCGGTTTCGTCATAGTCCGGGTTCATTCGCTGCCGCCAACTGCGTTCCGTCCGGCAGGCCGCCGCCCGGTCGTTATACGCCCTTATATCAGCGACGAAACCACGTTGAACCCGCACAGCAACCCAAATCCTCAGATTGTTGTCGTTACTCATGTGTCTGGCCTCCAGTGCGCACCCGCTGATGCCACCCGAATATGTTGCGGTACTCGAAGAAGGTGCAAATCTCCCTCAAACCGCTCGCTTTGAATGTCGGCCTGTCGAGTTGCCTCACAAAGAGCGCCCTGCGGTCGTCATTGGAGACGATGCCAAAACGAAGAGTGAGGCTCGGCAGCATCAGATGAACGTCATTGAAGCGAAGCAGGCCTGAGTAAATCGGCGTCGAATGCTCCACCTCATAAAGCGCTGCCGGCGTTCCGCCTCCTCGATCGATCCAGATCACATCAACTTCCTCTGCGATCTCCTTGACTCTCATGAGTGCAGACGGAAGAACTGTTGCCGGACGAAACCCAGCCGTCAGATTCCAGTCGAGATTCGCCCTGTCATTCGGCGGTATCCAAATATCGAAACCTTTGGCCATCCCTATCCCGCCCAGAAGTGTCTGGACCTGATTGTGGGCAAGATCAGGAACCGTAGCGCCAGCGGGTTGGATCACGGATTCCAGGAAGTCCCATCCCATGTAACTCTCCACATTGAACCTACCCGCGTTCGCCAAATACAGTTCGGTCCCGCCGATTTGTTCGTATACCTGGGCCTTGATCTGCCCGTCGCTGGCGGGGGTTAGCCCCGCAAGAACCTCCTCGAACTGCTCAAACGGAACAAACAATGGCTCGCGTTGACCTTCCCAAAAGAAACAGAGGACACCGTGGTGGCCTTCGAGGGCCTGTAAGTCCACTCTGCGAAGACCGAAGAACGTTCGATTGCGGGGGTGTTTCTTCGAGTACCGAAAATACACCCGGACGGCGTCACGCCCCACTTCATACAGCGACTCGGAATTCTCCAGCTTTCGGGGAAGACCAAAGCGCTTACTCAGTTCTTCAACGAACGCGGCCTTTACGGGATTAGGCATGGCCCCTTGCCTCTCGCGGTCTTCGTTATCGTTGTGAACCCATCAGCCGCGAAAGCGCCCGGTCGAACCGGGCCCGCGCGTCTTTCACGAATCCTCTAGTTCGCCCCGCCCGCGCCGTCAATACCCGGATGCCAGGATTCTTCACGTCCGGCCGTTCCGCCACCGCCCGCGCCGCGTCGGCCGCGCGCCAGGTCTTGGGATGCGCTTTCACGCGCGCGTAAGCGTCCCGGAACGGCGCGCCGCCTACCGCATGTTCGAGCGCGCGATCGGCCGCAAAAACCGCTGCCGAGAAACCCCGCTCCAGCGCCGCCCGATCCACCCGCACCCGCGCCGCGAGCCGCGCCAGAATCCGCAGGCACGACCGCGTCGTCGCCAGACCGTCGAGGAACAGTTCCTTGATTTCCTGGAGGTCCCGGTTGTAGCCGCTCGGCAAACCGCTCACGATGTTGGCGGCCGCGGCAGCCAGCCCAATTACCTTTGCGCTCTTGGCCCGGACCAGCTCGAGCGCGTCGGGATTGTTCTTCTGCGGCATAATGCTGCTGCCCGTGCCGTATTCCACGGGCAGACTGAAGTAGCCGAACTCAGGCATCGAGTAGAGGAGCAGGTCCTGGGCCAGCCGCGACAGCGAGAGCATCTCCTGCGCGCAGGCCGCCAGAATCAGCGATTCGCACTTGCCCCGCGCGGAACTCGCGTAGAGGACGTTCGCGATCGGTTCCCGGAAACCAAGCAACCGCGCGGTCAAGCCCCGGTCCAGCGCCAGCGCCACGCCGTAGCCCGCCGCCGAACCCAGTGGGCACCGGTCGTTGACCTCGTACGCCGCTTTCAACACGGTCAGGTCGTCGAGAAGGCTTTCGGCGTGCGAGGCCGCCCAGAGCCCAACCGAACTCGGCATGGCCGACTGCATGTGCGTGCGGCCGACCATCGGGACCGCCGCGTGCCGCCGGGCCAGCGCCAGCAGCGCCTCCGCCAAGTCCAGCGCCTCGTCCATCAAGCCCAGAAGCTGACCCTTGCCGTATAGCCGCAAGTCCACGGCCACTTGGTCGTTCCGGCTCCGCGCCGTGTGTACCCGCTTGCCGAGATCGCCCAGCGCGCGGGTCAGCCGCCGCTCGACCGCCATGTGAACGTCCTGGTCCGCCTCGGAAATCGAAAAGGCGCCCTTCCGTGCCTGCCGCATGATGCGCAGCAGTTCCCGCTTGATCCGGGCCACCTCCGCCGGCGTGAACAGCCGCTTCTTCAACCGGATTCGCGAAAGCATCGCGACATGCGCCGCCGAGCCAAGGCAGTCCGCCTCGACCAGCGCCAAGTCCAGCGCCGGGTCCTTTCCCACGGCAAACGAAAGGATTTCCCGGTCAATACTGCCCACAATAGTCTTCTTCGTCGTCATACCCTTGCCGCTCCAGCGCCCCAAAACACCCCGCTTGACAACAAATCACAGACAACCGATTGCCGATTGCTCGCCCGGCTGGACGCTTTGCTCGAGCGCCCTCATGGCTTGCTCCGCCTTCTCCAGCAGGGATTCCAGTTGGCGCCCGCTTTTGCCGCGGCCCAGCGCGTCCAGGAACTCGACGCGCCGCTCGATGACACCGCCAATCTCTTTGCCACGGCCTACCGCCAGCACATGCAGTCTCACTGCCTTGCTCCCGGCAAACCCGCGAATCCACGGCTCATCCCGCCGGCGGATCAACTCGCGCCACCCCACCGGCTCGTACGAAGACCCTGAAAGCGGCATACCACAGTCGCCCGGATAAAGCAATAGCGCCAGGCCTAGTTCCTCCATGCCGACGGCCGTCAATGCGCCCGGCGCGCGAATCACCATTTTCTGCCGCAGAATCCAATCGTCCCATTGCTCGTCGAGGTCCGCCGGCGATTCGCAGCCCGGCACGACTTCCGTCAACCACTCCGGCGTGATCGCCTCCCCGGCCGCCAGCCGGCCGAACATCGCCTGAAACCGCGCCGGACCGTCCGCCAGATTATGAAGCCACGAGACGAATACCCCGCAGGTCGCGCGCGCGGTTGCGCGTTCCTCGGCCGCGCTCGAGTCCGCCGGCGCCGGCCGGCGCGCGGCCGCGCGCAAAAACTTGGCGATTGAGGGAATCCGGCCCTGCCTCCACTGAGCGATCACCCGCTCGTAGTTCCACGCTCTCAGTCCGGCGTCCGTATTCTGCGCCACGCCTTCCGCCAGCCAGTACGGCGCAGGCGCGACCTCGCGGCGCGGGGAATCATTGGTGGCCGCCACGGCCCACACGCAGCGCTCCAGGAACAGCCCGGCCAACGCGCATGTGACGTCTTCGTTCACCGCGTTCGTTCGGGTGAAGACGACGAGACGCTGGACCAGCCGCGCGCCTTCCGTCTCGCGGCTCGCTTCCGCGCGCGGCCGCTCGAGGTTTTCGAGCCGGTGCAGCACGAAACTCAGGCGCCCCCGCTTGTCGAACGGGACCGGCCGGCCCGTCACATTTTCCACACGAACCGCAAAGTCCTCCAGCCATCGCGCGAGCAGCAACGCTTCCCCGCAGTCAACGGCCACTACCATGAAACGCGCCGAGGCGCTCGAGATAGCGCGCGGAGATGGAGCGGAAAGCTCGCCCGCTACCGCAGTGGCGGCGTTCAGAACGCCGTTCAGACCGAACAGCGCGAGTCCCGCGAAAAGAACCAAGCGCCTCTCCCGGCCAGGTCTGACCCGTATGTCGGATGAGGTGGAAGCGACGAACCGCATAGTCAGGCTGTTGCCGCTACTTGCCGAGGATCAGCGTGAGCTTGTCCTTCTCCGCCTTGATGTCCTGCACGGCCCGGCTGAGTTCCCATTCTTTCTCCCGGGCCAGAAGCCCGGCGAACTTGGCGACGATCGCGTTTCGCAGAGGGCCCACCATGGTCAGGCGCCCGAACGTTGCCTTGCTCACGCGCACCGCGTTGCCGGAGGGAACGCAGACTAGGGTATAGGAATACTTCGGCTCCAAGACGCGCTCCGTCCCCGGTATCGAAACCGAGGCCACGGTCTGCACGACGTGAATCGTGAAATAGTCGGCGGCAATGTCGGCGCTCACGCCCGTTATTCCCCATTTCCTGGCCTTGAGCCCAAGGTAGGAATTGATGTCCTTTTCCATCATGGGCAAAGACATTCGCCGCCCCGGCCGGAGGCTCATCCGCGCCAGTTCGAGCTGTCGCTCCAACTGCTGTCCCTTCAGGTCCGCGCCCCGCTCGCCGAGCGCCTGCGTGTTGGGCCACAAGGCCATGGCCGCCAGAATCAGGAACAAGCCCAGCAGCCCGTAGAGCAGCTTGGGCCAATGGAACAGAAACCAGTTCTGCTTTTCGCTTTCCTTCACCACTTCGCTGCTCATGCGCGAGAGATCGAGCTTCGACCCGCACGTGACGCAGAACACGCGGCCCAACGGATTCTGATTCCCACATTTGGGGCATATCAGCATTGTTTCACCTGTTCCCTGTTTGTGGGCTTTTTGCCGCTTTCTTTCGCTTTGCCGGAAGCATCGTCCTTCTTCGCCTCCTTAGCCGTGGCGGCATCCGGCAAGGCCTTCTCTTTCTTGGCGGCTTCCCGATAGTTCGAACTCCGGTAATCCGTCTGATAGAATCCGCTGCCCTTAAAGATCACGCCCGCCCCAGTCCCCGGCAAACGCCGGACCTTGGAGCGGCACCTGGGGCACCGCTTCACGGGCAGCTCGGTAATGCCCTGAAACCGCTCGAAACGATTACCGCACCTCGCGCACTCGTACTCGTACGTCGGCATGTCCAGCTCCGTGGCGCTTTGGTTGAAGCCTCAAGCCTCAATTCGACCGCAAGAACCAGTCCAATCTATGCGCTCCATCCCCACATGTCAAACCGAAGAAACGGCGAGAGGAAACTGGAGGTGGAAGCTGGAAACTCGGATAGATGGCATGATGGAGTTCTGCGCCGTATTCCGTCTTCCCGTCTTTTCTACTTGCTCAATCCGGCAGCTTGCCTAATCTGCTCACATGTTCGACCTCAACGCGTATATGCAGGCACGAACCCGGCTCGCGGATACCAAGCTCGACGAGCTGCTCCCCAACGCGGACGAGCCGCCGCAGGCGCTTCACCAGGCCATGCGCTACAGCATCTTCCCAGGCGGCAAACGCATCCGCCCCGTGCTCTGCATGGCAGCAGCCGAAGCCGTCGGCGCGCCTCCCGAAGCCGCTATCCTGCCCGCCGTTGCCGTCGAGATTTTTCACACATACACCCTGATCCACGATGACCTGCCCTGCATGGATAACGACGACGTCCGCCGCGGCCGGCCGGCCGTCCACAAGGTCTACGGCGAAGCCAATGCGCTCCTGGCCGGGGACGCCATGCAAGCGCTCGCCTTCGAACTTGCCGCCAGTTGCCCCGTTCCTACCGAGTACTCCGAAGGCGCGTTCGTCCTGGAACTCGCCGGAATCGCCGGCAGCCGCGGAGTCGTAGGCGGGCAGGTCGAGGACCTCATCGCCGCCGCCACCACCCCATCCGCGGACACGATCGAGTTCATCCACCGTCACAAGACGGCCGACCTGTTTGTGGCTTCCGCCCGCCTGGGCGCCATGGCGGGCAACGCCGATTCCGAGCAACTGGATGCCCTGACCGAATACGCGCTCAACCTCGGCCTCGCCTTCCAGATCACGGACGACCTCCTGGACGCCGCAGCTGATGCTGACTGCGGCTCCAAACGCCCAGCCTCCATCCTTATGGTCTGCGACGCGGCCGCGGCCCGCGCAAAGGCCGAGGCCCACATCGCTCGCGCCTGTGCCGCGCCGGCAGCGTTCCCTGAAGCCCAGGCCGCCCCACTGTTCGCCATCGCCCGGCTGATCCTAGACCGCGCACAATAGCGGCTCGACGCGGCGGGCGCATTCCAGTTCCGTGGGGGTTCCTGTGTCATTTCGTTTTGCACAGTAGCTGGCCGGCGGTGGGCCTGTGGGCCTTGTTGGCGACAGGCGAAAAGAACGTGGACATAGGCCAGCTTGCAGTATGGACCGTGGCATCGCGGACGCTTTGGATCCATGCAACGGCATGCAGGATTGCCGCATACCTGGTATTGGCGCGAGACGCTTCCGGGATGCATGGGACCAAGCGCAGGCAACCGCTGTTTTGTTTGGGGTTGTCACAGACCTGAATGGCGCTTAGATAAGGCCCATAATTTTCTGGGACAACAGCTTACGACGACGGGTGTCTGGGAGGGCGAGGAAGAGAAAGGCGCGCGAGAGTTGCTCCATTCGTCGCAGCGTCTTCTGTAGGCTCTGCCAGTTGGCGATCGCGCGCTTCATTCCCCGCTCATGGTCCTCAAAGAGTTTCTCCTCTGACGGTTTTGATCCGCCCGGTGCCAAGCGTCTCTTCGGAGAAGGCAAGCGGCGTACGAAGGTGACACCGCGGTTCACGTCCGAGCACAGCGGCCTGTCGCTGGTCTATACTGTCTTGGTAGATGCTTCAGAAGGCTGGCACGGGTTGCGCGTGAGGGAGGACGTGGTCGCGCGACTCAAGCACATGCTCGTTGATCCGAACTCCCAGTGGAACGATCCGGAGGCGGCCAAGATCAAGGCGGCGTGAGGAAGACAATGATGAGGTTACACCATGCTCATTTTACAGGGGAAAAGGGACTTGACCGCAGCCGCTCGACCCCGCTCCGCGGGGCACGGCGCGAACGACCGCCGCCATGCTTGCCTGAACTCACTACTGACCCAGGGGCAAGACAGCCCGGAAGCCTACGGTGTTGTACCCGGTGTCCGGGGGGCGGTCGAGGCGATTGGCAACCCGGCAGTTGTTAGCGCCGTAGCCACAAGCGCCGCTGCGCGCCGCGCGCCACGAGCCCGAAGCGGGACCACGCGGATCAGCACCGGGTGAGGAACTGTAGTAATTACTGCCAAACCAGTCCCAGCACCACTCCCACACGTTGGCCGCCATATCGTATAGACCATACCCGTTGGCCGCAAAACTACCCACCGGACTGGTATAGGGATATTCGCCCGTCGCGTACGTCGGGTGATCTCCCCACGGAGGACCGCCTTTGTCATATGAGTAACTCGTGCCGCTGTAGTAGTTTGCCCGGTTGTGATCTATGTAGTCCGTATCGCTCCACGGAAACCGGTGGTTCGCTACCCCGCTCCGCGCCGCCTTCTCCCATTCCGCTTCCGTCGGCAACCGATACCCCGCCGTCCACAAGACCCAGTTCGTCTGCACCCCCACTGTAGGCGCGCATGCATCCCCCTGAAGATGGGCGGGGGGTTGTGCAGATTGGATCAGGGACGGGAGGCGGGAG
>JASEHE010000130.1 GCA_030018915.1 Verrucomicrobiota bacterium
GCAGATGGTGCTGAGACTTCTCGGATGAACAAGGCAACTGCTCTTTTTAGGTTCAATACTTTGATCGCACATTTCCGTTCATAGCCACATATCTCGCATAACTGATCAATGAGTTTCCTCCGATACACCCACCCAGCTCGCAGATACCGGCTCCGTACCCGTTCCACGACCTCCTTGCGACTATCCGTGCTCATCTTGTTCATGCCTCCAATGTTGGGTGTCTTTTTGCCTGAGTCAACGATACCTCTTCACCCTCTTCTTCTCCCACCCAATGGTGTCTTTTCATTTGAGGCAATTCGGGAGAGAACGGTGTCGCGAAGGAACTGTTGCGGGGGGGCTGCGGTTTCTGTACCATGCCGGCCAATTGCAATGTGGAGGCTTTCCCATGTTGGACATGAAGCGAATTCGGGAAAACCCCGACGCGATCCGCGAGGGGATCAAGGCCCGCGGGCAGCCCGCCGATCTCGTTGACGAGCTCGTCGCGTTCGATCGGGACCGACGAACGCTGCTGACCGAGGTCGAGCGGCTCAAGAACGAACGTAATACGGTCTCCTTGGAGATCGGCGCTCGGAAGAAGCAAGGCGAGGACACAAGCGCCGCGCAGGCCGCCATGCGGCAGTTGGGCAGCCGCATTGCGGCGCTTGACGCTCGGGTCCGTGACCTGGACGAACAGCTCCAGGCGAAGATCATCGTCATTCCGAACATGCCGCATTCGAGCGCGCCGGTGGGGCCGGGCGAGTCCGCCAACGTCACGGTGCGGTCCTGGGGCGCTCCGCGGGAATTCGAGTTCGAGCCCAAAGGCCACACGGAACTGGGCGAGGCGCTCGGCATCCTCGACTTGGCGCGGGCCTCGAAGATGAGTGGCGCGGGTTTCCCGCTGTTCGTGGGGCTGGGAGCGCGACTGGAGCGGGCGCTCATCAACTTCATGCTCGACCTGCATGTCCGGGAACACGACTACATCGAGGTCTGGCCCCCGGTCCTGTGCCATTCTCCCAGCATGACCGGCACCGGCCAACTGCCCAAGCTGGCAACCGATATGTACCGGCTGGCGGACGAGGATCTCTGGCTGATCCCGACGGCGGAGGTGCCGGTTACCAACTACTTCCGCGACGAGATCATCGAGCAGCCGCTGCCGATCTACCTCACGGCCTACTCAGTCTGTTTCCGCAAGGAGGCTGGGGCAGCCGGCCGCGAGACGCGCGGCATCATTCGCGTGCACCAATTCGATAAGGTGGAGATGGTCAAGTTCGTTGAGCCGGGGACATCCTGCGACGAGTTGGAGAGCCTGACGCGGAACGCGGAAGACGTGCTGCAGCGGCTCGGGCTCGTCTATCGGGTCCGGATGCTGGGCGCCGGCGACCTCAGCTTTGCCGCAGCCAAGTGCTACGACCTCGAGTTGTGGGCGCCGGGCAAGAAGGCGTGGCTGGAGGTGTCGTCCTGCAGCAACTTCGAGGACTTCCAGGCCCGCCGGGCTGGCATTCGCTTCCGCGACAAGAAGGGCAAGGTCCGCTTCGTCCACACGTTGAACGGGTCCGGAGTGGCGCTGCCGCGCCTGGTCGTGGCGATCCTGGAGAACGGTCAGCAGGCCGACGGGTCTGTGACGTTGCCGCCAGCCATCGTTCCCTATATGGGTGGAATTGACCGGATCGCGCCGGCGGGAGGGCTGATCCGATGATCATCCACATGACCAAGAATGCGGCGCCCGCGAACGTCGAGGCGGTTTTTCGACGGATCAAGGCCAAAGGGTTCGGCTATGAGGTCATCCATGGCACGACCGGCATCAACGTGATCGGCGTGCTCGGCGACCTGAGCGGAGTGGAGGAGAGCTACTTTGCCGAACTCGACAGTGTGGAAAAGGTCGTCCGGATTTCCAAGCCCTATAAACGGATTTCCCGGCAGTACGCGGAAGGCGCGAAGCTCTGCGAGAAGGAAACGCGGCGAATCCGCGTGGGCCGGGCCGTGATTGGCGGGCCGGACCTGGTCATCATGGCCGGCCCGTGCTCGCTGGAGAGCGCCGAGCAGGTGGCGGCAATCACCCGGTACGTATCGGAGCTCGGCATCCCAATTCTGCGCGGAGGCGCCTACAAGCCGCGCGCGTCGCCATACAGCTTCCAGGGACTCGGCCTGAGAGGGCTCCGAATGCTGGACCGGGCCCGATCCAGATACGGCCTTCGGATCGTCACCGAGGCCACCGGCCTTCATCACCACGTGAACGCCGACGGAGTTCCCGAGAAGAAGAACGTGCTGGAGAACGTGATCGAGCACAGCGACATCGTCCAGGTCGGCGCGCGGAACATGAAGTCCTACGGGTTTCTTCAGGAATTGGCGGCGGCCACGAAGCGCACGCGCAAACCAGTGCTACTCAAGCGGGGCGACTCGTCCACGCTCGAGGAATTCCTGCTGGCGGCCGAATACGTGGTGGCAAGCGGGAACCCGAACGTCATGCTCTGCCTGCGCGGCATCCGCGCGTTCGAGGAAACTAAGTTCCAGCGCTACACGGCCGACATCGGCGCCATCCCGGTGCTCAAGCGCGAGTGCAACCTGCCAGTCATCTTCGATCCGTCCCACGCGACGGGCTACCGCGACAGCGTCGGGGCGATCAGTCTGGCGGCCGTGGCCGCCGGGGCGGACGGGCTTCTCATCGAGACGCACAACTGCCCGGCCGAGGCGCTGTGCGACGGGGAGCAGAGTGTCACCCGCGCGCAGCTCGCGCGGATCAAGAAGGAAGCCGAGAAAATCCGGCGGACCGTGTGCCGCGGATAGGCGTGGAGAGAGGTTTCAGGGTTGATTGCGCTGAAAAACCCCACAGTTTCGTAATTCATGTAGGGCACATGCCCCACCAAAGACCTTTTTCAGAGGGTTCAGGGTTCAGGCCGGCCGCTTGTCCAAGGAGTGGCAGGTGACCGGGTGGAGCCTGCCCCGAGAAGGCAGCGATGAGCCGCGGGCCACCTCAGCCAATACGTCACCGTATTTACGAGCCCGAGTCCTCAGCCGATAGTCACATGATCCGGCGCGTGAGGCAGAGCATTCGACGGCATCGGCTGTGCGCCCGGCGCGACCGCGTACTGGCCGCCGTGTCCGGCGGCGCGGACTCGGTGGCCATGCTGGCGGCATTGCGCGAACTGGCGCGGCCGCTCGGCATTCGGCTGGCCGTGGCGCATTTTCACCACGGCATTCGCGGGCCGAACGCCGACGCGGACGCGCGGTTCGTCCGCCGGCTCGCGGGCCGGTTGCGCATCCGTTGCGTGATGGGCCGGGCGGATGTGCCGCAGTTGGCGCGGCGGCGGGGTCTGTCCCTGGAAATGGCCGCGCGGGAGGCGCGCTATGCGTTCCTCGCGCGCGCGGCGCGAAAAGTCCGGGCTTCGGCGGTTGCCACCGCGCACACGGCCGACGACCAGGCCGAGACGGTGTTGCTCAAACTCACCCGCGGCGCCGGCGCCGGCGGACTCGCCGGAATCGCCCGCTCAATCAAGATCGGCGGGCTGCAAGTGATCCGGCCCATGCTCGATGTCACGCGCCGGGACGTCATCCGGTTCTTGCGCGAACGCCGGATGGCGTGGCGGGAGGACGAGTCGAACCGGGATCTATCCATCCCGCGCAACCGGGTGCGGAGGCGGGTGCTGCCGTTCCTGGAGCGGGAACTGAATCCGGGGTTGCGGACCGTGTTAGTCCGGACCGCGGATGTGCTGCGCGAGGAGGACGCCTGGCTCGACTGGGTTGCCCGGAAGGGGCTGGAGTCCTGCGCCGCGCCCGAGGCCGGCAGCCCGGCCCTTGATGCGTCCCGGCTTCGCGTCCAGCCCGTTGCGCTGATCCGCCGCGTCATTCGGCTGTGGCTGGTCCGGGCCGGTGTTCCTGCGGAGCTGGTTGACTATGAGGCCGTGGACCGGGTGGAGTCGCTGCTGGCGGGAAAAACAGGGACCAGCCGGACGAACGTGGCCGGCGCGTGGATCGCCGAGCGCCGGTATAATCGGCTCGAGGTTCGAGTACAGGCCTGCCGGGAGCCTCGGGCGTTCCGGGCCCGGGTGAAAGCTCCGGGCGAGACACTGGTCCGAGGAACCGAGCTGCTGATTCGCGCCCAAATTGGGCCGGGTCTGGTCAAGGACCGATCCGGCCGCGTGGGCGCGATTCCGGCGCATGCCACGATCAGGCGGTCCGCGCTGGGACGGCGGGCGCTGGTGGTTCGTTCCTGGCGGCCGGGCGACCGCATGGCGCCGCTGGGCATGACCGGCAGCCGCAAGCTGCAGGACATCTTCACGGACGGCAAGGTGCCGGTGGAGGAACGGAGGAGCGTGCCGGTTTTCGAGTGCGCCGGCCGGATCGTCTGGATTCCTGGCTACCGGGTCGCGCGCGGATGGGAGGTGCTGAACCCTCGCGAGACGGCTGTACACGTCCGGGTGGAGAAACGGACGTAAACAATGGGATGCCCTGCGCGCTGGGACGCGGAACCCGCTTCTTCTCCGCCGGCGGTTCTCCCCGTTTTGGGGACAGGTAGCTTAGTGGGTCGTTTCATAAGTCCGCTAACGTATTTCATGCTGCCTCTTGGCCGGCGTGAGCTTCGTCGGGGCGAGCGAGTTTCAGAAGAAGCGCGTTCAAATCGTGGCGGGTGAATCGCCACTCGAACGGTTTGGCGATGCTCTCATAGTGAGATTGAAAGGCCAGGAGGCGCCGTTCAAGGACCTGAAGAGATGGAAAATCGTTTGGGGTGAGGACGTTGCGTTGAACAACGGAGAAGAATATCTCGATCTGGTTGAGCCAACTGGCATGGACAGGGCCGTGTACAAGGACCAAGTTTGGATATTTGCCCTGCAACCGCCGCCGACTCTTCTCTCCACGGCGGGAGGATCCGTTGTCCATAATGAGGAACACCCGTCGAGCTCCCCGATGCGGATCCTGAGTCATGATTTGGTCGATCAGTC
>JASEHE010000131.1 GCA_030018915.1 Verrucomicrobiota bacterium
AGCCTCCTGCCGCGCTCTCCCTGCGCTCCTCTCCGCCAGCTTGCGGAATCGCTGTAAATGCGCGAAGATTCTTGACACTACCGTGCCACTGCGCTATTGCTTTATTTGTATAGAGTGTCGTACCCCCGTAGCTCAGATGGACAGAGCATGGGATTTCTAATCCCATGGGCGGGTGTTCGAATCACCCCGGGGGTGCCATATTCACTGTTGGCAACGAGCAAGGCAACGAACCACTACTGGAGAAAACCGCATAATGACTATTCGACTCAACGCCGTTCGCATCATTAGGAAGCGCCGCCATGCCGCCGCGCTCGACCTGTCGTTTGTTCTCATCGCGCTCGCTTTTTGTTCTCCGGCGCATGGACAAATCATCCGCTGTCCGGCAACTCGGGATGCGTCCATCTCCTTCCACCCGGAAGAGGTCAGTTTCCAGAAGGGCGGGGAGGACACGATGAAGATCAAATTCCATGAGGAAGTCGCCCTGATGGACTTCGACGTAACGGCGTTGCGAGGCCGGAGCATCCGTGACGCGTGGCTCTACGTGAAGGCGGCGGGCAAGCCCAAGTTCGATCTCAACCACGGGACAGACTTGAAGTGGCTGTCGGTCGCCACCGTCGCGGCGGACTGGGATGAGCGAAAGGCTTCGGCCAATTCGTCCGGCGCCGGCTGCTGGGGTTGGCCGCGCGCGCAGGCGAGCGACATGAGCATGGGCAACGCGAACACGGTTCGGTGCGATGGGACGCTGGAGCCTGCGGGCGCATGGCACCGGATGCGGATCGATCCCGGGCTGGTGCGCGCGCTGGCAGCGGGCGTCGCCTACGGATTCATGGTGGCGGATGGGGGGGGGAACGTGGCGGTCAACAGTCGAATCAAGTCCCGGGAATCCGGAGAGGGGCCGTACCTTGAGGTCACCGTGGGCGCGAATGACAAGCAGGTCCCGGCGTCGCCCCGCAACGTTCGCGTCAATCCGGCACCGAACTGGGCGGGGGTCTCCAACGGCGCCGTGGTGTTGTCCGTGGACGGAACGGCGCCGGACACCTTTGCGTACAGGATCGCCGTCAACGGCCGGCCGATTCCGCGCTGGCAGATTCCGCTGGCGGTTCCGGGAGCGTCCCAGATTTTTCCTCTCGTTGACCTGCCGCCGGATTCGGGCGTGAAGGTGGAGGTGCGGGCGGTGGACGCAGCCGGAAATGTGTCGGCCACGATCACGGCGTCCGGGCGAACTAGTCCCAGCCTGGCGGCGCCGGTTCTGCCGGCGCCGGAGTTTCAGCCCGAGGGCGGGGCGCCACCCATGCTGGGCGGCGCGGCGATTTACGCGTTCCCGGAGGTGTGCAAGGTCCACCCGGTCAGCGGGGAGTTGCTTCACGAGGGGGAAGGGCAAGAATTCAAGCGGCAGAACGCGATATGGAGTGGAAAGACGCGGACAATCCGGCTGGCGGCCGCGCGGGGCGAGATCGTCAGTTTCCAGATTGGGCTCGACGGGAAAGCAACTGGGGTTCGGGTTGAGGTGTCCGATCTGAAGGGACCGTCCCCGATCGGACGGAGCGGTGTCCGATTGTGGCGGAACTGGTATGTCAACGGGCAATCCGAGTATGCCTTGCCGTGGACCGGTTCGGTGGATTGTCCGACAGCCGACAACGGAGTGTCTGGGCAAAAGCACCAGGCAGTGACCGTGGACTGGCACATCCCGGCTGGAGTCCGGCCGGGGAACTACGAAGGGCGAGTGACGGTGTCGTCCGCCGCAGAGCGGGTCGAACTGGGGCTGAAGGTCAAAGTCTACGGCGCCGTGATTCCGGACGAAGTGTTCTTCAATCCGGAGCTGAACTGCTACGACGGACCGGGCGACGCGGGGTCCGAACAGTTCAACAAAAGCTTTGTCCTGGCGCACTACCATCGCTGCACGATCAACCGGGTGCCCTACACGCAGAGCGCGCGGACATACGAAGACTGGGTTCCGAAGACGGATGCGCAGGGGCGCGTGACGGACTGGAGCGGCTTCGACGCGCGGCTGGGCGGACTGCTGGACGGGAGTCTGTTCAAGGACAATCCACGCGCGAAGGTGCCGGTGCCAGCGCTCTACCTGCCGCTCAGCGAGGGATGGCCGCTTGACTTCAAGAAATACTACTCGCCAGGCCAAGGGGTGCCAATGGTGGCGAAGAAAAACGATGTTCTCCTGCGGCACCACGCGCTGGCGAAGCCGATTGCGGAGGCGCTGGCGCCCGAATACAAGGCGGCGTGGATGAACGCCGTCCGCGATTTCGCCAAACATGCCCGGGACAAGGGATGGAATCGAACCATGCTGGAATGTTTCCTCAACAGGAAGCCGAAGACCGGCTACACGCTGTGGACGCTGGACGAGCCGGTCGTGTACCGGGACTGGGAGGCGCTGAACTTCTTTGCCGGGTTGTGGAAGCAGGCAATCGGCTCGCCCGCTGTCTACACGCGGGAATGGCACGAGCGCCGATACCAAGACGGCTTGGCCGCTTTGAGCGCCGCAGGACCGGCGATGGTGTTCCGTGGCGACATCTCGCGGCCGCAAATGCAGGGGAACCTGTCGGATGGGCTGATGAACCTGATGATTGTGTGTGGAGATGTGTACGAGCGGTTTCGCACGGTCCGCGCCCAGAAGGAACGGATGCCGACGATTCTCTACACCTACGGCGAATGCAATGCGTACAAGCGGAACAACTGGGAGTCAGCGGCTTGGTGTCTGCAGGCGTTCCTACACGAGTGCGACGGGCTGCTTCCATGGCAGTCGCTGGGCGAGGGGCTCACCAACCCGGATCCGGCAGATATGGGCAATGCCTTGATTGTCAGGGCCTTGCCGTACGGAGAGGCGATTGCGTCGTTCCGCGTTCACGCGTTGCGGCGTGGCGCACAGGACTGCGAACTGCTGCGGCTGTTGCAGTTAAAGCGGGGATGGTCGCGGCAGCACCTCGGCGTGCTTGTGTCGCGGAAAATCCCGCTGGCGGAGGGAGTGTTCCGGCAGACGTTTGTGGACGAAGCCGCCGCTGTCACCTTCGGACGCCTGACCAGCCGGCAATTCTGCGAGTTGAAGGAAGGCGTGCTGAAACTGCTGGAAAAAGATGGCGGGGGGCAGTAATCGGCAATCAGTTGTCGGTGGCCGGGATGGTCCCACCACCGTAATGCTTTTCGCGTGCTACGCGGAGTCGAGAGATGGTCATCCATCGTGAGCCAGGCCATTCTTGGAGCGCATCTCGACGCCGAGGACGAGCTCCTGCATTCGATGGAAGTTGATGTCTATCCGCTAGCCCGCATATTTCGCGCTCCCGTGTGAAATATCCGGGCTGGCGGCTCCGCGAACTGGAGAGCGAGGATGCGGCGTTGATTGCAAAACGGTTCGCGGCCTGCTTGTAAGGCTGTAGTTCATCGGGGCTGACGACGACCCTCGTTCCGTTCTCCTTCCGAACCGACAACTGATTCCCGATTCAGACGCCGGTCGCAGAACCGCCGGATGGGGCAAGACTTGCAATGTGGGCGGAGCGGTGTGCAGACGGTCTGGCCGAAGGACACGAGGAGGAAGTTCCACGTTTTCCAGTAGCGCTGTGGGAGAGTCTTGCGGAGCGCCATTTCCGTCTCAAACGGGTTGCTGGTCTTGACCAGGCCGGCGCGGTTGCTGATCCGGTGGACGTGCGCGTCCACGCAAATTGCCGGCTTGTCGAAGGCGTCGGTGAGCACGAGACTGGCGACCTTGCGGCCGACGCCTGGAAGTTCGCACAGTCCTTCCATGGTGTCCGGGATTCTTCCCCTGAAGAGCTTGTCGAGCACAAGCGGCAGCCGGCGGAGGTGGCGGGCTTTGGTGTGGTAGAATCCGATTGGAAAGATCAGCTTCTCGATTTTCTTCAGAGAGAGCGAGCGGAAGTCTGCGGGTTTCCTCACCACGTTGAAGAGGCGCTCTGCCACCACGATGGTGGTTTCGTCCCTGGTCCGCGCGCTGAGCATGGTGGTGACGAGGACACGAAACGGCTCCTCGTCGCGCGCTTCGGCGAGGCGCGCGACTGGCGCATGGCGGCGCGAGCGCTCGCGATCAAGGATACGGTGGACGGCCGGAATGTCTTTCGGCTTCACGGCGGCAGGATGATAGCCGGGAACGGCGCGGAGTAAAGAGTTTCCGATCGCGCGCAGGTCGCCGATCTCGGATTTGCGCGAACCCCTGGCTTCGTTTTCCCTCTCCGTGTTTCCATGGTGAGTCCTCACAAGACCACAAGCCATTGGAGGCGCTTGAGTCAATCGGCCACCCAGAAAGGGGAGCGCGCTGAAATGAATATGGGGCATGGCCCAACGGTTCGCGATTGAAATCCTGACCGAGATTCACTAGAGTCCTTCCTCACTCTGAATTTTGCGCGCAATGCGCGCAAAATTCAGGTCTGAACCAAAGCCTCGCTCGGATGTCTGTTGGGGGCGCGCCCCAAAATTCGAACCACCTGAATGACCAGCTGAGAACGCCTTATCGGGATAAGAAGAAGGAAGGGATCGAGGGGGGTACCCCCCTCGACGCCGCGAAAGGAGGCCCGATATGGCAAAGCGACGGTACACGGCGCGGTTCAAGTTCCAAGTGGTGTTGGAAGTTTTGCGCAAACAGAAGGAGGTCGGACAGATCGCTCGGGCATACGGGGAGCATCCGATCACCCTGGGGCTATGGAAGAAAGAATTCCTGGAGCACGGGGCGGACCTTTTCGGGGGCAGTGAATCGGTCCGGGGATATGAGCAGCGGATCCGGGATTTGGAACGACTGTTGGGGCAGAAGGA
>JASEHE010000132.1 GCA_030018915.1 Verrucomicrobiota bacterium
TGCTTTTCAGGAGGTTACACCTTCTCCACTTTTACAGGAAGTATCGGACATCACCTTTTTGCAATGTAGCACCGTCTAGTTCTTTGCTCAGTGTCCTCCCCTTTGGTCACAACGTAGGCCCCTTGATCGATCGAGTTCCGCCAGATTGACACTGTGCCTTGCGACACTGCCTTACACCAACCCTTGTCACCGTACTCCTTGGTGAGTGCGGATGGTGGATTTGTTGCGCAGCCAAAGACAACGGCGATCAGACCGAGAACGATGAGATACATGAGCTTCCGCATGATGTCTTTCCCCTTTCTGTGACCGAACCATTGATTCTGTTGACTTTATTTCGGCATATTCGGGAGAACCAAACCGAGGCTGTCAAGGAGTTGGGCAAGCGGTTTTTCCGGACGCGCCACCACCCGCAGCCGCAGTTCGCCCACTTCATGTGTCGGCAGCACCACGTCCATGGAACGCAGTTCGTCCAACTCCTTGAGCAATTGCCGCGCACAGTCTCCCAAACCCTTCGTGCTCATCCAATGCTCCAGCGTCCGCCATAACATAACGCCAACGCCAGAAAGCACGCCGAAAACGGGAGGTGGCGCGGCTCTTGGAGGCGAGCAGCGGTTCGGCGATCGGCAAGCAACTGTCCCGCTACCGGGATGGGATTCCCGGGGCGCCGAGCCGAGCGCTGTCCCGGTTGGAACACCGCTTGCGTCAAACGAGAAGCCGGCCGGCGGCGAAATCCGCTAACTCCTAACCCAAGGGCTTCTTCTCTGAAAGACCGAGTCAACCTCCGATTTGATAACACATCGGCGCTCTTCGGGCCACATAGTCAGACAGAGAGATTCTTGGATCAGTCTTCTCTTAGTCGCTTGCCGACACTGTAATTGTCAGATCCCCGGCCCTCTATTCTGACCCAAGACGCATCACCCGCCGAAGCGGGTTATCGTCACACCTTGACGAGGGCGACCGGAGAGAAAGTCCTTTCCTCGTAAAAGCGATCCTCCTTCAGCAGTCGATAAACGATCCGGCACATGCGGCGTGCTACGATCGTGATGGCCGTGTTGGCTTTCTTGCCGCGCTGGCGATGTTGCCGATACATTCCGCCGAAATACGCACAAGAGCCAACGGCTACCCAAGCCGCCTCGATGAACGCCCACTTCAGCCATTTGTTGCACATCCACGTCATCCGCCCATTGTGCGTGTGACCACCGGAGCTATGGGTTGTTGGGGACAATCCGGAATAATCGGTATACCGCTCCGGAGACGGAAAACGCCCAATCCCATCGGTCTCGGCGGCCATGATGCTGGCGATGATGAGCCCTATGCCCGGAATACTGGAGAGTATCTCTGCCGCCCGATTCGGTATGTGACAGCTCGGAACCACCTCCATCCGCAACAGCAGCGCCAACTTCCGGGCATCGATCTTATCCGTCTTGATTTGCGCTTCGGCAATCAGGCGCACCTTGCAGGCATTGGCCAACGTGATCGACTTCACATTCTCCATCCTCTCCGGCACCTCGTACAGCCACGTCCAGTTCAGCCCAGCCTCATACACCACCGCCACCGGTGTCCGCCAACATCACGGAAAATCTCCTCGAATATCAGCGGATTATTGTGGGGCACCTGCCGTTCCAGAACGATCTTGCCGGCCTCATCTTGGATGCCGACGAACGAGTACCGCTTGTGATAATCTATTCCCGCGTAGTACATGACAGCACCTCCTCGAGTTGATGGGCCCTTCATTGAGCCGCATCTCTTGCTTGACGGGCATTATAGCCGCGTCTCGGAGGTTCTGTCTTTCATACTATCTGACCCCGGCGCCACTTCGGGTATGCGCCGTCATGACCTCGTATAACCTGCGGCCAATCCATGCGTCCGTGGCCGCATAGCGCAGCGCGCGTTCCGGCAGCTGCGGAAGCGCCCAGTTGGTGAGCTGCGCCTGCTTCGGAATCCGGCAGCCGAGCAGCAACGCGGCCATCCCGCGCAAGCCGCGATGGGGGATCCCGCCCTCCTCCGCCAAGGCGCCCAGATCAACAAATCCGCGCGGCTCGAACTCGGTCAAATCCCGAAGCTCCTTCACGTCCCGTCCGACCGCCACACCCGCCTTGATGATCCCGGGGTTCGCCAGGATTGCGGTCAATTCGACGGGCAGGCCGAGCGCGTGCAGGACGAAGATATGCGCGTCGGTCCGGCCCGCCAGTTGCAAAAGGGCCGGCGGGTGGAACTCCCCCTTCTTGAAACACGGGCGTTTCTCGATGTCGAATCCGAGCAGGAGCTTCTTCCCGAGCTCGCGAACGGCCCGCAGCATGTGCTCGCGCGCCCGCACCACATGAATTCGGCCGGGATATTGCGCCAGGGGCAGTCTGTTGATTTCTTCGGGGGTCAGCTTGCGGGCTGCGGGGAACGCCGCCGCGCGATGAGACGTGGCGCTTGACGAAGATTCGCGATCGCAATGAACCTGGCGTTCCATTCCCGATACCCTGACGCAAGCGCGTTCGCCGGGCAAGGGCAAAAATGAGCTGGCCAACGGAACACGGACAAGGTTCAATGTTCGAGGCGCCGGCGGACATCAAGTTCGACGGTTGGGCGCATGCCCGCGGATCATGGCGCGCCGCGATCGGAGGCGCCCGCCGCGCCGCCAAGACATACTGTTCCGTGGCCTTGTTGCGGAAACAGCGATGATGGTGCTTCTCGTCGAAGGCCGCCCGGGTCGAAAACTTGCGCTTGATCTCGCCGCTCGACAAATCCATTCCGATCAGGCCGAAGCCTTCGGAGGCATAAGACCACACCAGACCGCCGACGACAAAGACGTCGGGTTGCGTCCCGGGACCCCACACGCTGCACTCACGGTTCCACCGCTCCTGTCCGGTTTTAGAGTCAAGCGCCGTAAGCCGCGTCTTGACGCCGCGGTTCCACGTCGACCGCGCGTAGACGCCCTCGGTCTGCGCGAAGAAGGTCACCCCGTCGGCGGCGACCAGTGTGCACAGGTTGGCTGGCTTGTAGGAATGGTGATCGTGTTCGTCGGTCTTGGCGGGCTGCGGCCAGCGCCACTGTTCGCGGCCGGTCTTGAGATCCAGACACACCACGGCGTCCTCTTCCACGAGCCATACGTGTTGCGGGCCGGCGGCCAGCGACAGATGAGTGATGCGTTCGAGCACATCGTTCTTGGTGGCGATGCCGAGGCAGTTGCCTTGCCGCCAGAGCGCTTCGCCCGTGCCCGCCCGCATCGCCCCACGACCTGCTTCCCGGCGGGCGGGCCGGCGGCGATCGTTCCAGGCTGCTGGGCGGTCTGGCTCACGGAAAGGATCAGAAGACCGTCTTGGAACAGGATTTCGTCGGTGAATTCGGTTCCCTTGTACGTCTTCACGACCGTTCCAGTTGCGGCGTCCAACGCGGTCAGCGGCGCGTTGAAGTCCAGGGTCGCATACACCCGGTCTCCAACAACGACCAGCCGCCGCAGGATGTGAATGGGCAGACCGAATCGGCCGTTGGCCTCGCGATTGTTCCAGCATCTCCAACCCCATTTGCCGAGCGGGCGCGACCAGAGTTGCACGCCGTTGAATGCGTCGCGGGCGATCAGCAGCCACCGCTCCGGCAGGCCCAGCGCCGTGGCCGGCGCTTCGTCGCTGATGTAGAAGATGCGTCCTTTCGCCGACACGAGAGCCGGTATGCTGGCCGTGAATTCCTGATGCCGCTGCCACAGAGGTCGCTCGACCCATTGGATACCATGAGGCGGGCCGACGAGGCGATCCTTAGCGACGGCATTGCCATCCGCGCCGTGGAGCCAATGGGTCCACTCATCTATGTTTTGGGGCCAGGGTTTCACCGTCCTGGTCCAGCGGCCTTCCGCCATGAGGTACGCCACGCCGCCGGGGCACAACACGCGTCACACCTCAGCCTGCGGGATGCCGCCCAAATCCTCTGCAACCAGCAAGTTCACCATGCCGTCCGTGTGGGGCAAGCGACTGCTTCGCAGCGCGTCCGCCGCGACGGACCCGTAGAGGCCCAGAGAGAGCGCATGTTCGCGGGCTGCGGCCACGTTCCGTTCGTCCGCGTCAAGGCCGTGCACACGGTAGGCCTCGTTGAGCTTCAGAGCCGCCGTCAGTTTTCCGTCGCCGCAGCCCAGATGGACGATCAGACCTCCTCGAACGCCGGTTTCCGCGAGAATCTTGTCGGCGACTGCCCGAAATCCATTGTTGCCGTCCCCAGCAACAGCGGCCACCGCGCCAAACGCGAGTATCAACGCCGACGCCCACGCGGTCGGCTTCGACTGTGGCCTTCCCAGGGTCAAGCCTGGGGAAATGAGACTTAGGCGTTGTGTGAGTTTGTATCTGAGGTTGTTGACTCGATCAATCAAGGACGGATTCGTCTTCACTCTTTCGCGCAACTTTCTCCACTGCTTTTGACCGTACTTGCGCAAAAGGAACACCGCTTGCCGCGCGTTCCCGCCCACGCCGGCGAGTGGCGCTTGGCCTCGTATATCGTATCCGCCAAGGCTCGGGCATGAGAGAAAAGACATTGGCTCTGTAGCACAATTTGTGGGTGAATCCGTGTGAAGAGAAGAGGCAACTAAAGGGAAGAAGCGGCTGGCCGGCGTGGTGTAAGCGCGCATGCATCCCCCTGAAGATGGGCGGGGGGTTGTGCAGATTGGA
>JASEHE010000133.1 GCA_030018915.1 Verrucomicrobiota bacterium
CGGTTCTGTGAGAGGCGGAGGGGCGCAAGCCCCTCTGCCTACTCGACGGGCTAAGGCGGGCCGCCCCGAGACGCCGGCGCGGCCGGCTGCCCGATCAACGTGTTCAACATGCGGATGACCACTCGGCCAACGGTTTGGAGGGAGCGGTGGCTGATGTGATCAATCGTGTCATGGACCGTGTGCCAGTAGTCGTTCTTACCGGGCGCCGAGCCGTACTGGAAATCAATAATATTCACGGCGGGCATGCCGGCCGCCAGAAAGGGCGCGTGGTCGTCTAGAATGCCGCCTGGGGCGAGCGAGAACTTTTCGCGAACGCCCTCTTCGCGAGCCGCCTCGAACACGAGCGAGATCAGTGCCGGCGAGCTGTTGCGGGGCAGAGTCACGCTCAAATCAGAGTCTCCGACCATGTCCAACAGGATGACCGCCTGAACGTCGCGGGCGCGCCCGTCCACCTTCATCCTGCCGGCCAGGTAACGGCTGCCGTGCAGCCCGTCGTTTTTGGTGTAGGCGTCCAGGCATTCCTCGCCGTCGAGGAAGGCGAAGATGAAGTTGCGGGCCGGCGGCTCGGACAGGCGCAGCACGCGCGCCAGTTCCAGCAGCAGGCCGGTGCTCGATCCTGAATCGTTGGCGCCGACAAAGGCCTCCGAGATTCCGGCTTTCGTGTCGTAGTGGGAGAGCAGCACGACGATCCGGTCACTCGCGCCGGGGATGACTCCGAGCACGTTGCGGAATGTCGCTTCGCCGCGTGGTGTGGAGTCGCGGAACTCTTCGATGATAGCTTTGACGCCGGCAGCTTCAAGACGCTCGGCAATGTGGCGGGCGGCTCGTTCGGCGCCGTCGGTCCCCGCATGGCGGGGGCCGAGATCAATCAGCAGGCGCGCCTCGTCGAAAGCTTTCCGGCCATCCACAAGTTCTGGGTTCAACCGTCCGGCGGCAACCGCGCGCGGAGCGTGGCGGAACCCCTTGCCCGCGATCCAGGCCGCCGCCAGGATGACGCATACTACCGCGACGACACAAATACTTGCTCGATTTTTCAAGTCTTGACGCCTACGACGACCCATGACCAGACGAGCGATCAGTAATAATCACCGCCCGCCGATTACGGATCGCCGATTTGCGATTGCCGATTACCGACTGCTAACCGCTACACTTCGATGGCCATGATTTGCAGGAGGCGATCGAGGTCGTCGCCGGAGTAGAAATCAATTTCTATGGTGCCCTTGGCCTTTTTGCCGTTGGCCAGCGAGCGGCATGGCATAATGCGGACCGCAGTGCCGAAGTGCTGGTGCAAGCTGTCGGATACGAACGCGAGGTGATCGGCCGGGATGTCGGACCTTGCCGCCCGCGGCTTGCGGGGAGGCTGCGCGAGTTTCCGGACGAGTTTCTCCAACTGCCGCACGGAGAGGCCGTCGAGCACGACCCGCTGGGCCAGGAGGAATTGCTCTTTCGGAATCTCGACTCCGGCGAGCACCTTGGCGTGGCCGGGCGTCAGGCGGTTGTCGGCGAGCATGTCGCGGACGTCTTTCGGCAAGTCGAGCACGCGCGTCGTATTGGCAACCGAGGAGCGGGACTTTCCGACTTGCTGGGCGGTCTGCTCCTGCGTGAGGCCGAACCGGGTTGCCAGCATCCGGTAGCCTTCAGCCTCTTCCAGGACGTTGAGGTCCTCGCGTTGGAGATTCTCCACGAGGGCTGTCAGGAGCGCCTCGTTGTCGTTGGCCTCCATGACGATCGCGGGCAGGTCTTTCAGTCCGACTTCCGTCGCGGCCCGCAGCCGGCGCTCTCCGGCAATGAGCTCATAGTCCTGGCCGGCGCGGCGCACGAACAGCGGCTGCAGCACGCCCCGCTGGCGGATTGACGCGACGAGGTCGGCCATGGCCTCGGGGTCAAACTGCTGCCGTGGCTGGACCGTGCTCTTCTTGATCCGGTCGATGGGAACCTGAACCACGGAGCGGCCCGGGCCGGGTTCGGTCGCGCCCGCCTCGGGCGGCGCCGGGATGCTGTCCTGGATTTCCTTGATGATGGCTCCGAGGCCCCTGCCCAGTCCGTGTTTTGTCGTCATGTCGCTCGTTCCTTGGTTTCTCGCCGTTTGGTTCCGTCTCGGTCTTCTTGCCCGCGCAAACCGTTGCTTTCAGTCCGCCTCCGTCGTCCACGACGAGGCGCTCCGCGCGCAGGTTGCCGCTCGCGAGGCCGCCGGCTCGCACGATGACGCGCTCGGCGAGAATGTCGGCGTCTATCGTGCCCTTGACCTCGAGGGCCCGGCACTTCACGGGCGCGTCGGGCTTGAACTCGGCCGTCCCAGCGATCAGCAGGTCGCGAAACGTCGTCCGGTCCAGCGCCAGCCGGCCGCCCTTGCCGATCTGCAGTTGCTGGCAGCGGAGCGTTCCGCCGGTCGCGTCCCCCTCGACGATCAGGATTCGCGCCGTCACGACGGCGTCCTTGAGGACTCCGGCCGGCTTCACATGGACGGTCCCGATGGTGCGAGCCGCGCCGGAATACTCCTTGGCGGCTACGGTGGCGCCGGCCTCGAGTTGTGCGCGGCACTTTGGGCAGATAGTGCGGCGCAAGTGGCCGGTCAACACGAAGGCGTAGCCGCATTCGTAGCAGACGATGTCGTACCGGTCCGGAAGGGCCGTCTGAGTGACCTTGGCCCCGATCTTGCCGGCGAACGGTTCCGCAGCCGGCGTTGCCTCGGCGTCGTCACGCGGAACTGGCGCGCCGTTCCGGTTCCGCTTGGCAGCTCGGCGGACCATCTGCACGGAGGTGAACCCGTCAATCATGCTGGTTCGGCTGGAACCCGGCATGGCAGTTTCCTCTCTCTCGCCGGCCGATCAGCTATTTGCGCCCGAACATCCCGCCCGGCTTCTTTTCCTCTACCGTTGGCGGTTGGTAGGGCAGGGCCGTGGCCGGGGACTCTGGCGCGCGGGCGGCTGGCGCCGAGCCGGTCGGATTGACCTCCGACTTGCCGATGAACGTCACGCCGTCCTCGACAGTGAGCCGCTTGGCCTTGATGTCGCCGTTGACCTTGGCCGTCGTCTTGAGCTCGATGCGATCCTTGGCTGTGATGTTGCCGTTGACAGCGCCCAGGACGCTGATGGACTCCACCATGAGGCTGCCCTTGATGTTGGCGGTGGCGCCGACGACGACGTTGTTTCCACAGGTCATGTCTCCGTTGAGCTTGCCGTCAATCTGGATATCGCTGGCGCACTTGATGGCGCCGGTGATCTCCACGTCTTCGGCAATAATGGTTTTGGTGTCGCTTTTCATGTTCATCGTATTCCTCCGGTTGGGTTTGATCAGGGATAGATTCCGGGCCGATCAAGGCCCATGGTTTCGGGCAATCCGAAGAGCAGGTTCATGTTTTGCAGGGCCGAGCCCGCCTGCCCCTTGACGAGGTTGTCAATGTGTGACACCACGCGGAGGCGGTTGACCCGCTCGTCCACGCTGATCGCGAGGTTGCAGTAGTTCGTGCCGCGCACGAACTGCGTGCCCAGAGACGTCGCGCTCTCGAACACCCGCACGAAGGCGTCCTCCTCGTAAAAGGCGCGGTAAATCTCCAGCGCGTCCGCCTCCTTGTGGGGCGTCTTGAGATTCGCGTACAGGGTGGACATGATGCCGCGGCACACGGGGACTACATGGGCGGTGAAGGTCACGCGCACCTCGCTCTTGGCCAGGAGGCCCAGCTCGCGCTCGACCTCGCAGACGTGCTGGTGGCCGGCCAGCTTGTAGGCGTTCATCTGGTCGTAGCGGGCCGGGTAGTGAAAGGTGGGGCTGGGCTTCTTTCCGGCGCCCGAGACGCCGGTCTTGCAGTCACAGATGATGCTGGAGTTATCAACGAGCTTTCCAGCGACTGCGGGAGCCAGGCCGAGGATGCAGCTCACGGCGAAACAGCCGGGATTGCCGACCACGCGGGTGTCCTGGGTGATCTCCTTGCGGTGAAGCTCGGCGAGGCCGTACACGGCGTCCGGGAGCAGATCCGGCGCGGCGTGTTTTGGGTCTCGGCCGATGCGGCGGGCGTACTCGGCGTAGGCTTCCGGTGAGTTGAACCGGAAGTCGCCGCTGTAGTCCACGACCCGGGCGCCCTTGGCGATTTCGGCGGGGGCGAGCTTCATGCCGACGCCGTCCGGGGTGGCCATGAACACCACGTCCGCCGGCGCTTGGGCCGCCGGGTCGCCGGCGTCGAGGATGGGGATGTCCACGAAACCGGTGAGGTGAGGGTAGAGCCTGCTGAGGGGGAGTCCGACGTTTTCGACGTCAACGAGCGCGGCGATCTCGGTCTCGGGGTGGCCTCGGAGCAGTTCCGCGATGCCGACTCCGCCATAACCGCCTGCGCCGATGACCTTGGCTCGAATCATGGATGAATTTCCTGGTTTTCCGTGGAGTTGTTGAATATGCACCGGCAGGCGGAAGGTGTCAATAAATGAAGACATGGAGAATCACGGGCTGTAGTTCAAGAAAGTTGGGAAAAGCGCAAAAAAGGCCTTGCGTCTTTTTTTTAT
>JASEHE010000134.1 GCA_030018915.1 Verrucomicrobiota bacterium
CATTCGTGGAGATTATGCCCTATCAGCTTTTACAGGAAAATCCGGACTTGACCCCGGACGGTCCTCCGCATCCGGGCCGATCAGGTCCCGGATGGCCTGAGCGGTCTTGCGGCCGATGCCCTCGATTTCAGCCAGTTCCTCGGTATCCGCGCCGAACACGCCTTCCACGCTGCCGAATGCGGCCAGGAGCCGCTCGGCCTTGCCGGGCCCGATCCCGGGCGGGGGCAATCCCTGCAGGATGAACAACTGGCGGTTCCGCTTGCGCCTTGGACGATACCCATGGCATGGCGATGGATTGCGCCCGCAGCATGCCGCTGGAGCTGCTCGCCGGCATAGCGGATCGCATTGGCCGTCTCCTTTTCGTCGAGCGCGCGCAGGCAGGGAATGCCGAAGAACAGCGCCAGCGAGACGATAGCGCCCTGGATCGCTTCTCGACTCACTCCAGGCATGTCGGCGCGAATTTGCCCTTCGATTACGATCACCGGACGATAACCGCTGCCGGCCAACCGATAGGCCTGCCGGAACAGCCGACCATCCACAAGCGACGCCGCAAGATCCGCCACCGTCTTCCTTTCAATCAACACGCGCCGGCCCACGAGGTAGTCGCTGCGGCTCAGGCGGCGGACCGTCAGGATCAGCCCCTCCTGTGAGCGCAAGTGCGCCGCCACTGCCGACGACTGCTCCCGATCATCCGCCACGATTTCCAAAGGGCCGGCGCAACCACGCGCCATCGCCCGGATCACGCCGCCGACGCCGGGCGCCGGCGCCAAAAATCGAAAAGGGGTGACAATCCGATCTCGCCGTCCATCCCTGGCACTATGACGAGTATCGCGCCCGGTGATCAAGAATCTTCTTGCGCGCGCGAACGATCCGGACGCAGTCCAGGCTGCGTCAATTTTGCCTTGCATTGAAGCCTCCATCAACTATACTGCGCCGTTTTGTCTCAGAAAAGAGATGAAAAACCTGGATGAAAAAGGGATTTCTTGACAAGCTAATCGAACGGCTGGATGTCCTGGACCCCAAGAGCGTTCAGACCTATTTCTTGCGCCTTGCCCAAGAACGCGGGCTGCTTGAGACGATCTTTCAGTCCATCCAGGAAGGTGTGGTGGTCGTGGACGGGGAGGGACGCCTTACCTATGCGAATCGCGCGGCCGAACAGTTGATGGGGTTCACCTTCGAATCAGCCAGTGGCCGGCCGGCTTCGCGATACCTATGGGACATGGACTGGGACCGGATTCTGGACCTGGACGCCGGCGAGTGGTCCCGGCTCATCGCCCGTGAAATCGAGATCGCCTATCCGGAACACCGATTCCTCAGCTTTTATGTGGTCCCGCTTGCGCCGACGACAGAGGAAGGAGAGAAGGGAATCCTCTTCATTATTCGCGACGTCACACGCGACCGCGAGGAAGAAAGCACGCTGCTGGAGTCCGAGCGGCTAAACGCCATCAAGCTCCTGGCCGCCAGCGTGGCCCACGAGATCGGCAACCCGCTCAATGCCCTGAATATTCACCTCCAGCTTGTGGATCGCGAGGTCGCCCGCCTGCCCGAGGCGTCGCGCCGGGAACTCGGCGAACTCATCGGCGTGGCCCGCAGCGAGGTTGCCCGTCTCGATCTCATCATCGCCCAGTTCCTGCGGGCCATCCGCCCGAGCAAGCCCAAGCTGGCGCTTTCCTCGCTCGAGACCCTCCTCGAAGAGAGCCTCACCCTGATGAAGCGCGAAATCCAGGAACGCAAAATTGACGTCGAGCTAGACGTGGCCGAGTTCGTGCCGAAAGCGCGGGTGGATCGCAACCAGATCAAGCAGGCTTTCTTCAACCTGCTCAAGAATGCCTTCCAGGCCATGCCGGACGGCGGGTCACTGCGCATTTCGCTCCGGACCACGTCCGATTCAGTGAGCATTTCCTTCCGCGATACGGGCCTCGGAATCCGGCCCGAGGACCTCGGCCGGATTTTTGAGCCGTACTACACGACCAAAGCCCGGGGGGCCGGGCTCGGTCTCATGATTGTGCAGCGCATCGCGCAGGAGCACGGCGGACAGATCGAGGTCGAGAGCAAGCCCGGCGAAGGGACCAACTTCACGATCCTTCTGCCGCTGGCCCGGCGCCGGGTCCGACTCCTGCCGAAAGGCGAGGCCGCGAGCGAAACCCTGGCCGAGACAGGAACCGACGCATGAACGCCGTTCCACCACCTTCCGTCCTTATCGCGGACGACGACAAGAGCACGCGCGACGGCCTGCAGCGCGCGCTGCGCAACGGCTACCGAGTGTTCCTCGCCGAGAACGCCGAGCGCGCCCTGGCCATTCTCGGCGAGAACGATTTCGATGTCCTGTTGGCGGACGTCCGCATGCCTGGCATGGACGGGCTCACGCTGCTGCAGCGCGCTCTGGCTCAGCGCCCCGACCTCATCTGTATTCTGCTCACGGCCTACGGCAATGTGGAAACAGCTGTGGAGGCCATGAAGCGCGGGGCACACGACTTCCTCGCCAAGCCGGTCAATCTCGATCATCTCGATCTCCTGCTCAAGCGGGCGCTGCGCTCGCGCGACGTGGAATCAGAGAACCGCAAGCTGCGGGAGCAGCTCGACACCCGCTACGGGCTGGACAACATCGTGGGCGCGTCCCCGACCATGCAGCGGGTGTTCGACGCGATCCGCCAGGCCGCCCCCACGCAAGCGACGGTGCTCATCCAGGGCGACAGCGGGACGGGCAAGGAACTCGTGGCGCGCGCCCTGCACCGGCTCAGCACGCGGAATCGGGGCCCGTTCGTCGTCGTGCACTGCGCGGCGCTGGCGCCCACCCTGTTGGAGAGCGAGCTATTCGGCCACGAGAAGGGCGCGTTCACCGGCGCCCTGGCGCGCCGGCACGGACGCTTCGAATTGGCCGACGGCGGCACGCTGTTCCTGGACGAAATCTCGGAAATCGAGGCATCGGTCCAGGTCAAGCTCCTGCGCGTGCTGGAGGAGCGCCGCTTCGAACGCGTCGGCGGCAGCGAGACCGTCGAGGTGGACATCCGCCTGATCGCCGCCACAAACCAGAACCTGCGCCAGCGCGTCCAGGAAGGCAAGTTCCGCGAGGACCTGTTTTTCCGGCTCGACGTCGTCAATATCGAGCTCCCGCCGCTCCTGAACCGGCGGGAGGACATCCCGCTGCTCGCCGGCCGGTTTCTCCAGGAGTTCAACGCCAAGAACGGCAAGGCCTTCGAGGCGATCACGCCGGACGCCGTGGACATGCTCTCCGCCTATTCCTGGCCGGGCAACGTGCGCGAGTTAAGAAACACGGTCGAGAAGATGGTCGTGCTGGCCTCCGGAAACAAACTCACGACGCGGGACATTCCGGCCAACATCCGGGAAACGCTCCGCGTCGAGGGCGGCCTGCCCGCAAAGACGCCGGCCGGCCTCGAACAGCCGCCCGCCTCGCTCGCGGAGACCGAAAAGCGGCTGATCCTGGCGGCGCTTCGCAAGCATGACCGCAACCGCACGAAGGCGGCTCGGGAAATCGGGATCAGCCGCCGCACGCTGCACCGCAAACTGAAGGAATACAAGGCCGACGACCTCGACGCCGGATAAAGGCGACACAAACTGCTTGGGGTTACAACGCGAGCGTCCACTTCAGCCAGCGCGCCAGCCCGACAATAAACCGGGCCGCGCCGGCAACGATCGCGCCCCAGCAGATAATGTAGAGGCCGTCCTGGCTCGCGCTCCACCAGTGCGACAGAGCCGTCAAGGCCGCCACTCCCCCGGCCGTGAGCGCCGAGTAACCCATGACGCTCCGGGCGCGGCGGAGCATCTCCCGGCGCGCTCCGGGCGGGATCGTATCGAGCGAATTCGCGACTTCGGCGTTGTCGGCGAGCCACCGCCTGACCCGGTCCCCATAGCTCAGCCGGTGGAGAATCGAAGACGGATAGCCCAGAATCGGCGGCAGCGCGACGTCCCGGCTGTTGCGCCGGAGGTATCGGGCGCCGCATGCCGAACAGCATGGAAGCGCGTGGACGCTCCGGTCGAACACGGCGATCATGTCCCGGAACGGAGGGTTCAGGTCCACGTTCACGGCCGCGTCCGCGGGCAACCGGCCGCAGAACGGGCAGAGCGCGCCCATCTTGAACCGATAGCGCGTCCGAACGATCGGCGCGATGTCGGCCGTGTCGTCGTGTTCTTCGATCTTCTCTCTACGATTCCCTTTCATCGGGCGCGCTTTAGCGAGCAAAAAACGGCTGGTGCCGGGAGCGGGATTCGAACCCGCATACCCTTGCGGATATCAGATTTTAAGTCTGATGCGTCTGCCATTCCGCCATCCCGGCGCATTAACATTAACCTGAATCCGTGATGGGATTTCCAGTCACCCAGTTTCTGTCCGATTTACCCGTTTCGACCTGCCCGGCGTCGGACTTTTCGCCGCACAGATCGTCCATCGA